>CAZSUT010000053.1:0-16230 GCA_964610095.1 uncultured Nitrospirales bacterium | reverse complement strand
CGAACCCGCCGTGCGGCCAGGTGGTAGCCCCGAAGGCATGGTCGTGCCAGAACACGGTCCCCACATCAGCATCCACCCAGAGCCGCTGACGGACGAACTCTACGGTCACGATGTCGCCATTCGGATGGTCATGCTTTAGCGGATTCTCGAACGTGATCGCGTTGCCGGAAATCGAAGCGATGCGCTGGATCTCATTGCCCTGTACGTTATCCGCGCCTACCAGCAACTCCGTCTTCACATGATACTGAGCCGCGTTCTTGACCGTAATGCTCTTGCTCCCCTTCTTGGCCGGAGCCGTGAGTACTGTGTTCATCGGAACGGGAAGCCCCTTCTTCTCCTTCTTCTCCAACATCGTGAAGGGACGGATTGATTGCTCATAGGACATGCCCGTGATTACGCCGTCTGTCGACTGGTTATCGAACTGGAGGAAGTGGGGATGAAGATTGATCTTGGAGGACTGAAAGTTCGTAAAGTCGTCGTCCAACCATTCGCTGGTGAGGGTCCAATCCACACAGTCGTACACGCTTGCCCGGAAGACCAGCGGGTATCGGAGATCGTTGTTCTTCCGAACGGCCTCTTCCTCTTCGTGCAAGACATAGATCAACCCCAATTTATCAACGATCGGAGGTTCCTTGCCTTCCCCTTTGCTGATTTCAATCGGTACATTAATGAAGTGGAGGTTGTAGTACTTACGGCCCGCGTTTTCAGGGCAGAGGCTCCAGACGCCGTTCTCTCCCGGCTTGGCTGGATCGACGCTGCGGCTGCCGTCCTCATTCTGATGGATCATCTCCAGCCAGGGAGCCGGGTTATGGTTTGGTGAGAACATCACGCGCTTTCCGAAGTGCGGCCTCAAATGCGGCCATGACACCTTTCCGGTGGTCGGTTCGAAGAGAATCGGCTGCCGTTCCCCTGGCGTCTTGGACTTATATTTGGGGTTGGCGATGGTGCTTTCCTTCTCGGTCATCGCCGTGTTACCCTTCCAGCCCCAGTCCAGCACGGTCGCGTCATAGGACTTGATCTGCCCGACTTCATCGTCCTTGTGCCCTGGCTTGCCCTGGGTCGGCAGCTGCATCTCGACCCAATCCGTGATCGTGACGACGGCCGGATTGCCCTTCCAGTTGGTCTTACCCTTTTCGACGATTTGGAAGGTCTTCCCGAACCAGTCCACCGTCTTGCCGATCAGCTTGTCCGAGGTCACACCGATCTTCATCCTGTTCTTGCGGTCCGGCAGCTCGCGGAGGTCCGGCATGACATCGGTGTGGAACTCGCCCTGTTGCATGGTGTTGTACACCCGCCAGTAGCCCCACATGCCGGACACGTAGTGGTGGGCGACGTGGCAGTGAAACAGAAAGTCCCCAGCCAATTGCTGGCACAGGCCGGATCCGCATTCGGTGTCCAGGTCAAAGGCCTCTGACGGTCCGATCACCTGAACATCCACCCGGTCCGACTTGGTGCGCACCACCGGGTACTTGACTGGACCGTTCTTCGCCGTAAACCACAGCGGCATTTCGTCGCTGGACCGCGGGCTACGCAGCCAGCGGATCGTCCCGCCGTGCGGATGGTGTGAATGGAAGACTTCGGATCCACCATGGACCAAGCGGAACTTTGCCGGATCGCCCAAATACGAACGTGGGATCGTGGTCGGGGCGTCTCCAAACGCGTAAGAGCTGTAGCCCATGGACTCGTCTTCGAATCCGAAGTATTCATGCTGAACGTGCATGTTGTTGATGCCGAACGGCTCGCTGCGGTAATTGAGCGCGCGACCGCCCGGCCGATAGGTATCGGTGAGCGGATCGCGCTGCGGAAGGAAGTCCCCCTTCTTGTTGACCGGACGAAAAGCCTCATCCCCCACCTCATGGTAGATAATGACAAACTCGCGGAAGTCCGGGCCGGCCCCGTTCTGAATGATCGCCTGCCATCCACTCCGCATCTCGGTGGGCTCGCCGGTTCCGATCGGATCGAGATAGCGCGACCCTTTCGGCTCGACCACAAAGGTGCCGAACATGCCTAAGACCGTCAATTCGCGATCGTTGCTGTAAGAATGAAACTGACGCCCTCCTTCCTGCGTGTTGGGATGGATATACCATTCCATCTCCACGGGCTTGTTCTTCGTCGCCACGGCGTCAGGATTGGTCGTTGTGGCCGGCTTGCCCGTCGCGCTGATGACCATGCTGGAGCCATGGATATGAAGGCTGACCGCGTCTCCGCCTTCCAAGGCATTCCGCAAAGCGATCTTGATGCAGTCGCCCTGGTTGCCACGGATCACGAGGGGCTGGATGTAGTCGCCCTGGATACCGTTGGTGACAGCCCCAGGATCGTACTGGTCCTTTTCGTTCTCACGCGCCTTGGCGTTCTTGGCCTCTTCTGCTCGGACCTTTTCAATGTTCTCCGTCAGGACGTACATATACCCGGGGTAGAAATCGAGCCACTGGTTCAGCGTGATCTCGATGTTAATGGCGGAAATGTCATACTTCCTCACTGGGGCGGTCGAGGGACATCGGCCACCGGACGTCGCTACCGGTTCAACACCTGGCTGCGATGCCAGCAGGTAACCCTGGCCGTCGTACTGGTGCATCGTGGACATGCCGTTGAACAGGCCGGTGTTGGTGACCAGCCCAGCTTCCACCTGCCTGGCCATCTGCTCCATGAGCCGGTTGTGCTGCAACTCGACCAATGCCGAGCGATTGGCACGGCCCGCTATCGCATCCTCCACAATCGTTTGGCCTTTGAGCTGCTGCGCCCATGGCTCGTTCGAGTTGTCGACCATCCCCATGGCGGCATGGCTCACCCCGTGGCCTTGATGGGCGTCAGAGTCAGCAGCGAGCACAGGGGAAGGAACGACAAGACAGACAGCAAGAATCAGTGAGTAAATGATCAAGGAAGGAGAAAACACGTTACGGTAGTTTGACCCTTTCATGACCGGCCTCCTAAACAAAAAACCTTGGCGGAAAAAGAGAACCTTTATCATGTCTTTCGTTGATTTATTGGGTGTAGCCTTAACCTGCGGATAGATGGTCCCCAAATGAGTGGAAATAATGTAAATTGGAGATCAATTTTTAACCCACGCCAAGACCGGCTGTCAAGCCTTTTCCCCGCAACAATCCTGTAGTGGAGGGAGAATGCGCACCGCATCACCCAAACAGGCAGGTCAGCATGTCGTTTCGTCGTGGGGGGTGTGGTTCAGCACACCTGGCCATTGAACAGGCAAGGCTTGTACCGGGACCGATCAAAGTCGACGTTCTCCTTGTACACCGTCTCGTTCCCGTTCACGCCGTCCTGCTCACGATCGGCCCACAGGGTATGATTCCACCAGTAGAAAATCGGAAAACGTTCGGTGTCGTACACCGGATTGCCGTACTCGCTGCGGGCGTGCTCGCGCACGAAGCGACCGGCGACGTAATCCACGGTGCCGTCACCTTTCAAGGAATACAGAAACAGATAGAGCCGCGATTCACTATCGTACAATTCGTCGACCCGGGTGCTTACATCGGGTTCAAGCGGCAAGGATCCAGCCGCAGCATGACTGGCGGATGTAATCCCCACCACACAGACGATCATGAGAACGAGTCTGACTAGACGCGTCGGCATCAGCCCCTCTCTTGCTAGGTTTACTCTACTCAGACTAGCCAAGGGATTGCAAGATTCTCTGCGTTTTCCTACCATGACCCGTTGTAGAGGTGATGACGATTTGTTCACGCGTCGCGAAATGCTCGGACGGCTCGCTTGGGGGCTGACCCTCCTGCCAGCCGTGGCCTTCGCTCCGCGGTCAATACTCAATACGCTGCTGTTTGAACCAGATGGGGCTCTGGTCCCGGCAAAGCCGTTGCCCACTAATCCCTTTTTGAGGGACGGAAAAGCCCTGGTCGCCATCGTGCGCGGAGAAGATCCGCAAGCCATGCTGCAAGCCGGGCTCAATCTGATCGGAGGCATCGGCCGGCTGGATCTCCGCGGCAAGCGGGTCCTGGTCAAACCAAACGTCGTCAACGACCGCCCTCCGCCCTCCACTACCAACCCGAAAGTGGTGGCAGCCGTGGTCCGACTTGTGCAGGAAGCCGGCGCGCAGGCGGTCACCGTCGCCGATAGCTCGGGCATCATCCGGTTCCCTTCCTCGGCCAACCTCGCCGCGACCGGCATCAAGCAGGCCGCCGAGTCGGCCGGCGCTTCCGTTCTGTCCTTGGAAGAAGAGCCATGGGTGCGAGTGGAGCCGGTCGACGCCAAGGCGCTCCCCCGTTACTATGTATCGAAGCCGGTCTATGACGCGGATGTGTTCATCAACCTGCCGGTCGTCAAGACTCACAGATTCGCGCACTACTCCTGCAGCCTGAAGAATTTGGTCGGCATCATCCACCCGCGTTACCGCCCCTCCGTCAGCTTTCTCTCGCCTGACTGGCACGAGCGGATCGCCGAGCTGAACCTCGCAGTTCACCCCCACCTCACCATCGCCGACAGCACAACGCTCATGATTGCCGGCGGCCCGACCAGCGGCACGCCGGCCCGGGCCGATATCCTCCTGGTCAGCGGCGATCGCATAGCGCTGGACGCGGTCGCCGTCGCCCTCATCCGCACTTTCGGCGCGTGGCCCAAGGTCACCGAACAGGCGGTCTGGGAACAGCGTCAGATCAAACGCGCGATCGAGTTAGGGCTTGGCGTGCAGGGCCCGAGCCATATCGAGCTCGTGACGCAGTCGCTCGCGGGTCCGGATGCCTCATTCGAGCGCTTGGTCGCGACGATACGCAAGGACCTCAGCGTATGAGCGGTGTCATCTTGCCCGCCTCGTTCTATGCGCGGCCGACCCTGCAGGTCGCCCGGAGCCTGTTGGGGAAATACCTCGTGCGGGAGACGGCCACAGGCTTGCGGGAGGGCCGGATCATCGAAGTGGAAGCCTACGTCGGGCCTAAGGATCGCGCCTCTCATGCATCGCGCGGCCGGACGGAACGGACCGAGGTGATGTTTGGCCCTCCGGGACTGGCCTATGTCTACATGATCTATGGGATGTATCATTGCCTCAACGTGGTGACGGAGCGCATTGACTATCCAGCGGCCGTGCTCATCAGAGCAGTCCTGCATGAAGCAGGGCTTGCCGATGGACCGGGACGCGTGTGCCGGCTGTTCGAGATCGATCGACGGCTCAATTATCACGACTTGACGAGTGGCAAGGTCTTCTGGATCGAAGACCGTGGGGAACAGGTCCGGCGCACCCAGATCGGCACCTTCCCCCGCATTGGAGTGGACTACGCCGGCCCCTGGGCGGCCAAACCGTGGCGCTTCCGTCTCATCAAGAAGACAATGAGGACTCTCAAACCCGCGCGGCCATGACGATTCCAGCTCTGCGGGCGATCATCTTCGACTTCAACGGGGTGATTGCCGACGACGAGACGACCCATTTCCTCGCCTTCCAACAAGCGCTGGCCGAAGACGGGCTGGCCCTCACGAAAGAGAAGTACTATGGCACCTACCTCGGCATGGATGAACGCACCTGTGCCGGCTCGCTTCTGGAAAAGACCACGGGCCAGCGCGATCCGGCGCGTATGCAGCGGATCGCCGAAAGAAAGGCCACGCTCTTCGCATCCCTGACGGAAACGCGCAGGCCCCCACTCTTCCCAGGAGTCGTGGAGTTCGTCACGCGTGCCTCCGCGCGCTATCGTCTGGCGATCGCGTCGGGAGGGAGACGACAGCAGATCGAGTTCGCGCTTCACGACACGCCGATCGAGAAAGCCTTTGCGGTCCTGATCTCCGCCGAGGACGCTGCGATCGGAAAACCGGATCCTGCCACCTATTACCTGGCCCTGGCCCGTCTCAATGAGGCGCCGCCATGCCCTAGCCCAGCGATCCAGGCCACGGAATGTCTCGTGATGGAGGATTCACTGGCCGGAATCCAATCAGCCCGGGCAGCCAAGATGAAAGTGGTCGCCCTCGCTACCACCTACCCGCCAGATCAACTCACCGCAGCCCACCTGGTGCTCCCCAGTCTGGAACACGTGTCGTTGGAAAGCCTGGAAAGCCTATTCAAGGAAAGGGATCGATTTCGCTAACACCCCTTGATTGATTTCCTCGACTTTCTTCTTGCCCATCAGAATCTCGACAAGGGCCATTGCGAACTCCATCGCCGTCCCAGGCCCACGACTTGTTACCAGTCTCCCGTCTATCACCACTCGCCCCTCGTCGTAGACCGCACCGGTGAGTTGCTCCTTCACCGAGGGATGGCTGGTCAGCCTCCGTCCGGCGATCATTCCATGAGCCGCCAGCACGGTCGGGGCAGCGCAGATAGCGGCGATGTACCGCTCTCCTTCTTGGAAAAGAGGCAGCAGTCGGGCAACCCGCGTGTCCTTCGCGAGAGTCTGGGTGCCTTTGAGCCCTCCGGGCAAGACAATCATGTCGAAATCAGTCGCTTCGACCTTATCGATGGTCACGTCTGGTACTAACTTAATGCCGGTCCGCCCCTCGACGACAGCTGGGGGAACCCCTCCTTCAACTCCTGCGATAGTCACGGAAACCCCCGCGCGTCGAAGGATGTCCACAACCGTCACAGTCTCGATTTCCTCAAACCCATGCGCTACCGGTACGACTACCCGTTTCATCGTTGTGCTTGACCTTCCTGGACCATATGCGGTGATTCTGAGACCATTTGTCCGTCAAGTCAACGAGACGAATCTTGACATTAGGTAGGTCCTCTGTTAGCGTGGCCCACTAAAAGGAGTTACCGCCATGGCAGGCGTACCTAACGTCGACCTGACTCCCCTCACCACTGCCATCACCAAGATAGCCGAGGATGTGGTACGGACAATTGTACGGGACACAGTCCCCTCTCTGCTCACACAGCAGGTCGAAGAGTCGTTGAAAAAAATGGTGCCCGGCCTTGTCGAAACCGCCGTCTCCGAAGAGAAAGTCCTCATCAAGGAGACCGTGCAGGAAGTCACTCGCAAGGTTTTGCCGGATGTGCTCAAGCCTATGGTTGAGCAGCTTGCCGCGGAGATCATCGAAAAGGTGGCACGAGACATGGTCGGCTCGAAAGCCGAAGCCGAAGTTAAGAAAGAGATCGAGCGCCTGACAGCCGAAGCCTGAGTACCTCTCCGATTCTTTCATCCTTCCTGTCGTTTACGCTCCGTGCTAGGATAACCTTCCGTGGAAAAAGCCTACGACCCCAAGCAGGTTGAGCGCCGTTGGTACCAGACCTGGGCCGAACGCGGCTATTTTCATGCCTCCGTGACCGGCCCCGGCTCTCCGTACGCGATCGTGATCCCCCCTCCCAACATCACCGGATCCTTACACATGGGGCACGCCCTGAACAATACGCTCCAGGACATCCTGATCCGCTGGCGCCGCATGCAGGGGCGAAACACTCTCTGGGTGCCGGGGACCGACCATGCTGGCATCGCCACCCAGAACGTGGTGGAGAAGCAGCTCCTAGCCGAAGGGACGACACGCGACAAGCTTGGGCGCGATCGGTTCATCCAGAAGGTCTGGGAGTGGAAAGCACAGTCCGGCGGCGCGATCATCGAGCAGCTCAAGCGCCTGGGATCGTCGTGCGACTGGGACCGTCTGCGCTTCACGATGGATGAGGGCCTGTCGAAGGCCGTGCGCGAGGTATTCGTTCGGCTCTATGAAGACGGCCTCATCTACCGCGGGGAACGTCTCATCAACTGGTGCCCCCGGTGTCTCACGGCCCTCTCCGACATCGAGGTGGAGCACGAGGACACCACCGGCAAGCTCTACCACATCCGCTATCCGCTGGCGGACGATCCGACCGCGCACTTGACCGTCGCGACGACGCGGCCTGAGACCATGTTGGGAGACACCGGCGTCGCCGTCCATCCAGAGGATCCTCGTTACAACCGGTTCATCGGGAAGCGCGTCAAGCTCCCGCTGACGCGGCGTCTCATACCAGTCGTCGGGGACTCGATCCTCGTGGATCGGGAATTCGGAACTGGCGCGGTGAAGATCACGCCGGCCCACGATTTCAACGATTTTGAGGCTGGCCTGCGCCATAACTTGCCGCGATTAGCGCTGTTCGACCAGCAGGCACACCTCGATCCAGCCGGCCTACGCGACGCGCAGGTGGACGACGCCCTCCAAGAGCGCCTCGCATCCAAACCGGTGCGTGAGGCTCGAGCTCTCGTAGTGGAAGCCTTGGAGAAGGGCGGCTTTCTGGCCATGGTCGAAGACCATGCCATGGCGCTTGGCAAGTGCTACCGCTGCAAGACGGTGGTGGAGCCCTACCTGTCCCCGCAGTGGTTCGTGAAGATCCGGCCGCTCGCCGAGCCGGCCATCAAGACTGTCGAGTCTGGACAGATTCGCCTGATCCCCGAACAATGGACGAACAATTACCTCGGATGGATGCGGAACATCAAGGACTGGTGCATTTCGCGTCAGATCTGGTGGGGGCATCAGATTCCAGCGTGGTACTGCGTGAACTGTGGTCGTGATGCAGGGACCCTCCTTGAGACATCACGATCCTTTACGCTGACGGCTGAAGCCAAACCCCTCGTGGCCAGGCACGCGCCCTCACACTGTCCTGATTGCGGTCACCATCAACTAGTGCGGGACCCTGACGTCCTGGACACGTGGTTCTCCTCCGCGCTCTGGCCGTTCTCGACGCTGGGGTGGCCGGACGACACGCCGGAGCTGAATACCTTCTATCCGACCTCCACGCTAGTGACTGGGTTCGACATCCTCTTCTTCTGGGTTGCCCGGATGATCATGATGGGCCTGAAATTTATGGGGCAGGTACCCTTCCGGGACGTCTACATTCATGCGCTGGTGCGGGATGCCGAAGGCCAGAAGATGAGCAAGTCCAAGGGCAACGTCATCGATCCCCTGGCAGTGATGGACAAGTACGGGACCGACGCCTTGCGGTTCACCCTGGCAGCGATGGCCTCGCCAGGTCGCGACATCAAGCTTTCGGAGGAACGCATCGAGGGCTATCGAAACTTCGCGAACAAGCTGTGGAACGCGGCGAGGTTCATTCTGATGAATCTGGACGGCCCCCGCGCGGAAGCCCCGTTGGCCGATCGGCCCATCGCCACCCGATGGATCATGAGCCGTCTCCACCGTTGTATCGGGGAAGTCAACCGATCGCTCGAGCAGTACCGTTTCGATGAAGCAGCCAACACCGTCTATCACTTTATCTGGCATGAGTACTGTGACTGGTACTTAGAGCTCGCGAAGCCGGCTCTCGCTGACAAGGCCTCACGTCAGGCCGCCCTGACGCGCACGACCCTGATCGAGAGCTTCGAAACGCTGTTACGACTCTTGCATCCATTTATGCCCTTCATCACTGAGGAGATCTGGCAGACCATTCCGCATGCCGGCGACAGCGTCATGGTGGCGCCGTATCCGTCACAAAACACCGCCTTAATCAAGGAGAACATTGAGCAGGAGATAGAGGGTAGCCTAAAGGTGGTTGAAGGGATAAGAGAGATTCGGGGTGTTCAGGTGATCGCTCCGTCCAAGGAGTTGGCGGTCACTGTTATGACTCCAAGTTACGTGTTGGAACAATCCCTTAGAAATTACCAAGACCTGATTGCATCGCTTGCCCGGGCAAGGACGCTTAACATCGGAACGGATATCAAGCACCCGGCTTCCGCCGCCACGACTTCCATCGTTTTCCCGGGAGGGTCTATTGTTGAAGTCGGCGTTGATCTGGCCGGCCTCATTGACGTCGCAAAGGAAAAAAGCCGTATCGAGAAGCGCCTGAAAGAGCTCGCCGCTCAAATGGAACAGGATGAAAGGAAACTCTCGAAGCCGGAATTTGTTACGAAAGTGCCTCTGGATGTCCTGAAGAAAACAAAAGCGCGTCACGAGGAGTGCAAAGCAGAACACGAAAAGCTGTCCGTTGAGCTTCGGCGCCTGCGCGCGATGGCAGGAGGTTAGGAATGAACATTCGCGAGATCGTCGCACGCGCCCTGTCCGAAGACCTCGGCGCGGGTGACGTGACGACCAAGGCCTTGTTTTCCACAGCCGTCCCCGCTCGCGGCACGATCGTTGCCGAAGAACGCGAAGGGTTGGTCTTGGCCGGCCTCGCCGTCGCCGAGGAAGTGTTCGCACAAGTGGATCCTTCCCTGGAATGTTCCTCACGTTTCAAGGATGGCGACCGCGTCCCCGTTAGCACTATGGTTCTTACTGTGACCGGCGACGGCCGTTCCATCCTGAAAGGCGAGCGTGTGTCCCTGAATTTCCTGCAGCGGCTGTCCGGCATCGCCACGCTGACGGCGAATTTCTGCGACGCGGTGAAGGGGTTCAAGACCAGAATCGTCGATACTCGGAAGACGACGCCTGGCCTGCGGGCCTTAGAGAAATGGGCCGTGACACTGGGCGGCGGGTCGAATCACCGCTACGGTCTGGCGGACGGCATCCTGATCAAGGACAACCATCTCGCGCTGGCCGGCGGCGACGTTGCCAGGGCTTGCCGACAGGCCCGGGAACGGGCCCCGCACGGCCTGAAGATCGAAGTCGAGGTCCAATCGCTCGAGGCCGTGCAAGCCGCTCTCGACGGGGGCGCCGATATCATCCTGCTCGACAACATGGCGGTGCCCGCCATCCGCAAAGCCATCGAGTTGATCAAGGGGCGCGCCACGATCGAGGTGTCCGGCGGGGTCACCTTGAGCAATGTGCGCGAGATCGCCGCGGCAGGGCCGGATCTCATCTCCGTCGGCGAGCTGACGCACTCGGCCCCGGCCGTCAACCTCAGCATGGATATCGTCCCCAAGTGACCGCAGTGTCTTCTCCTCCCCTCTCGCTGGACACAATCCGCGCACATCTGTCAACCAACGTGATCGGAGCAGCCCTCCACCTTCACGATAAAGTGGATTCGACGAATCGCGTCCTGGCTGATCTTGCGCATCAGGGCGCGCCAGATGGCACCGTGGTGGTCGCCGAGTCCCAAACGGCGGGCCGTGGCCGATTGGGGCGGACTTGGCTCTCCCCTCGCGGGCTCAATCTGTACGTGTCCATTCTCCTAGCCCGGATGCTTCCCTCGAAAATGTTCACCTGGACCCCCATGCTCGCCGCGGTGGCGGTGTTTCGCACCATCCGCACGCTGACTACTCTCGACGTCAGGCTGAAGTGGCCTAACGACGTGCTCGCCATCCGAGGCGGGGTGGGGCGCAAGCTGGCCGGCATCCTGGTTGACGCAGTCGGAACCGGCCCGGCGAGCGGACGTGCCGTGGTGGTCGGCATCGGCATCAACGTGAATATGCCGGTCGAGGCCTTCCCCGAAGACCTCCGCGCGACCGCCACCTCGCTCTCGATTGAGACAGGATCACCCGTCGACAGGAGCCGACTCTTGGCCATGCTGCTGGGGGAATTGGAACGCCTGTACGATCATGCGTGCGCCCACGGGCTCGGTGACATCTCCGCCGCGTATCAAGCGGCGTGCGATACCATCGGCAAACCGGTCCGGGTCGAGCTGACCGGCAGCGAGCAGGCCGAAGGGACAGCCGAAGGACTCGCCTCCGACGGCGCGCTGCGCCTTCGCACAAAGAATGGAAAGGTTCTCGAAATCCGGGCCGGAGATGTCGTACACTTGCGGTAGCTTCTATGTTGCTCGCGATCGACATCGGCAACACGAACATCGTCTGGGGCGTCTTCGACGATGCCAAGCTCCTGGCCGACTGGCGAGTGAGTACGGACCACTCCAAGACCACCGACGAGTACGCCGTCCTGCTCCTGGATCTCCTGAGGGTTGAAGGGATCAGCCCGGATCGCGTGGACGGCGTCATCCTGTCGAGCGTCGTGCCGCCGCTGACGCCGCTCTTCGAGGAGTTGTCCGAGACCTACCTCCACTGCCTCCCGCTAGTCGTGTCCCACGAGCTGGAATCTGGCCTGACCATCAAATACATCAACCCGCGCGAAGTCGGCAGCGACCGGATCGTCAATGCGGCGGCGGCCTACCGTCGATATGGCGGGCCTATCATTATCGTGGATTTCGGGACCGCCACCACCTTCTGCGCGGTCACGGCAGCGGGAGAGTACCTGGGTGGCGCCATCGCCCCAGGCCTGCGGATCTCGGCCGAGGCCCTGTTCTCCCGGGCCGCGAAGCTGCCCAAGATCGAGATGGTTCGTCCCAAAACCGCCATCGGCCAGGACACCGTGACTAGCATGCAGTCTGGTCTGATCTTCGGGTACGCCGGGCTGGTCGACGAACTCGTGCGCCGGGTCCAGCAGGAACTGGGTCAGGACTGCTTCGTGGTGGCGACTGGGGGGCTCGCGGGCATGATCGCCCCTGAATCCCGCACAATCCGCGAGGTACGGCATCACCTGACCCTTGAAGGGCTCGCCCTCCTCTACGCCCTGAACAGACCATCCTAACTTCCCCTGCTTCCAGAAGAATTTTTCTAGAGAAACCGGCCTCTTGGCTTGATTACCGGCACGCGATGGCTACTCTAAAGCAACGCTGAGTATACGGAATGAGAAAAAAGAGCGATTCTGTAGAAAAAACAGGCGGGTCGGACACGTTCGACAAGTCAGAGTCCCGTGTCGAGGAGTCAGCGTCGGACGCCGATGCCACGGCCGCCGAGACGGCGGAGTCCGCCGCCAGTGCACAGCAGGCTCCGTCCCTGGAAGAGGAGATCAAGGCCGCCCAGGACCGGTACCTCCGGTTGGCTGCGGAATTCGAGAACTACAAGAAACGGGTGCAGAAGGATCAGGTGGAGTACGCGAAGTATGCAACCGAACGCCTCCTGCGAGAGTTGCTTCCCGTGTTGGATAACTTGCAGCGGGCACTCCAGCACGCTCAGCAATCAGGCGGCACGAACGGCCTGATCGAGGGCGTGGAGCTGACGTGCAAGCAGTACCTGGAGGTCTTGTCCCGTTTCGGTGTCAGGCCGATCCCCAGCGTGGGATTGCCCTTCGATCCGGCCTTGCACCAGGCAGTGGCGACGGTGGCTCCCAAGGGACAGGCGCCGAATACGATCGTGGAAGAATATGAAAAGGGGTACTTTCTGCATGACCGTGTGCTACGGCCAGCGACGGTGACGGTCGCCGCGAGCGGTCCGGATGACTGCCGGGACGCA
This sequence comes from uncultured Nitrospirales bacterium, assembly GCA_964610095.1. Taxonomy (GTDB): domain Bacteria; phylum Nitrospirota; class Nitrospiria; order Nitrospirales; family NS-4; genus NS-12. Next base: position 3,220 of record CAZSUT010000053.1, on the reverse strand, counting down.
CCAGTGAAGTCGACGCCATAACGGCTGGTTGGCTGTCCGTTCATGATTCGGGGGCGAAGGGAAGGAGAAAGACCATGGGTAAAGTAATCGGAATCGATCTCGGGACAACGAACTCCTGCGTGGCCATCATGTCGGGAGGGGACCCGGTCGTCATCGCCAACGCGGAGGGGAACCGGACCACCCCGTCGGTGTTGGGGTTCACCGAGAAGGGGGAGCGCTTGGTGGGACAGATCGCGAAGCGCCAGGCCATTACGAATCCGGAGAACACTGTCTACTCGATCAAGCGCCTGATCGGGCGGAAGTATGATGCCAAGGAAGTGCGCGAAGCGTTGAAACGCCTTCCTTACAAGGTCGTGTCCGCCCCGAACGGCGACGCGCACGTCGAGATCCGTGGGAAGCGTTACAGCCCGGCCGAAATCTCGGCCATGATCCTCCAGAAGATGAAGCAGACCGCGGAAGACTACTTGGGCGAGCCGGTGACGGAAGCCGTCATCACGGTGCCCGCCTACTTCGACGACAGCCAACGGCAGGCCACCAAGGACGCCGGCCAGATCGCGGGCCTCAACGTGCTCCGCATCATCAACGAGCCGACGGCCGCTTCGCTGGCCTACGGCCTGGACAAGAAAAAGGACGAGCGGATCGCAGTCTACGACCTGGGCGGCGGCACCTTCGACATCTCCATCTTGGAAATCGGCGATGGAGTGTTCGAGGTCAAGTCCACCAACGGCGATACCTTCCTGGGCGGCGACGACTTCGACCTGCGGGTCATGGACTGGCTGGTCGAGGAGTTCAAAAAGGACCAGGGTATTGACCTGAAAAAGGACCGGATGGCTCTGCAGCGCCTCAAGGAAGCGGCCGAGCGCGCGAAAATCGAGCTCTCGTCCTCTCAGGAGACTGAGATCAATCTGCCGTTCATCACAGCAGACGCCAGCGGGCCTAAGCATCTCGTGATGAAGCTGACGCGGGCCAAGCTTGAACAGTTGGTGGACGATCTCGTCCAGCGCACGATCGAGCCGTGCAAGAAGGCGCTGGCCGACGCCGGCATCACGGCCAAGGACGTGGACGAAGTCGTGCTGGTCGGCGGCATGACCCGCATGCCCAAGGTCATCCAGCTCGTGCGGGAGTTCTTCGGCAAGGAGCCGCACAAGGGCGTGAACCCGGACGAGGTCGTCGCAGTCGGCGCGGCGATCCAGGGCGGCGTATTGAAAGGCGAGGTGAAGGACGTGCTGTTGCTGGACGTCACGCCCCTGACCCTCGGCATCGAGACGCTGGGCGGCGTGTTCACCCGGCTGATCGAGCGCAACACGACCATCCCGACCAAAAAGAGCCAAATCTTCTCCACGGCCGCGGACGGCCAGACGGCGGTGACGATCAACGTTCTGCAGGGCGAGCGGGAGATGGCGGCCGACAACAAGTCGCTCGGCCACTTCGACCTCGTGGGCATCCCGCCGGCGCCGCGCGGCGTGCCCCAGATCGAAGTCACCTTCGACATCGACGCGAACGGCATCGTCCACGTCGGGGCCAAGGATCTGGCGACGCAGAAAGAGCAATCGATCCGGATCACCGCGACCAGCGGCTTGAACAAGGACGAGATCGAGAAGATGGTCAAGGACGCCCAGGCCCACGCGGCGGAGGATAAGAAAAAGAGGGAGTTCGTGGAAGTCCGCAACGAGGCCGACAACCGGATCTACGGCATCGAGAAGCTCCTCTCCGAGCACGGCGACAAGATCAGCGAGCAGGACCGCAACAAGATCAAAGAAGAGATCGAGGCGACTCGCAAGGCGATGGAGGGCAATGACCTGGACGCCATCCGGACGGCGACCCAGAACCTGGTCAGGGCCTCGCAGAAGATCGGCGAGGAAATGTACAAAAAGACCGCATCGAGCGGCGCAGGAGCGTCGGAAGCCGACGGGGCTAGCAGCAACGGCCAACCCGGCAGCGCGGGCAGCGGTCAGGGCGAGGAAAAGGTGGTGGACGCCGAATACACTGAAGTGAACAAGGACAAGTCATGATCGTGTGTTGCCATGACGAGCCATGGCCTCGACGGTGAAACTAGACTACTACGAGGTCCTCGGCGTCGACCGGAACGCCAGCGAGGAGGAGATTAAGAAGGCCTACCGACGGCTCGCACGGCAGCACCATCCCGACACCCAGACCAGCGAGCAGGAGAAGAAGGCGGCCGAGGAGAAATTCAAGGAGATCAACGAAGCCTACGCCACGCTGAGCGACCAGGACAAGCGCCGTCGCTACGACGCCTTCGGCCATGCCGAGGGCCCACGGGGCTTTGAAGGGTTCGGGCAAGGCTTTGGCGATATCTTCAACGACATCTTCGAGGACTTCTTCGGCGGGCGGCAAGGTGGTCGCCGGGTCACACGCGGCTCCGACATCGAGTACCGCCTGAATCTCGCCTTTGAAGACGCCATCAACGGCAAGGAAGTCAGCCTCAAGATCCCTCGATGGGAGATCTGCAAGGAGTGCCGCGGCAGCGGGGCCAAGAGCCCTGAACACATCAAGATCTGCCCGAGCTGCAAGGGCGCTGGCCAGCTCCGGTTCCAACAGGGCTTCTTCACCATCAATAAGACGTGCGGACGCTGCCAGGGCACCGGCCACACCATCACCGCGTTCTGCCCGACGTGCCGCGGACAGCAGCGGGTGCAGACGGAACGAGTGCTCAACGTGCACATTCCAGCCGGCGTCGAGACGGGCACCCGGCTGCGCCTGGCGAACGAGGGCGAACCGGGGGAGAACGGCGGCCCGCCCGGCGACCTCTATGTGCTGATCCATGTCGCGCCGCATCCGACCTTCACCCGCAAGGGCAATGACATCGTCTGTGAAGTCCCCATCAGTTTCCCCGCCGCCGCGCTCGGTGTGAAGGTCAAGGTGCCGACGCTGAAAGGCGACGGCGCGGTCATCAAGATCCCGCCCGGGACCCAGCATGACAAGATCTTCCGGCTCAAGGGTCTCGGCGCGCCCAGCCTACGGGGCAATGGCACGGGCGATCAGCTCATCCGTGTGAAAGTCGAAATCCCCACGAAGCTGACTCCGCAGCAGAAGGAACTGCTGGAGGAATACGCCCGGAGCAGTGGCGAGTCGCTCGACCATGAGGGCGGCATCCTCAGCAAGATGAAAAACATGTTCGAGTAATGCCCGTCTTTTTCATCGAGCGGGACGCCATCCGAAACGGGACGGTTTCGATCACCGGCCCGTTGGCCCGCCATCT
>CAZSUT010000052.1:0-16330 GCA_964610095.1 uncultured Nitrospirales bacterium | reverse complement strand
AGCGGCAGGATGGCCTGGAAGCGCCGGTCGCGGCCCTGCTTGGCGGAGCCGCCGGCCGAGTCGCCTTCCACGATGAACAGCTCGCTGTGGGCCGGATCCTTCTCGGAACAGTCGGCGAGCTTGCCGGGCAATGAGCCGCTGTCCAGGGCGCTCTTGCGGCGGATCAACTCCTTGGCCTTGCGAGCCGCGTCGCGTGCCCGCGCGGCGTCGACGGCCTTGCCGACGATCCGGCGGGCGATCGGAGGGTTTTCTTCGAAGTACGCCCCGAGGGCCTCGTTGACGGCCGCCTCGACGATCCCCTTCACCTCGCTGTTCCCCAGTTTGGCCTTGGTCTGGCCTTCGAACTGGGGGTTCCGCAGCTTCACGCTGATGACAGCGGTGAGCCCCTCGCGGACGTCATCCCCGGTCAGCGACTCCGCGTCCTTCTTCAGCAGGTCGTTCGCGTTCGCGTAGTTGTTGATCGTGCGGGTGAGCGCCGCCTTGAAGCCGACCAGATGGGTGCCGCCCTCGCGTGTATTGATGTTGTTGGCGAAGGAGAAGATGTTCTCCGCGTAGCCGTCGTTGTACTGGAGGGCGACATCCAAGATCATGTCGCTCTTCTCGACGCTGATGTAGATGGGCTTGTGCAGCGGGGTCTTCGCCTCGTTGAGGTGCTCGACGAACGACACGATCCCGCCCTTGTAGCGGAACACCTGTTCCTTGGCCGGCTCCTTGCGCTCATCCTTGAGCGAGATCTCCAGGCCCTTGTTGAGGAAGGCCAGCTCGCGCAGGCGCTGGGCCAGGATATCGAAGCTGAACTCCGTGGTCTCGAATACCTCGGGGTCCGCCTTAAACGTGATCATCGTGCCGCGCCGTTTGGTCTTGCCTGTGACCTTCAGGGGGGCGGTGGGCTTGCCGCGCTCGTAGCGCTGCTCGAAGACTTGGCCGTCCTGCCAGATCTCCATCTCCAGCCACTCGGAGAGCGCGTTCACGACCGAGATGCCCACGCCGTGGAGGCCGCCCGACACGGTGTAGGCGCCCTGCTCGAACTTCCCGCCGGCATGGAGCATGGTGAGGGCGACCTCGGCGGCGGACTTCTTCTGCGTGGGGTGCATGCCTGTCGGGATGCCCCGGCCGTTGTCCACCACCGTGACGCTGCCGTCAATGTGGATCGTGACCTCGATCATCTCGCCGAACCCGGCCATGTGCTCGTCAACGCTGTTGTCCACAACTTCGTACACGAGGTGGTGGAGGCCCTCGGGACTGGTGCTCCCGATGTACATGGCAGGGCGCTTGCGGACGGCGTCGAGGCCCTCCAGCACCTTGATCTGCTCGGCGCCGTAGGAGTCGCGCGGCCCGTTCTCGATCTTGGTCTCGTCCGTGGCCATAGACCTCCTTCGCTATACCCTCCCTAGATCTTCATCGGCATGACGACGCACAGGAAGCCTGGGTCGCCGTCCGATTTCATCAGGCAGGGGTTTAAGGGGCTGTTGATCTCCATAGTGACTGACTCGCCGTCCATCACGGCCAGCGCATCGAGAATGTACCGGGCGTTGAAGCCGGTGGTCAGGCTTTCCCCGCGGTACTGCGCCGGCACCTCTTCGGTGGCCTCTCCAAGGTCGGGGTTGCTCGTGTGCAGGGTGAGCGTGCCTGCTTGCAGCATAAGCTTGACCGCGTTCGTCTTGTCTTTTGAGAGCACGGCGACCCTTCGGAGTGCGCCCTCCATCGCAGCCCGCTCGATCACCGCCTTCTTGGCGCTCTCCTTCGGGATGACCTGCTGGTAGTTGGGATAGGTCCCCTCCATGACCCGCGAGGTCAGGTACAGCCCGCTCTTCTGGAAGGTAACCAGATTCTTGGTGAAGCCCAGCAGCGGCTCGCCCTCCTCTTCCTCGAGCAGCCGCCGCATCTCCTGAGCCGCCTTGCGCGGAATGATGGCCTTGACCTCTTTGGGAAGGTCTGTTCCTGCATGCGCCAGTTCGCTCTCGGCGATCGCCAGGCGATGCCCATCGGTGCCGACCAGTTTCATCGTAACCTTCTTTTCAGAGGAGAGCAGCGTGATCAACAGGCCGTTGAGAATGTAACGCGCGTCGTTGTCGCCGACCGCGAAGAGGGTCTTGCGGAGCAGCGACGCAAGTCCGCTCCCAGGAATGGCCACCCGCCCTTCGCGCTCAATCGTGGGCAGCGCCGGGAACTCCGACGCCGCCATCCCGACTATCTTGAACTGGCTCCGACCGGCTTGGATCTGGACCCAGTTGTTCTCCTGCGTCGTGAATATCACCTCGCCGTCCGCCACCTCCTTGAGGATCTCGTAGAGCTTGCGCGCGGAGAGGGTGACGCTCCCGGCCTGCAGGACCTCGGCTTTGTAGTGTCCCCGGATGCCGATCTCAAGGTCCGTTGCCACCAGTTCGACCCCGTCCTGCTTCGTCTCCAGCAAGATGTTGGAGAGCACTGGCATGGTATTGCGCTTCTCCACTATTCCCTGGACGCGCTGCAGCCCGGTCAACAACTCGTCCCTGGCTATCTTGATCTTCATCGGCCTGCCTCCTTCTGGGCTTATGCGCTGGTGATCTGGCGCTTCAACTCCTCGAGTATTCCGAGCAGGCCGGAATCGCTCTGCTTTCCCTTCTCGACCTGCTTGCACGCGTGCATGACGGTGGTATGGTCCTTGCCCCCGAAGTGCCGCGCGATTTCGGGATAGGACTGCTGTGTGATCTCCCGGCACAGGTACATCGCGATCTGCCGCGGATATACCAGCGCCTTCGTTCGCCGCTTGGACTTCAGGTCCGCCACCTTGATGTGGAACTTCGTCGCGACGACCTCCTGCACCACGTCGAGTGTGATCACGCGCTTTTTCTCGTCGACCAGTTCCTTGAGCACGTTTTGCGCCATCTCGAGCGTGATAGTCTGGCCGGTCAGCGACGCGTAGGCCCCGAGCCGGATCAGCGAACCTTCCAGTTCCCGGATGTTCGCCTTGATATTGGTAGCCACGAACAACGCAACATCGTCAGGGATCCTAATTCCTTCGCGCTCGGCCTTGTCCCGGAGGATGGCGATTCGGGCCTCTAGGGGGTAGGGCTGGATGTCCGCCACGAGGCCCCAGTCGAGACGGGAACGCAATCGCTCCTCCATCTCGCGGATGTCCTTGGGATATCGGTCGCTTGACAAGACGATCTGCTTACGGGCCTCGAAAAGGCTATTGAAGGTGTGGAAGAATTCCTCCTGGGTCGCCTGCTTGCCGGCGATGAACTGGATGTCGTCCACCAGCAGCATGTCGATGTTGCGGTACCGGCGGCGAACATCAATCATCTTGTCGTACCGGATGCCGTTGATGACCTCGTTGGTGAACTGCTCAGACGTCACGTACGCGATCCGGAGATCCGTACGCTCGAGAACGTAATTGCCTATTGCGTGCATGAGGTGCGTCTTCCCGAGCCCCACGCCTCCGTAGATCAGCAACGGGTTATAGGCAGCAGCTGGCGACTCAGCGACCTTCATGCTTGCGGCCCTGGCCAGTTGGTTGTTTGGAGAGGCAACGAAATTATCAAATGAGTACCTTAAGTTTATCTGCCCCGTTCTTCTTCCACGCGTTGCCCCCGCGATCCCTGGCCGGTCAAGGCTTTCGCGGGATGCGGCTTTCTCTTGTGGTTCCGCTTCAGATACGACAAAGCCCACGCGCAAGTTATACTGCCCCGTCGTATCCCTTAAAATTTGTTCTAAAAGGCCTTGGTAGTGATCCCGTATCCAGTCGCGATAGAATCTGTTGGGAACCCTGACCCTAGCCTCGGTCTCATTGAGTTCTCCTAGGGATATGCCTTGGAACCACGTATCGAAGATTTCCTTCGACACCTGTTCTCGGAGCCGGCCAACGCTTGTTTCCCAAATGGCGGTTACGTCCACAGCAAATCCTTAATTTTTAAGACTCCACAGTTCTTTCCACACCTGTGGATAATATCCACGCATCTGCATACACGCCTGCCTTACACATCTGATGGAGACCATCATCTTCTCACCACACTGTCAATCTATCCCCAGCGCACATTCCGAGTTACCCCCAATCTCCTCAGACACACAACCATCCCATATAGTTGATCGTCGAATGTAATTTTTTTCTGTCCACACCATGCACAATCACTCCTCTTACTACTTCCTACTCCTCTTAATTTCTAAAACAACACCGGAAGAGAAGGACAAAAGCACTTACCATGTGATAACCCTGTCTACCTTGAAGATCATCTCGACGAGTTGCTCATACGTGAGTTCATCCTGTTCTTGCGCCGAAGGATTCTCTATGAGATGGCATACCGTATACTGAGGCAACGGAAGTGCTGTGTTCCTTGGCGACAAGAGGACGACGACAGGGGACGTGGCAGCAGGAGGTTGAGAACTAAGAATCTGGAGTGCAAGAGGATTAGGAGCGGCTTTGAGGAGATGGAGCGTCATCTATGCATTCCTACGAGAAAACGATGACCCGGTCTACTGATTCGAATACGGCGGAAATTTCTGCCGCGGTGATAGGCTTCGTCACGACGCCAGCGATATAGCGACGAGGTGTTTCCGCATCCATTGCGATTAAGAAGGGCGTTTTCCACTCAACGAAGACAGGGAGATGCCTTTCCAATATCTCCTCGTCAACAATATCTCCTGCATCTTGAGACAAGAGATAAGGAGCACGGCCGCATAAGATGATGCTGATGTCTTGCCCTTCATTGTGAGATCCCAACCCCAACGCAATGCGAAGAGCTTCGACCGCGCGATGACTTTTTGTAGGGTCTACCTGGATCACAATTAGAGTTTTGGGAGAAGGCCGAGCCACCACGGACGCAATCAATTCAGCGCGACAAAGCGATCACAAGTAGAAATGATATTTGAAAGAACAACTAAACCACAATATGTGGCCTTATCATCCTTTCTTGGCACACCATGTTGTTGTGCACCATAGGCACAGGCGAATAATTTCAATCCAGAATCACGTAAAGGCTGGAAGCGAGGATCATCGACGGTCAACACACCCTCGTCGATGAGATAGAGGTAGACGTCAACGCCTACTTTCAAAGCAGCACTGGAGAGCCCGACGGCGGTGGCAAGATTGGGGTTATCGGGGCCTGTGGATAGAAGAATACCTAGGGCTCTTTTTTTCATCTTGAATTCACAGGATGGAGGTGATTGTAACTAAGCAGAATACAAAAGGATTCATCACATTGAACCACGACGAAAAATATATCATAAAGGCTAGGCAGGAGTCAACGGGAAAAAGAGGCGCGAGACGGAAATCTTAGGCGTATAGATTTACGTACGATATTACGCTTGTTTTTTGCCGCTGAGGAGGGTCTTAAACTCGGGCATGGACAGGGTGAGGTCCCGCCGTTCCGGGAGATAGCGGGCGGTAACCGATGCAGAAGCCGCATCGAAGCGCTTGATGGCCCAGGTTATCCCTGCCGCTTCCGCATACTTGAACTGCTTCCCGACATCATCGGGGTCGAGGTAGGTTTCGACGGAGAGCCCTTCGTTCCGAAGTCGTTCGGCCTGCTGTTGGAGGCGTTCCGGATCCTCGTTGTCACAGATAAGCAAGGCCCGTGGTGCCGCAGTTCCGGATTGGCCGATCGCACGCCCTTGCAGTATAGCCAGGATACGCTCGAACCCGAGCGAACATCCCACAGCAGAAATTTTCTTGCCGGCGAATTGTCCTATCAGCCCGTCATATCGGCCGCCGCCCAGGATGGCGGATGGAAACCCTTCCACAACCGCTTCGTAAATGGGGCCCGTGTAGTAGTCCATGCCGCGGACTAGGATCGGGTCGAAGACGATAGAAGACGCTGGATTAATTGCCAACACCGAGGCGGTGATTGCTTTCAGTCCTTCCAGTACATTGTCAATCTCCGTGCGGAGTTTGGGGTTCTTGATGGGATCCAGGAATCGGAGTTGGGGATCCTTAGCAGGATCCAGAAACCGAGCGAGCTCGTCCATGCGCTCATGCCGACTGGTCTCGTGTGGTCGCAATGCATGGAACCTCAAGATGAAAGTGTCGACCCATTTCCCCGGTTGGGAATCTTGGGGAAGAATGGCTTGTGTCTCACGGCGAGCCTGGTTGACGTCCTTATCGAGTTTATCAAAGGCGATCAGAAGAGGACCGACCTGTTGCCCGGAAACGCCACATCCTTCGAGCAGAAGAGGCAGCAGCCGCTTATCGCTCAGCCTGAAGCGATAAGGTCCAAGGTTCAGCTCTTTGAGCACACGCTCAGTGGCGGTGATGATCTCCACCTCATAGTCGGAAGTGGCCCCGTTCACCACGTCGATGTCGCATTGATAGAACTCACGGAACCGTCCTTTTTGCGGACGATCGGCGCGCCAGACCGGCGCGATGTGGTAACGACGAAAGATCTTTGGGATTTCGCCTTGGTGGGTCGCTACGAAACGGGCAAGCGGCACCGTGAGATCGTAGCGAAGACCATAGTCTGCCAGTTCGTCTTTCGCCTGGGCCAGCTTCTCGCCCCGCTTGAGGATCTTGAAAAGCAGTTTCTCATTCTCTCCTCCCCCCTTGCCGAGCAGGACCGCGAGGTCTTCCATGGCCGGGGTGTCGATCGGGAGGTAGCCATAGAGCCGGTACACCCGGCTGATCGTCTCCATCAACTGCTGGCGGCGGAGCGCGTCCTGGGGCAGCCAGTCGCGCATGCCGGTGGGGGGACCGATCGCCATGGCGGCCTATCCTAGTCGTAAGATGGCGGCATATCAAGCCGGCAGGTGGAAGGCTTCCTTGATGCCGGTAAGGACGAACTGCACGGCGATCGCCGCCAGGATCAAGCCCATGACGCGGGTGAAGATACGCATCCCGCTCTCTTTCAGCAAGCGGGTGACGGCGGTAGCGCTACGAAGCACGATGAAGGCGATCAGGACGTTCAAGGCGATAGCCAGCAACAGAAACGCGAACGAGGGGAGCGCTTTCGGGAATTTCGCGACCTGGCCGGTGAGCGCGATCACGCTGGAGATAGTGCCGGGGCCACTCAGCAAGGGGATGGCCAGCGGGATGATGGCGATATCCTCGCGCTGGGCCCCCTCGGCGTCTTCTTCAGGCGTGTGGCGGACCCGCGCCGGCTTGGCCTCCATCATGTCGAAGGCGATCTTCAGTAGGAGGAGCCCCGCCACGATGCGAAACGCCTCGATGGTGACGCCGAAGAACTTGAAGATGAAGTTGCCGAAGGCGGCGAAGAGCACCAGCACCACGAAGACAACCAGGACGGCGCGGCTGACCATCGCTGCTCGCTCGGCTTCGGAGCTGTGCGGCGTGATGGATAGGAAAATGGGGACGTTGCCCACCGCGTCAAGCGTGACGAAAAGAGATACGAATGCGGTGACGAAGAACGTCAGCAGCGCGTCCATCAGCGGCCGGCCGCCTTGGCCTTGCTGAGCGCGCTGCGCGGGTCTTCCGTGGACAACTTGGCGAGCTCCTTGTACAACTCACGCTCGCGGGGGCCAATGGCTTTCGGGGAGACCAGGAGAAATCGCACGTACTGATCGCCGCGCGTGCCGTCGCGACGGGGGAGCCCCTTGCCGCGTAAGCGCAGGCGCTGGCCTGCTTGACTCCCTGGTGGGATGCGCATCGAGACGGGGCCATCCAGAGTGGGCACCATGACCTCCGCGCCCAGGACAGCCTCCCAGGGTAGCAAGGGAAGATCGATCTGGATGTCGTCTGGGGACTCCGGGAGGAGCGTGTAGACCGGGTGGGGCCGGAGACGGATCTTCAGGTAGAGATCGCCGGGGTGAGCCGCCCGCCCGTTCGTGGCGCCTTGACCCTTGAGCCTGATGCGGTCGCCCGGGCGCACCCCCTTCGGCAGAGTGACATCGAGTTGCTTGGGTCGGAGGTGCCCTGACGCGTCCCTGGCCGTGAGCGTGACGCGCCTGGTGCCTCCCTGGGCCAACTCCTCCAGGGACAGTTCCAGTTCCGCTTCCAGGTCGGCACCCTGGTTCCTGCTGCCGGCATGTTCGTCCCGATCCCAGCCCCAGGGTGATTGCTCTCTGGAGAACGGACCGCCGCGCCCCCCGAACAGGGCTTCGAAAAAGTCGCTGAAACCGCCAAGGTCTCCGCCCACACCCTCACTCGTCGTCCATGTCCATTCGCCGCTCCGCCCGCCGCCGGGCGGCGGCGTGAAATCCATCCCGTCTTTCCAACGCGATCCGAGTTGGTCGTACTTCTTCCGCTTGGCGGGATCGCCGAGGACCTCGTGGGCCTCGTTGATCTCCTTGAATTTTTCCTCGGCCACCTTCTTCTTCGACGGCGTGTCTTGCAAATCGGGGTGATACTGGCGCGCAAGCTTGCGGTAGGCGTCCCGTATCGTCTTGGCGGTTGCATCGCGAGGGACGCCCAGGACCTCATAGTAATCTCTATATTTGACGCTCATGTGTGACAGAGTAACCACGCCCGCGGCGTTTGTCCAGCCTGGTCTCAGCGTTGTGCGCCTCGCGGACCTTTGCTATAGTGCCGCCCCATGCTTGCGGTGATCACCGGAGCCTCGCGCGGAATCGGGGAGAGCTACGCGCGCCAGCTTGCGGCGCGGGGCTATGCGCTGCACCTGGTGGCGCGCGACGCCGAGCGGCTTGCCCGCGTCGCGGGCGAAATCCGGGCGGCGCATGGCGTAGTGGTCGAGGAGATCGTCCGCGACCTGGCCCAGGCGGACGGAGCCGAGCTGTTGTACGCCGACGTGCGCCGCCTACGCACGGAGCCCGTGGACCTCCTGGTCAACAATGCCGGGTTTGGCCTGTACGGGGAATTCGTGGACATGCCGATGCCGCGCATTCAGGAGATGCTTGTTCTGCATCTGGTCACAGTCACCAAGCTGATCCGCCTGTTCCTCCCGGAGATGCGGGAGCGCCGCAAAGGCGCCATCATCAACGTCGCGTCGGTCGCCGGCTTGCTGCCGCTGCCCTATCTCTCCCTGTATGCCGCGACGAAAGCCTTCATGGTGAGCTTGGGGGCCGGCCTGGCCTTCGAAGCCCGGAAGTATGGGGTAGTGATCCAGACCTGCTGTCCTGGCCGGACCGCCACCGACTTTCATGCGACAGCCGGCGTCAAATCCTATTGGGCGCCAGGCGACCAGCAAACGGCGGATGAGGTGGTGTCCGAGTCGCTTGCCGCGTTGGATCGAGGGCGGGACTTCGTCGTCACCGGATGGCGCAACCGCCTGCTGACCCATGTGCAGAAGCTTGTGTCCCGGCGCGTGGTGCTGCGAACTGCTGAACGACTGTTGAGGCCAAACAAGCTTCTTACGGGCGGCATGATCGCTCTTGCGGGGCTGGCGTGGGCGGCGACGGTAGCGGCGGCCGCCGACCTTCCGCATCCGTTGGTTCGGGACGGCCCTCCGGCCGTCACCGGCAATCCCGCAGCAGACACCACGTTGCCTCCTCGGCTTGGCCGCCCGGGCCGGCTTCTCTTCAGATGCAGCACCCGGACCGCTCGCGGGCCGGAGGAGGCGGAGGTCTACGCCTCCGCGCGCGACTTCGACGAAGGGCGGCAGAGCTTTTTCCTCAAGCGGCAGGACCCGGCAGGCAAGGAGAGCCTCTATCCACTGCACGGCCATTTTCTGGACGGGGGCCGCTCCGGCATCTTCATGGTCCACGACGGGAAGGGCGTCAAGGACGGAGACGCCTACCGGATTGATCAGAGCGTCAATATGGGGGTGCTGTTCCTCCGCACGACAAACAGCGGGCTACTGGCCATCCTCGATGTCTTCGCCGAGGAGAACGGGGACAGGCCAGCCGAGGGGGCAGGGCAACTACTCGCAGAGTATTCCTGCCGCTGGGCGGAGGAGGGCCGCCGCCTCTCCTCGCAACGCGAACACGTGCGGGCGCGACCCAACAGCGGGGCGACGCCTCCCAGCCATTGGTACGGCGAATCGGACAGAGTGCTTCTTACTTGCCGAGCTGAGTCACCGGCGGGCGAGTATCGGTTGGAATTGCGGGGCTCGAAAATCTGGCCTGGCCATCTCGGATTCCTCGTCGTGCGAGCACCGGGGATGGACCAGCCCGTCGGCTACAACGTCCACATGCTGGAGGGTCCGGGGCGTCTGCTGGTCCACGCACATAGCTTCCCGCATAGCACGAAGGCCAGCATGCTCGATACGCTAGAGGAGACCGAAACCGTGATCGGCGGGCTCTTGCTGGTCCCGTCGGAGGCGGGGTACACGGGCTGGATTGGCCTTGCAGGGGCGAGCGCCGATCCTTACAACGTTTCGTTTTCGCGGGACGCGACAGTCGGAGATTACGCCGCGCAAGGTCGGATCGTGGTTCCTCCGCTTCCGGTGGTTTGTCAGTAGAACGCCGCTCAGCCAAGACTTCGCGATATCTCACCCGCCCGCCCCGGACACGCCGGGACGCGTCCTTGGCCCAGGGGAAGCCGCGGGCGCTCCTCATTCATCATTTCAATGGCGGGATATCCCGTCCGGTGGCATCGCGACTTTGCTCCCAGGGGACAAGGTGATAGGGGATCTCGTCGTACCCGACATTGATGCCTTCCGCATCGGACGCGACGACCCGTAGCGTCAGCCGGTCCTTGCCTTTCAGCCACTTCGGAATCGTGTAGTCGCCCTGGAATATGCCCTTCGGGCCCTGGTGGAAGAATTCCACATGCCCGATCACTTTGTCGTCGACCCGTACTTCTCCGTAGAGTTCCATCTTGCGAGAGTCCCAGTTTCCGAAGGGCTCGACGATGCAGTCGCACATCATGTTGACCGTGGTGCGGATCGTGACGCCGTCGCCGATCCCCAGAGGCCTGTCTGGGGTCGGCGAGACGATCTGGACGATCAATCCGTTGATGTCCAGCACGATCCCGTCGCCGGTGGCGTGCTTGCCGGGATAGAGCAAGACGGTTTTGCTGACGCGCCGCTTGGCGCGGGGAAACTTCAGGGGGCCTTCTCCGGTGATCTCAACCAAGGTGGGCTTCGTCAAGCTGAGGGTGGTCGTGAAGGACGCGGCCCCTTTCAAGCTGTAAATCTGCTCGATCTGCTGGCGGGGGGTCATCATGATGGATCGGAGATCGCCGCTTGCGCCCGTCTGGACTCCGGAGGCAAGGACGGTGCCGGTCTCTAGGTCCTTGATCGTGACGGCCGCCCCGCCAACGGCGTCGCCCAACACCATCGCGCGGTTCCCCACCACACGAACCACCACCGTGGTGGGAGTCCCTGGAGACGGCGCGTCTGCTGCCCAGGCGCCCACGAGGCCTAATAAAAGACTGATCGCTCCTGAGCAGAGGATGACGGTGTGTTTCGCCATAATCGGCATGTGATTCGTTGCGCTACCGGTATCTTACCAAATCGGTCGGAAGGCCAGAGGGGCGAGGGTCAGGGGGTGAACACCTCGTTGACATTGCTGAACGACCCGCCGGGAGTGGGCCCTCCGCTGATGACGTAAATCCGGCCATCCACCGCGACCGAGCCGAGTCCGTGACGGGCCGTCGGCATGGGCGCCAGGGCTTCCCATGAGTTGGAAGCCGGATGGTAGGCTTCGTTCTCGCGGAAGGTCCCGGAGGGGGCTTCCCCGCCGAAGACGTAGATGCGGTCTTTCACGACAGTGGCCGTGATCCCGCTTCGGGGCGTTGGAAGGTCAGCCTTGCGCGTCCATCGATCGGTTGCGGGGTCGTATTCCTCGGTGACGCCGAGGTTCTGACTGTACTGTCGGTTCAGCCGGCCGCCGATCGCGAAGAGGCGGCCATTGATCGCGGCGGCGGCATGGTGGTCACGGGCCGTCGGCATCGGTGCGCGCACGGTCCAGCTATCAGTCGCCGGGTCATAGACCTCATGCACGCTGGTGTTGCCGTCCCGGTTATAGCCGCCCACCGCATGGAGCTTCCCGTCGAGCGCCGCGACGGCCAGCGCCCCGCGCGGTGTGGGCATGGGCTTGCGGGCCGTCCACCGATCGGTGACCGGGTCGTACTCGTACACGCTGGTCACCGGCGACCAGATGGAGAACAGCGAGAGCTCGAACCCGCCGATGATGTAGACCCGGTCATTCACCGCCCCGATCCCCGCATGGTGCAGGCCGCTGGGCAGTGAAGCGCGCTGGCGCCAGGTGTCGGTGGCGGGATCGTACTCCTCGACGGCTGGCGTGATGAACGGGAGGCTCTGTTGAAAGCCTCCGACCACGTAGACCTTTCCACGGACGGCGGCGACCGCCACTTCAGTGCGCTTGAGCAGGGCCGGCGCCTTGGCGACCCACTCGCCCTTCGACTGGGTCCCTACGGCAGCGGCAACCGACGCGAGGGTTGCTGCAAGGAAAAGTCCGGCGAGAGTGACGCGAGGCATGGCGCCATTGTAATCGCAGCCTGACGAGGGAGTCTATGTCGGTCAGGTCTTGTGGACGGCGTGCTCCTCGATCAGTAGTGGCGGCCGATCGAACCGCTGCCGGACGCGATTGATGGCCTGTAAGACCAGTGGCCGGCTGACAAGCTTACGCTCGATCGCCCGCTTCCCCGGGAAGTCCATCAGGGACACGCCGATCAGTATCGTGAGCAGCCCCTGCCCGGGCAGGACCAGCATGGCGATCCCGCCCAGCAGCAGAATCCACCCGACGAAATTTTTCAACGCTAGGGCAATGAGCCGGAGGACCGGATGACGGTCCTTCAGCCAGGTCCTCGGATGGCTCTCGCAGAAATAGTCCCGGGGGAGACGAATCAGTATCCATGGGATGGCAATCACACTGCCAACAAAGCCGACGATGGACAGCAAGAACAGGAATTCGAGGGCTGCCGTGGAGACGAGCGATGTGATGTCAGGCACTCAGCTTCCAAGCGCCTTGTCGAGTTCGTAGATCAGCCCATTCACCGCCTGTTCCAAGGCCACCGCGTGGACCTCGCCGGGAGGGAAGTTCGCGCGAGCGGGATAGATAAAGGCGCTGCTATATCCGGGCGAGATGCGCGGGTAGAAAGGCCGTGCGTCTTCATAGTCGGTTGCCAAGAGCCGGGCTTCTCCATAGGCCACAACCGAATAGAGGCTTTTGCCGCTGTTCAGGTCCAGGCCGACCAGGGAGACCGTGAAATAACTATCCGTCCGGGTTCCAACGGCGCGGCCGTCGCGGCCGTAATGGAGCCACACAGGGCTGATCACCTCGGTCCCTGTCGGCATGACAACCAATACTTGATTGACGCTGAGCGGCGCGCTGGCCTTGCGGATCTCGGCAAGCATGTCGCCTTGCGGGGCCGCGATCATCATGGTGCCCACGATTTCCAGACGCTTGCCCCCCGCGAACTTGGATTTGATCTTGTCAACGAGGTTCCGCTGCGCCGCTTGGGAAGGGACAGCCGAGCCGGTTGGCGCCAGCCAGACAAGTCCCACTTTGGTCGGTTGAGCGAGCGTCGTGCTCGCTAACGGGGTTGCTCCAGCCAGGAAGGGATTGGCGGGCGGGGGGTACGCTTCCGGCAAGCCGGCGCAGCCCGTAAGGAGCAATGCGAAGCCGATTGCTGAGAACGCATGGGTGAGTCGAATGGTGCTCATGGCCAAGCCTCCTTTTACTCGACGACAAACCGTAACTCTATCGTAGCACAACTCAATCCCTACGGTTCTCCTCCAGTTCGCGCAGCCGCCGATCGAGCCCGCGCAGCCGCCGGACCACCCACGCCAGAGCCAAGACGGCCAGCAATAGAATCGCGGCGAGCCCGACCAGGCCGGCCACCAGTTCGTGCGGCATGACGCCGGGAGTGCCCAATTCGCCGGCATGACCGGCATAAGCATTCCCCGGCGCAAGGAGCAGCAGGCCGGCCCGCTGCCATTTAGAACGGCATGTCATCGTCGGAGAGCCCGAAGTGGTGGCCGATCTCGTGGACCACGGTTTCCTGCACCTCGTGGATGACCTCTTCTTCAGTCTCGCACAGGCGCAGGATCGGGCCGCGATAGATGTAAATGCGATCCGGCAGTTGTCCGCCGGTATCAAAGAAGGAGTTGCCCTGAATGGAGCGTCCCCAGTACAGCCCGAGCAACTCGTCCGCGTCTTCGGGCTCGAGGCCGACCGCTTCGAGCGCCTCCATGCTGGGCTCCTCCTGGACTTCGATCGCCACGTTATCGAGGTAGCGGAGGAAATCCTTGGGCAGGTCCTTCACCGCCCGGGCCACGAGGGCCTCAAAGTCCTTGCGCGAAAGCCAACTGTGTGGCATGGCAAATGAGTCGGGAAGATCAAGTTAATTAACCGGCTCACCCTCCCGGCGGGCGAGTTCCTCGCAAGCCTGATCCAACCACCGGCCACCGGCCTCGAGGACCTCGCGGACCACGGTCTCGGAGTGCCCGGTCTTCTTCATGGTGTAGGCGACGATGTAGGCCAGAATGTCGTCACGATCCAGCTTGGTCGTGCAGGTTTTGGCCAATGCGACGAGCTCGCCAAAGCCGGTCCGGATGATCTCCGCCGTCTCCGGCAAGCCGTAGGAGAGCCGGGCAGTGACGTACTGGATGACGCGCTGCAGCTCGTGCTCGGTCATGCGTTCATTCTAGCAGAGGGGCCCGGATAAAAAAGGGGAGGGCTCTCGACGAACCCTCCCCTTATTTCTCGATCGGGACGGTTACTTCTTCCGCACCTGAATGCCGTGCGGGTCGGCCTTCTCGACCGTCACATCCTTGCCTTCCTTGTCTTTCTCTTGCACCATCTTGCTGATCGGGGCGATCCCTACGAGCGCGCCGCCTCTGCCGTTCCCCTCAACCTTGATGACGCCTACGCCCGGCGTGCTACCCACGGCATTGTTGACCTCTTTGTTATTGCCGGTGAGCGGACTGGGACCGCGCAGCGCGGCGAACACGTAGCTGCCGTCCGGCGCGGTATCCATCAGGTCAGGAGCGGGGTCCTTGCTGAGATCCCCCGAGAGCAGGACCGTTCCGACTTTGATGTTCCCGTTGCCGGTATCGTACGCGTCGATCAGGTTGAGATGCCGGTCGCCCGACCAGAGGTACTTGTTGTTGAGACTGACCATCCCATGGGAGTCGCCGCCGTCGCGGCCGCCAATCAGCTCGGGCACGCTTCCCTCAGGGAGGGAGCCGAGCCCGAAAGCATATACATCATGATTCAGGGGCGTGGCCGGCCATCCTCCACCTGAGTTGAGGTACATAGTGGACCCGATCTGGACGCCCCCGCATCCTGCCGGTCGTACGGAGTCTCTCGGAAGTGATCCAGTGTTGGACATGGGGGTTGTCGTAATGTCGAAGATGACCAGCCCGCCGCCGCGCGGGGTGACGAAGACAAACTGGCTCTTTTTCTCGATAATCGGACAGATCGGCGCCATGTCTGGAAGCGCCCCACCCGACTCCAAGGTTGCCAGGGCCACGACGTCGGTGGGCGGATTCACTGTGAATTTCTTGTTGGCATAGTCGGTCCAGATGCGGACGAGCTTCTTCTCGGCGATGTTCGCGCCGATGGCCAGCTTCATGTCGGCCGCGGGAAACGTCGCGTGAGCGTTCTTGCCCAGGCTCACGCATCCAATCGGCGCGCGGGCGGCCGCGTTCAGGAACACGACGTGGCCGCTGGCCACATAGGAGAGGACGCCGTATTTCCCGTCCTTGGTGAAGAAGATCATGTGGGGCCGTTTCGGGTAGCCGCCGGCTTCCTTGCAGGCCTCGGCGAACTTGTCGCCCAGATCCACCTTTTCGGCCTTGGCTGACTTCGCGTCCTTCGCGAGGCTCTCGCCGTCATAGATGTAGAGGGTGCCTCCTCCATCTTTCGAGCTATCCGACTGATCAATCACCCACACCTCGTAGGCAGGTGGAGCAGCAGGAGCAGCCGGCGCGGCTGGGGGAGCGGCTGCGGGCGGCGCTGCAATGGGAGGCGCAGCTGGGGGAGGCGCGGCTTTTTGGGCAAGGGCCGAACCCGAGGAGAGCCCGAGGAGGGCCAGTAGAGGAATAATCCAGATCACGATACGGCGACCGTTTATCATTGTGATGACCTCCTTATGCTAACTGTTCGGGTAATCCGCAAGAGTTAAGCGTAGTCCAATAGGTTCGGCTACGGAAGGGCGAGTACATAAAACCGGCTCCCCAGGAGGCAGTATGGTAGTCGTGTGGCCAAAGTCTGTCAACGACGAAAGACCGTACCTATTTCACGACAATTTGGGCCCGCATGTTATGGCCCGGCAGGTCGCAGATGTAGTGGAACGTGCCGGCGGTCTTTGGGGTGAACCGCAACTCGACCCTCCCATGGGGAGGAATCAGAACGCGGACAAACCCGGCCTCGTTGAACTCTGGCGCGCCGTTCCCGCTTACTTGGACGTTGGTGCGTTGCAGGAGCAGCAGGGGGACGAAGGCGTGCAGGTCTTCATCGTCGTTGCGGATGACCAGCGTGGCCGGTTTGCCCTGCTGCACAGTCAGGGTTTCCGGGGTGAACGCCCGCTTGCTGG
>CAZSUT010000051.1:10152-16384 GCA_964610095.1 uncultured Nitrospirales bacterium | reverse complement strand
CGGACGACGTTGTTCATCGGCTGCTGGGCCGTGAGCGAGCAGCCCGCGGTCTGGGCATGGCAGCGGAGTTGGAGCGAGCGCGGGTCTTTCGGATGGTGCCGGCGCTCCATCTCGCGCGCCCACAGGCAGCGGGCCGCCCGGAATTTGGCGATCTCCTCGAAGAAGTCATTGTGCACGTTGAAGAAGAACGAGAGCTGCGGCGCGAAGGCGTCCACGTCCAGACCGGCCTTGACCGCCGCCTCCACATAGGTGAGCCCGTCGTAGAGCGTGAAGGCCAGTTCCTGCACGGCCGTCGAGCCGGCTTCGCGGATGTGATAGCCGCTGATGCTGATGGGGTGCCACTTCGGGACATGCTTAGCGCCATAGCTGATGGTGTCCACGATCAGGCGGAGGTGCGGCTCCGGCGGGAACAGCCATTCTTTCTGCGCGATGTATTCCTTGAGGATGTCGTTCTGCAGCGTCCCTCCGAGGCGCTCGAACGGGATGCCGCGCCGTTCCGCGACCGCCAGATACATGGCGAAGATGACCGCTGCCGGGCCGTTGATCGTCATGGACGTGGTGACCTGATCGAGCGGGATCCAGTCGAAGAGGCGCTCCATGTCCTCCAGGGACGAGACCGCCACGCCGCAATACCCGACCTCGCCGCGGGCGCGCGGCTCGTCCGAGTCCAGGCCCATCAAGGTCGGCAGGTCGAAGGCCACGCTGAGGCCGGTCTGTCCATGCTGGAGCAGATACTTGAAGCGCCGGTTGGTGTCCTCCGCCGTCCCGAAGCCGGCGAACTGGCGCATCGTCCAGAGCCGGCCGCGGTACATGGTCGGATAGACGCCGCGGGTGTAAGGGAACTCGCCGGGCCGTCCGAGATCGCTCTTCGGGTCCCAGGCCTTGAGGTCGTCCGGGGAATACAGACGCGCAATTTCAAACCCGGAGAGGGATGTGAAGCGTGCCTTGCGCTCGTCCATCGCAGCCTCCCCCCCCCACTCTGACCCTCCCCCTCGAGGGGGGAGGGATGGGTGGGGGTGTCACGGATACGTGTAGAATCCCCGGCCGGTCTTGCGGCCCAACCGGCCCGCCTCCACGTACTTGCGAAGGAGCGGGCAGGGGCGGAACTTGGGATCGCCAAGATCCTGATAGAGGATTTCGCAGATCGATAGGACAGTGTCCAGGCCGATCATGTCGGCCAACGCCAGCGGGCCCATGGGATGGTTGGCGCCCTCCGTCATCGCTTGATCGATCGCCTGGGGCGTCAGCGTCCCATCCTGTCCCTCCTGCAGCAGAAAGATGGCTTCGTTGATCATCGGGATCAGGACCCGATTCACGATGAAGCCCGGCGAATCCTTGCACACGACCGGCGTCTTGCCCATCTGCTTGGCGACGCCCACGCCGAGCGCCATCGTCTCCTCGGACGTCTCCATCCCTCGCACCACCTCGACGAGCCGCATGACCGGCACCGGGTTCATGAAATGCAAGCCGAGCACCTGCGCTGGACGGCCGGAGGCAGCGCCGAGCTTCGTGATCGAGATGGAGGACGTGTTGCTCGCCAGCACGGTCTCCGGCTTGCACAACAGGCCTAGTTGCCGGAAGAGGTCGCATTTGAGCGTGGCGTTCTCCGGGACGGCTTCGATAAGGAGCGGTACCTCATCGAAATCCCGCAGGCGGCTCATCGGCCGGAGACGCTCCAGGATCGCGTCCATCTGGTCGGCCTTCACCGTCCCTTTCTCCGCGGCCCGGTTCAGCCCCTGCCGGATCCTGCTCAGCGCGGCCGCGAGCGCCTCCGGCTTGGTGTCGAAGAGCCAGACGTCCCACCCGCTTGCCGCGGCCACTTGGGCAATACCGCGCCCCATCTGGCCGGCGCCCAGCACCCCGATCCGCGTAATGTCGCTCAGCGTCATGGACTCCTCTCCACCACCATCGCCAACGCCTCGCCGCCGCCGATGCAGAGGCTCGCCAACCCTCGTCGGGCACCGCGTGCCTCCATCGCGTAGAGGAGCGTCGTCAGGATGCGCGCGCCCGTCGCGCCAATGGGATGGCCCAAGGCGACCGCGCCGCCGTTCACGTTGACCTTCACGGGATCAAGCCCCAGTTCCCGGTTGATCGCCAGCGACACGGATGAAAAGGCTTCATTGATCTCGAACAGGTCGATGTCCTCGATGGAGAGACCGGTCAGCTTCAACACCCGCTTGATGGCCTCGACTGGCGCGATGGTGAACCACTCCGGCGCAAGTGCCGCGCCCGCGTAGTCCACGATCCGCGCCATCGGCTTAAGTCCGAGGCGCTCGGCCTCATCTTCCGCCATGACCACCAGCGCCGCAGCGCCGTCGTTGCAGGACGGCGAGTTGCCCACCGTGAGCAATCCGTCTTCCTGGAACACCGGCTTCAGGGAGCGCATCTTGCTAAGGTCCACGCGGTTCGGCTCCTCGTCCTCGGTGACTATGAGTGGCGGACCTTTCTTCTGTGGCACCTCCACCCCCACGATCTCGCGCTTGCAGGCGCCCGAGGCGATCGCCTCACGCGCCCGCCGGTAACTCTCCAGCGCGAAGTCGTCGAGCTCCTGCCGTGTGAACTTGTACTTCTTGGCGCACAGCTCGCCGGCATTGCCCATGTGGAAGTTGTTGTACACATCCCACAGGCCGTCCTTGACGAGGCTGTCGGTCAGCTCGCCGTGCCCGAGGCGATACCCCTGCCGCGCCTTCTCCAGTAGATACGGCGCGCGCGTCATGCTCTCCATGCCGCCGGCCACCACGATCCGCGCCTCGCCCATGCCGATCGTCCGGGCTGCCATGATGGTGGTCATGACGCTGGAGCCGCAGACCTTGTTGACCGTCGTCGCGCCCACCGAAGGCGGGATGCCGGCGCCGATCGAGGCCTGCCGGGCTGGCGCCTGGCCAAGACCCGCGCTGAGCACGCAGCCCATGTAGACCTCGTCCACGCGCTCACCGGGCAGGTTGATCCGCTTCAGTGCCTCGGCGATCACGATGCTGCCGAGCTTCGTGGCCGGCACCGGGCTGAAGATGCCGTTGAACGCCCCCATCGGTGTCCGCACCGCGCTGACGATGACCGACGTCTGCTTCGCGTTCACAGGTATTTCTCCCACGGGCTCTGTTCGAGATACGCCTTCACCTTGCTCATGAACTGGTCGGCCGTCGCGCCGTCAATGACCCGGTGGTCGAACGAGAGGCTCAGATAGCACATGGGCCGGATGGCGATGGCGTCGTTGATGACGACTGGCCGCTTCTGGACCGCGCCAATGCCGAGGATGGCGATCTGCGGCTGGTGGATGATCGGCGTGCTGAAGAGGCTGCCAAATCCACCGTGGTTCGTAATGGTAAAGGTGCCCCCCTGCACTTCCTCAGGGCTCAGCTTCTTGGTCCGCGCGCGCTCGGCCAGGTCGGTGACTTCCTTGGCCAGTTGCGTGAGACCCGTGCGATCCGCATGTCTGACCACCGGGACCAGCAACCCGTCTTCCAGCGCGACTGCGATCCCCATGTGGATGTACTTCTTGATGACGATGCCGGCCTCTCCCCAGGACGAGTTCAGGATCGGGACATCTTTGATCGCTCGGGTGACGGCATTGATCACGAACGGAAGATACGTCAGAGTCTTGCCTTCCCGGAACCTGGCGATCGCGGAGAAGTCGGCCTCGAAGAACGTGACCACATGGGCGGACGTCTGGCGGCTCTTGACCATCCGCTCCGCGATAGTCTTCCGCATCGGCGTGAACGGCAGGATCTCCTCACTGGCGGAGGTGGCCGACGCGGAACGAGTCGTTGTGGGCTGAGCGGCCTCGCGCTTCGCGAGATAATCCAGCACGTCTTTCCTGGTCACCCGACCGCCGCCGCCGGTGCCCTTGATCTGCGAGAGGTCCACGCCCCGTTCCTTGGCGAGCTGACGGACCGCCGGCGAGTAATGATCGCCGACCCCGCTCGGCGGAGCGAGCTGCGTCACCACGACCCCGCCGACCCGGTTGATCACGCCGGTTGGCGTTGCCTGTTCCTCCAGCCGCGCGATCAGCGTGCCGACGGGCACGGTCTCGCCTTCCTTGACGAACACCTCGGCGAGGTAGCCGGCGGCCGGCGAGGGAATCTCCAGCGCCACCTTGTCGGTCTCGACCTCCAGCAGCGACTGGTCCTTTTCGACCCGCCCGCCAGTCGGGATCAGCCACTTGACGACCGTTCCCTCCGCGATGCTCTCGCCGAGCTGCGGCATGATGATGTCAGTCGGCACCTTGCTTCCTCAGTAGGCGGCCAGTTTGCGGGTCGCCGCGACGATGTCGCCTACCTTGGGCAAAAAGAACTCTTCCAAAGGCGTGCTGAACGGCACCGGCGTGTCAGGCGCGGCGATCCTCATGATCGGACCATCCAGGCTGTCGAAACATTCTTCAGCCACCAACGCGGCGATCTCGGCGCCGATTCCCCCGGTCTTGTTGTCCTCATGGAGCGTGATGGCCTTGCCAGTCTTGCGAACGGACTGATAGATCGTCTCCTTGTCGAGCGGAATGAGCGTCCGGAGATCCACGACTTCCAGCTCGATGCCGTCCCTGGCCAGCAATTCGGCGGCCTCCAACGCCAGGTGGACCATCGCGCCGTACGTGATGACGGAGACATCCGAGCCAGCGCGCTTCACGTCGGCTTTGCCGATCGGGACGATGAAGTCCTCCGCCGGAAGCACAGCCTTGATCCGGCGGTACAGGAACTTGTGCTCGAAGTAGATGACCGGGTTGGGGTCACGGATCGCGGCCTTCAGCAGCCCTTTGGCATCGTACGGCGTCGACGGCGCGACGAGTTTGAGGCCTGGCGAATGGAAGAACCAGCCCTCCGGGCACTCCGAATGGAACGGCCCGCCATGCACCCCGCCGCCGAACGGCGCGCGGATCACCAGGGGCACCGGCGCGCCCCAGCGATAGTGGTTCTTCGCCGCCACCTCGGTGATCTGGTCGAAGGCGCAGGAGATGAAGTCAGCGAACTGCATCTCGACCACAGGGCGCATCCCCATTATGGCCGCGCCGATGGCAGCGCCCACGAATCCGGATTCGGACAGCGGTGTGTCCAGCACCCGCCACTCGCCGTACTTCTGCTGGAACCCCTCCGTAATCCGGAAGGCCCCGCCGTACGGGCCGATGTCCTCGCCCATCAGAAATACCCGTTCGTCGCGGGTCATTTCTTCATCGAGCGCTTGCGAGATCGCATCGAGGTAGGTGACTTCCCGTCCTGCCGTGGCCGTGGTCATGGTTTGATCTCCTCATCCGTCGCAAACACCCCGTTCAACGTCTCCGGCCCTTCCGGTAGAGGACTTTTCTCTGCGAACTCCACGCCGGCCTCCACTTCCTTCGCGACCCGTTCCCCGACCTCCCGGAAAGTGTTCTCATCGGCATAGCCGAGCTGCTTGAGCATCTGCTCCGCCTTCAGGATCGGCTCCTTCTTCTTCCATTCCTCCAAAAGCTCGCGCGGGACGTACTTGGCGGAGTCATGCTCGGAGTGGCCGTGCATGCGCATCGTCTTGCATTCAATGAAGGTCGGTCCTTCGCCGGCCCGGGCCTTTTGGATGGCGCGCCGCGCGGCCAGATAGACGGCGGCCAGGTCGTTGCCGTCTACAATCTCACCAGGCATGCCGTAGGCCTTGGCGCGATCGACCACATCCTTGACGGCCATCTGCAATCCTAGCGGCGTGGAGTAGGCGTATTGGTTGTTGTTGCAGAAGAAGACGACCGGGAGCTTGCGGACCGCCGCGAAGTTCATTGCCTCGTGGAAGTCGCCCCGGCTGGTGCCGCCGTCGCCGGTGTTGGTCACGACCACGCGGGACTCGCCACGCAGCCGGAACGCCAGCGCGACCCCGGTGGCGACCGGCAGGTTGTCGGCCAAGTGGCTGACGAACCCAATGACGCCGCGCCTGAGATCGCCCATATGGACGTTGCCGTCTTTGCCTTTCGTGGGACCCGTGCGTTTGCCGAGGTACTGGGCGACGACCTCGCCGGGCGTGATCCCGCGGACCAGGAACGCCCCCATGTCCCGATGGAACGGCGCGATGATGTCGTCCCGCTCCAGCGCCGAGGCGTAGCCGACGGAGATCGCCTCCATCCCGTTGCTGGTATAGACGCCGCCGACGATCCGGCCCTGCCGGTACAGCGCGATGATCCGGTCTTCCAGCGTCCGCGTCAGGCGCAAGTAGTAGTACATCTGCAACAGGTCGGCTCGTTTGACTGTCTTCCAAGTCTCCAAGACGTCCATGGCGCCCCCCT
>CAZSUT010000051.1:0-10052 GCA_964610095.1 uncultured Nitrospirales bacterium | reverse complement strand
TTAAAACTCCGGCATGTCTCTCCAGGACAGCAGCGGTTTCTTCGCGCCGCACAGCGGGCACGCCTTCGGTTCCCACTGCGGCATGTCCAAATCCGCGGTGTAGTAGAAGGGGTACTTCGCGGTCAGCTCGCCCATCAGCGGGAACTGCCCGCTGTCGCGGCGGGCGAAGACCATCATGCCGGCCAGCACGCCCCCGTGATCGGTGACGACCGAGCCCAGCTTGCTGACGCAATTTCCCCTCGTCGTCACGTCGTTCAGCGCGAGAAAGTGCTCGCCGGGCTTGATCGAGCCGGGGCTCACCTCCGTGCCGATCTTGCCGGTCTCCGGACTGTACGGGGTCAGGACCACGCGGACCGGCATCTCGGCCTGTAGGATGCTCGCCACGCCGTCCACCAGCAGCCGTGCCTCCGACGCCGTAGCGACGATCCCGACGATCGGGTTCTTCTGAAACGTCTGGCGAATCCAATCGGCCATGTCCCGGACGATCAGCCTGACCAGTTGCGGAAACCGCGCGATCGAGGCGAACCGGAGATAGGTCGCCGTGTGGTGCCCTGAGACCACTTCGACGTGCGCGTCGAAGAAGACGGCGCGGGACGTCCGGAGCATCCGATGCATGTCCCAATCCGAGAGCTTCGAGCACGGCGCGTCCCGGACGATGCCTTTGAGTTTGGGGTCGATCGCCGGCCCGTCGTACAGCTGACGATGCCAGTCGAGCATCTCTTTCAATGCACGTTCGTCCATCGTCTTGCTACTCATGGCTGCCTCTCTGATTTGACTGCCCGGTTCCTTAACACCCCGATGGGCTGAATCTCCAGCTCGACGACGTCACCGGGGCTCAGGTAGCGATCCATCTCCAGGCCGCACCCGCCGCCGACCGTCCCCGATCCGAACAGATCGCCGGGATAGATGGGCTCCCCTCGCGACACATGCGCGATCATCTGGGGAAACGACCAGTGAATGGTGCCGAACCGTCCTCGCGACCAGACTTCGCCGTTTACGCGCGCGATCATGGCGAGCACGTTGAGGTCGGGGATCTCATCAGGGGTCACAAGGCAGGGACCGATGGCGGTGGCGAAGTCCTTCCCCTTGGCCGGCCCCAGGCGGCAGGCCATTTCCTGGAACTGGATGTCCCGCGCGCTGAAGTCATTCATGATCGTGTAGCCGGCGATGTAGGCCGGCGCGTCCTGCTCGGAGACATCCCTGCCGGTGCGCCCGATGACGCAGGCCAGCTCCAGCTCGTAGTCGAGCTTGGTCGTCTCCAGCGGCCACGGGAGATCCTCATCCGGTCCGATAATTGTCCGGTGATTGCCCTTGTAATAGACAGGCGCCTTGTACCATTCGGGCGGAATGGACTGGCCGCGCTTCTTGGACGTGGCGGCGATGTGCTCCTCGAAAGCGATGAAGTCGCGCAACGACGTCGGATTCGGGAGCGGAGCAAGGAGACGGACCAACTCAGGACGATAGAGGATCGTTTCGCCATCGGGGCCCCGCACGGCCTCGCCGAGCGAGATCGCGTGCTCAAACGCCTGACGAGCCCTGACCATGACCGACGGCCCCCCTTCCAGCAGCTCGAGCATCGTGGCCGGGACCATGGCGGCGGCCAAGCGCGCGGGCTGCGCCTCGTGCTGATCGGCCAGCAGCCGCGCGCAGGCCATATTGAGATCGACGATGTGGTGGCCGTGCAGGGCACCTGCCCTGACGAAACTTCCGACCGGCGTCTGTACCCGAAAGCTGACTAGCTTCATGGCGTGCTCCAGCTCAGCGTGTAGTCCTTGAGTTCGACGGGCTCGAGCACTGGCAGCACCGTGAACGACCGCTTGGACTCGACCATCACCGCCACCTCGTCCGTCTGGGTCTTGGTCTTGCTCGCCTCGACGGCCTGGGGCTGCGGCCCATGATGGATCCCCTGCGGATGCAGCGTGAGCATGCCCGGCTTGATGCCGTCCCGGCTGAAGAAGCTCCCCCGATGGTAGAAGAGAACTTCGTCATAGTCCATGTTCCGATGGTAGAACGGGACGTGCAGCGCTTGCGGATCGCTCTCCAGCGGACGCGGGACGAACGTCGAGATGAGCGTGCCCCCAGCCTGAAAGGTCACATGCACGCTGGGCGGCAGGTGATAGCGCGGACTCATGACAGGCCGGAAATCGCGCACGTTGAGCTTGGCCACCCAGAGATCGCCCTTCCACCCAACCACGTCCATTGGATGAAAGGGGTAGACGACTCGCGTGTACTCGCCGTTGCGCTTGATGTGAACTTCCCACTCGCGTCCTTCGCCATCGGAGGCGGGAGCCGGCTCCGGCGCCGTCAGCACCCCGCGATCAAACTGCGCATGGTGGCCCAGCAGGCCCCGCTCGGGCAATTCAACCGGCTCCGCCGTCTCGACAATAAGGAAGAGGACCGGCGTCGACTCAATGACGACGCGGTAGGTCGTGCCCTTGGGAATTACGATGTAGTCGCCAGGCTCGAAGGACAGCACCCCGTAGTCGGTCTCGAATTGCCCGTGGCCGGCGTGGACGAACTGGACCTCATCGCCGTCCGCATTGCGGACGAAGTGCGGCATCGTCTCGGCCCGGCGGGAAAGGAAGACTCGGGCGTCCGGGCTCGCCAGGATCTCGACCGGACGGGCGACAGCCGCACGCAGGTCAGGGGTGGGGAGGTCCGCGCAGGCAAAGGCACGGGGTCGGAGCGGGCCGTCAATCTGTACCCATCCGGTCGGAGGGTGCCTCCGGTACAGGTGCGATGCCGGTCCGACAAACCCCCGGCGGCCGTGCTCTTCCTCATGCAGGCCCTCCGGGATCCCTACATGGGCCTGGTTTGGAACGTTGCCTTTCTTGATGAGATACATCGCGGCCTCCCCACGTTGTTCTGTTTTATGACGAGCGCCTGAACCGCATGTCTTCGCTCAGGATCTTGTCATAGTCGATGATCGTCTGTTCCACGCCTTGAACCTGGTCACGCTCGATGTCCTTGTAGAGCTTCTCGACCGTTTCCAGCACGAAGGTCTTGGATTGCTCCTGGCCATGCTGGCGCTGTGTCAGCTCAAGGAAGACCCCGCTCCCTGGGAACAAGTGGTACGTGAACCGCTGCTTCAACGGCCCGAAGCCGTCGCGGCCTTCCTTCAGGGGCCCGCTGAACTTCACCCCGTGCGCTTCCCACTCGCGACACACCGCTTCGATGTCGTCCACCTCGATGGCGACGTGCTGGACGCCCTGGCCATACTTCTCGATGAACTCGTTGATCTGCGATTGGACGGCTTTGTCGTTGCCCTGCATGAGCGCGATTTTCGCGTTCCCGCGCTGGACGACCACGGTATCCATGCTCGAGAGTTCACTGCCCACATCCCGTGCGGACCAGATCACATCGAAGCCCAGTATCTTCGTGAACAGATACTCGGCCGCGGCCAGACTCTTGACGCAAAGTGTGATGTGATCGATCCCCATTGAGCCTTTCATGACCGGTTCCTCCTTTGCACCCGCCCGCCCCAGGCGTCGTCGCACCCACCCGCCCCGAGCCTGCCAAGACAGACCCCTGACCCGGTGGACGCGCCCCTACCCATGTTCACCCGCCCACCACCGATGCGCCGAGACGCTCTCCTTCCCGCGATTCCCGGCGGAAGCGAGCCAGATCCGCCTTGAATACCTTGGAGCCCGCATACTCCCGGACATACCGCGTCATGTCGAACAAGGGCGCCGGACTGAGTTCCTCAATCACGTGAGGTTTCCAAGTGATCTCCTGCTGACTGATCCGGGTGATGACCCTGCCTCCCGTCAGCCCCAGCGGGACCCGCTCGTAGGCGCGCGCCATCACCATGATCTCGTTGTCGAAAACGGCCGCATTGATCTCGGCCGCCGAGCCGTGACGCTTGAACGCCTGGACGAGGCGCTGATACGTCACGGACTTTATGAGCTCCTCCCGAAAGGCGTAGAAAATCTGGATGCCGGACTGCCGCTGGTCATCCATCACCTGGATCGCGTCGGCCATGATGGCATTCGACGCGGCCTGCTCGGCGGAGATCACCAACAGACGCCGGATCGTCACACCCCGATGCACCGCCTCCTTGTTAGCTAGGAGGTAGTTGGGATAGAGCGGCTCGCCCAGTTTCCAGAGATTCCAGTACTCCATCAAGGCATCCACAGTGCGCTCGACGGTTTCCATTAAACGGACCGGTTCGGTCTCCGCCGCTCCGTTCTCATAGAGCAGGCACTGCGCTTCCATCTGGCGAAGCTCCTTGCCAATGGCCTCGACCTTCCGCGGGAGATAGCGAGGATGGGACGGGACATGCAGCATGACGTCCACGGCCGTCCGGGCGAGTTCCCAGTATTCCTTGGCTTCGGCCGGAGCCCGGTCCTTCTGCGCCACCAGCATCAATTCGACCGGGTTCTTCCCCAGTAGCTTGGCCATCTTAATGCACAGTTCCTCCCTGGGAATTTTCAGGCCTCGACGAAGATGATTGGCTTCGGGCTGCGCGATGCCGAGCTTGTGAGCCAGCGCATAGTCGCTTTTGAGGTGCAGGCGCTCCTTCAACTCTTCGACGTACCGGGTAATCTCCAGCATAGTCCTTCCTCCGCGCATTCCCCGAGATCGGTTCTAGTATAACAGAAAACTTCTATCATGCAATAGAAACTTTATATTATTCTGGGAACTTTGTAAGGCGGTGAAGAGGCAATATTTTACAAGATAGAAACCATAAATAGTTGAAAATATATATTTTATATATACATAAAATTTTGTTGCATGAATGATAATAACATCTTATACTCTAAATCAGTTGTGGGTATATCACGGCCAGCAAGGAGGTTTGTCATGACCTTCTATGACGAGATGCGGGCCTTAGTTCTTCGCCACGGCGCCATCAACAATCCCTATCTCGATCGCTTCAAAACCGGCGCGCTGACCGACGAGGAGTTCCAACGTTTCGCCGTCGAGTTCTACAACTTCGCCCGGTTCTTTCCAAAAATCCTGGTCGCCCAGCTCGTCAACACCGAGGACGAGGCTGTGGCCGACGAGCTGACAACCGTCCTGTACTCGGAGTTGGGAGACGGTCGGCCGAAGAACCGGCACGAGCTGCTCTACCGGGACTTCCTGCGCGCGGTCGGCGTTGACGTGCACGAGGCCATAACCCGCCCCATGCTGCCGTCGACGCGGGCTTACATCGACGGGATGGAACAGCTCTACAGCAGCGGCAATCACGCCATGGCGCTCGGCGCGTCGTTTGGGCTGGAAAACATGGCGATCACGATGTGGGACCACCTGATCCCCGGCCTCCAATTCCTACATTCCTCCCGGTATCCCCAGATGGACATGACGTATTTCACCTTCCACCGCGAACTCGAAGCGACGCACGAAGACGCCATGAAGAAGGCGGTCGCCGTCGTGGACGGCGGTGATACGGGCGGGCTCGGCAAGATGACGGAACGGGAACGGGACGACTTTCGCCAGGGGATGACGGCGGTGCTGGACTACCTCGAAGGGTTCTGGATGGGTCTAGAGAGCAGGCCCGTTAGTCACGCCGCGTGATCGTGAACCGCTAGTCTAGGGCGAGGGTCAGGCACTTCGACGCCCCGCCAGACTTGATGAATTCGGACAGCCCCACCGCGTGCGTCGCATACCCGAGTTTCTCCAACCTCTCCATCGTGATAGGACTGCCCTCCGGGATGACGACGTGTTTCCCGATACAGACCTCATTGCAGGCGAAGCGCACCGCCTCCTCTTCCGGAACCGCGATCCTCTTCTCTGCTGGGATGCGTTCCATGACCGTAGCTTGCCCGTAGCGGTCGAACGCGCCCGGAAACCAGACCACCTCGCCTCCTGACAGCGGGCAGAAGCAGGTATCCAGGTGATAGAACCGAGGGTCCACGAGCTCCAACGGCAGAATCTCTCGCCCCAGGAACTCTCCAACGTAGCGGTACGCGCGGATGTCCGTCCGCTGGAGATAGCCCCCGAACCACACGTCCCGGGTCCCTAACATATCCCCTGCTCCCTCAAAGTAGAGACCCGGCGGCAGCCGCTTGACCTCATAACCATTCTCCTGGAACCACTGCTCGAACGGCGTTTCCTCGGGCCGCCGCTCTGGATAGCGAAACTGGCTGAGGACCACCGTGCGACCCGCCACGATCCCGGCGTTGGCGGTAAAGACCATGTCCGGCAGGCCCGCGACCGGCACGATCCGTTCGAGCGTCGCGCCGCAGTTCTTCTCCAGCGCTGCCACCAGGGCGTTCCACTGCACGCGCGCCACCGTGGGATCGGCCCCCCGCTTGACGCTCATCCAGGGATTGATCTCGTAGGCGATCTGATAATGGTCCGGCGGACACACCAATAAGCGGCTCATTCTTTCCACCCCAATTGGCGCGCCAATTCCCGGAGGAACGACGCGGCGTCCATCACCAAGCCGATGGCCTGCAAGCTCCCGCGGTCGGCCAGCTTGGTGGGCACCGCCGGGTTCACATCCACGCAGACCGTCGGCACCGACGCGGGCAACAAGTTGCCGGTCGCGACGGCGTGCAGCGTCGAGGCCACCAGCAGGGCCAGCTCGACGCCG
The DNA here is from genome assembly GCA_964610095.1 of uncultured Nitrospirales bacterium. Taxonomy (GTDB): domain Bacteria; phylum Nitrospirota; class Nitrospiria; order Nitrospirales; family NS-4; genus NS-12. The sequence continues at coordinate 3,514 of CAZSUT010000051.1, read as the reverse complement.
GGCAGGGCGTTGCGCATCGCGGCCTGCGCCTGGACCGAATCCGTGATCACGCCGGGCAACGGTCCGTCGTCCCGGATCGTGCCGGCCATCACGACCTTTACCCCGCGCCGCACACAGGCGGCCATGATCCCGGTTGTGATGACCCCATGACGCACCGCTTCCTCGATGCTCCCGATGGCCCGGATGCGATTGATCGTCCGCAGATGGTGCTCATGGCCGTGGTGGGCCAGAGACCCGCCTTCGAGATGGAGCCCCAGCGAGGTGCCGTAGAGGTGGGCTTCCATATCGTGTGCGGCCAGCGCGTTGCCGCAGAAGAGCACATGGATGTAGCCCGCTTCGATCAGCCAGGCCATGGGCTCGCGACCTCCGCCATGGATGATGGCGGGGCCGCCAGCCAGGAGAATCTTGGCCTCACTTCTCCGCAACGCTTGCATGCGGCGCGCGATGCCGGCGATGAGGTGACCGTGGGGCCGCTCGGAGGAGACCTGGGCTCCCATGAACCCGAACACGTCCAGGTGCGCTGGCCGCTCCAGCGGAGCTACCCGGACCCCTTCGTGCCCGACTATGATCCGATCCCCCTTGCCGACTTCAGCCATCGGCACCGTCTGCGGGGCAAGGTCATTTCGATCGAGCCGTATGCCGAGATCCATCTCGATCCCCTTCACCGCCACCCACTTGCCGTGCATGCGCACCTCGGTCGGCAGATGGGTCGTGACGTAGAAGTCATCTGGGAAAACACCGTCAGCCGGAGCCTCCTGCCATTGGCAGTCCGCTTCTTTCTCGACCGCCGCGCCGTGCGCCTGGACTGCCGCGATGATCTCCGCCAGCCGTTCGGGGGACTCAGCACGGACGATAATGTGCGCGTCGGAGGGCTCCTCGCGGGTTTTTCCGATCCTGATGTGGACGATTTCGAAAGACCCGCCGTACTGGAGGATGCGGTCTAGGACCTTGGGCAACAGCAGAGAGTCGATGATGTGACCGTGGAGGACGATCGTCTCGTGCGTCATTCTCGGCACCTCCACGTTTCCATCATATCACGGTTTTACTCTCGCCGTTCCCCTCCCCCAAACGTGTCGGCCAGCGGCTTGATCAGAGGCAGCTCCGCCATCAGGTCGCGGTGCGAGATCGGCTCCACGCTGCGCGTCTCCCGGAACGTCCTGAGAAGGCTCAGCGAGACAACGAGCCGGAAGACCCCGGAAATGAAGAAAACGAACGGCAGATTGGAGACCAGGCCCAAGTGCCACCCGAGCAGATCGAGCTCCGAGGGGACTCTCGCCGCCAGCCAGCTTCCGATCATGGCGCCCAGGAACCAGCCCAGGGCGTTCACGGCATTCCCCACTGCGACGCCTTTTGCTCGATCTTCAGGACGGACGGCGTCGAACACGTAGTTCTGCAGCCCCAGCGACAGCCCCGCCCAGATCACCCCGCCGACGAAGTTGACTGCAATCAGGTAATAAAAGTCCGCGCTGATGACGTACAGCATTGGGAGAAACGGTACCAGGAGCCCTGTCGCCACCAGAACTTTTTTGTTCCCATAGCGATCTCCGAGCCGACCCCAAGGTTTCAGAGTGACGAATTGGCCCAGGATACCAGCGGCCAACCACGCCGTGTATTGCAGGTAGGTGAAATGGAGATCGTTGAGTAGATACACCACGAAATACGGGCCGGCGATCAGCACGCTGACATGCATGAGCCCGGAAAAGACCAGAAATCTCTGGAAGTTCGATCCGCGTTCACGTCGCAGAAACGCCAGCAAGCGGAACTCGGCCTCGCGCGTCACGGACTCGGTTGGCTCGTCAATACGGGCGAGATAGCTCGTGGAGATGCCGCGGGCGGCCGCCGCCAGCAGGAAGATAATCACAAAACCGGCCCACGGCTTCTCCCAGGCTTCGGCTGCATGGAGTACCAGGCCGGCCCAACACAAGGCGCAAAAGCTGGTGACTGTCATGACCCTGGCGCGGTGACCGAAATACGACCCCCGTTGATCAGGATCGACGAGGTCCGTGATTAAGCTGTTCCATGCAGGGATGGCAAAGTGCCCCATCGCGACATAGGCCACGGCACAGACGATCAACAGCCACGGGGCGTTTTCCAGAAACACGAGCGGCAGTACGAGCAGAGGGAGCCAGACCACTGCCTGGCCTGCCGCTCCGACCAGGATGATGGCCTTGCGATGGTGGAACCGGTTCAGGACCTTGACGGAGAGTAGTTGGACCCACGTGCCGACGATCTGGGGAAGGGCCGAGAGGAGGCCAATCTGGAAGGCGGAGGCGTGGAGCAGTAGCGCAAAGGCGGACAGGTAGTTTTCCCCGCCGCCCACCATAACTGCCTGGAAGGCGCCGTCACGAATGCCGTAGCGCCGACTCCGCTCGACGAGATCCGTTCCAGGGGATGCAGAGATCAATGGTCGGTTGGGGCGTTCCACAAGACTCGCCAGGCGAAAACCGACTAGACGAGAGTCCGCGTGGACTCGAGGAACTAACCTAAATGGGATTCAAAATAAGGCAGGGACACCCGCTGTCGGCGTCCCTGCCAGTTATTGTTCGTTGAAGGTTTCGAGAGGATTGACTACCAGCGTCTCCCTGCTCCGCGATCAGCACCCCCACCTCCACCACCGCCGGGGCGCTTCTCCTGGGGCCTGGCCTCGTTCACGGTGATCGTCCGGCCGTTCAACTGAGTCCCGTTCAGCGCAGTAATCGCCTTCTGGGCCTCCTCCGCCGTGGCCATCTCGACGAACCCGAACCCGCGTGACTGGCCGGTGTACCGGTCTGTGATGATCTTGGCCGACGTCACCGACCCTTGCTGTGAGAACAGCTCCTGAAGCTGTTGCTCGGTGGATGAATAGGGCAGGCCGCCCACATACAACTTCGTACCCATCGGGTACCTCCTTTACTGATGCGACGCTGTCTTGGGAGTAAGGAACGAAGGGGGCAAGAAGAGCACCGAAGGCGTCTTTCCGGGCAGGCTTTCCGATCAGATCCCTACTGCAAGGCACAATCGCGCTGGGGTCTTTCCTCTCTTGGCTCTTCAACGCCAGACCCCTTCAGCGATGAATCGCGGCTTCACGCTACCACAGGCTCCGGGGCGGATGCAAGTCCCTAGGCCGGTTCTCTCTTCAATGCGTCCCTTTTCGCTTTTGGTGCCCGTCATGCGTCGCGTCGGCCGCCGCGTCCTCCACCCCGACCTTGTGCCGGAAGACCAGCTCTCCGCCGTACCACCCTTGCAGTCCCAAGAGGCCCGCGCCGATCAGGCTCAGGATGAACGGGAGGAGCGAGTCTCCTCCAGCAAGGGGATCCCCCCAGTTGTGCAGGGCGAAGTTGATGACATAGAGCAGCACGAGTCCGAGACCGATCACCAGATGCGTCGTCGCGGCGTTCCAAGCCGTCGGCACGTTCTTCTTAATGGCGAAGAAATCAGGCAGGCCCGTCAGCACGGCCCCCAGGTTTCCCAGCAAGCCCAGCGCGATGCACCAGAACGCCATGCGGTACCAGAACGCGTCATGGACCAACACGTA
>CAZSUT010000050.1:0-16463 GCA_964610095.1 uncultured Nitrospirales bacterium | reverse complement strand
CCTGTCTAGAATTTTCTTGACAAGCCCTCGCCCCTTTAGTAGCATCCCTCCCTGCTGGTTTGGATTTGTTAATAAATTTTTTAGGTTGCACAAGCGTTGTGCCTGGTGATATGAATGTGAAGAGTCATCCGTCGTTTACGCTTACGTCATCTTCATAGAGTTGATAAGGAGGGAGACAGGATGAAAAAAGGCGTCATCATTGCTGCAGTTTTTGCCTTGCTGGTGGTGGGCTGGTGGCCAGCTGATGAAGCAGCGGCCGAGACCTTAAAGGGTCGGATATGGGCTCAATGGGCCGAGAATCCGGACGGCGAGGTCCTCTTCGGAATTCAATACTGGAACACCGGGGCTCCGGGGTCGGGTGCACCGGGCGGACGCACGTCGGCGATGACCACCGAAGTGCCGGACGGTTGGGCTGCTGGCGGGTCGTGGGGTTTCCAGGGCGGGACGGAGAAGAACGCGCCCTATTCTGGTTGGTATCACGCGCAGACCACTGTGCGCTTGGCTGTCAAGGACAAGAGCTTGATGGATCAGATGATGAAGGCGAACCAGGAATTGGTGAATATGGAAGTGCACGTCGACGATATCGGCGGTCGTCCGACGATCACGTCCTTCAAGGTGCTCAAATAATTGGACCTTAAAAATTCCTTTTATCGATTAGTGAAGGAGGGAGTCTCATGAAGGCTTATTCCAAGGTTACGGCGGTAGGCGCCGCACTCCTGCTCGTGAGTGCGTTGGCCGGGACCGCCCTGGCCATCGAGGCTTTTTCAGAGCGCTTTGAGGAAGACTTCAGCCAGCCCCGGACCATCCTGGCCCGCGTGATCGTCGTGGATCCCTATGAGGATGCGGTCTGGGTGAACTGGGTCTGGAAAGGCGTCCGGAACAGCGGCGAGATCGACCAGTTCTGGGCCATGATGCTACCTGGCAAGAACATGCGTGTCTTCGCCTCCGGCAAGGATCTCGAGTTGCTGAAGTCCAAGGCTCGCCCGAAACCCGGCCCCGCCGCGGCGGAGCAGGTGCCGCCCACGACGAAGGGCGACGTGGTCGAGATGACGGTCCACGAGGTCGAGCAGAACAAGCGTGTTGCCTCTAATGTGAAGGACGTGGATGACAAGCTGTGGAAGGGCGTGGTGGCAGGAGGGTCCGATGCTGTCTTCCCTGGTCAGCCCAAAATGTCGGCCCAGCCCGGCTTCCCGACGATGGAGAGCAAATGCGGGAAGGGCACCCCTGTTCCGACCGACGTGCTCGGCGCCCCGCAAGCCGGCGGCAGTACGGAGTACGGCAAGCACGTCCTCTTTAAGCATCTCGCACCAGGCTGCGCAGGAGAGGCTCCCAAAGCCGGCGGCCACTAAGCGTAAGTCTGAAGGCAATGCTCATGGGCGGTGGATCGAATGGTCCACTGCCCATGTCATTTTTACGACCCGGTCCCCTTTTCCAATCGTTCCTTGATCTCGGCCAGTTTGTTCATGGCCTCAAGTGGGGTCATGCTGAACAGGTCCATCTGGCGGACTTCTTCCAGGATGGAGTGGGGAGGCGGCAGGGTCGGGTCTGGTGCCAGGTGGGCGGGAGTTTCCCTTTCCCGTCCAGCTTGACTCACGTCATCTTGGGCCGATCCGCTTTCGAGCCGTTTGAGCACTTCCTCCGCTCGCGTGACGACGTCTCCGGGTAAGCCCGCCAGGCGGGCCACGTGGATCCCGTAGCTGCGGTCGGCCCCGCCTTCCACGATCTTCCGCAGAAAGAGAATTTCTTCGCCTCGTTCCCGGACCGCTACATTGTAGTTCCGCACGCCCGCATGGGTACGTGCCAAGTCTGTCAGCTCGTGGTAGTGGGTCGCGAAGAGCGTCCGGGCGCCGATCCGGTTGCGATCGGCCAGATACTCGGCGACGGCCCATGCGATGCTGAGCCCGTCGAACGTGCTTGTGCCCCGTCCGATCTCGTCGAGGATGATCAGGCTCCGCGACGTGGCGTGGTGGAGGATGTTGGCCGTCTCGGTCATTTCCACCATGAAGGTGCTCTGGCCCTCCACCAGATTGTCTGCGGCGCCGATCCGCGTGAAGATCCGGTCCACGAGGCCGATCACGGCGGACTTGGCTGGCACGAACCCGCCCATCTGGGCCATCAGCACAATCAGCGCGGTCTGTCTCAGGTAGGTGCTCTTGCCGGCCATGTTGGGCCCGGTGATGATGAGGAGCCGGTGGTCCGGCCCGCCAAGCAGCACGTCGTTGGGGATGAACCCGCCAGAGAGGTCCTGCCGTTCGAGTACGGGATGGCGGCCATCCTTGATGATGAGCAGGTCGTCCGTCATCAACTCGGGACGGCAGTACCCGCCTTCCGCTGCCACTTCAGCCAGGGACGCCAACGCGTCGGCCAGAGCCAGCGTGCGTGCGAGGGTCTGGACGCGGGGTGCTGAGCCGGCGGCTTCCCGGAGCAAGGCGTCGAACAGCTCGTACTCCAGGGCGCGGATGCGGTCTTCGGTCCCCAGCACCTTGTCCTCGAGGGCCTTGAGCTCCGGCGTGATGAACCGCTCGGCGTTGACGAGGGTCTGCTTGCGGATGTAATGGGCGGGTACCCGCGGCAGGTTGGGCTTCGTGACTTCAAGGTAGTAGCCGAATACCTGATTGTAGCGGATTTTCAGGGAGTCGATGCCGGTGCGTTGCCGTTCCTGCAGCTCGATCTGAGCGATCCAGGTCTTCCCGTCCCGACTGATCGCGCGCAGTTCGTCGAGGTCGGCGTTGTAGGCGTCGCGAATCAATCCTCCCTCTTTGACCGACGCGGGGGGCTCCGGGTGAATCGCCTGCTCGATCTTCGCGGCCAACTGCGCGAGATCGTCCCAGTCCTCGGCCCTCTCGCGCAACAGCGGGGCGGTGCAGGCCGCCAGCACCCGAGTGATGGCCGGGACTGCGGCGATGGAGTCTTTGAGCGCGCGGAGGTCTCGCGCGTTGGCCACGCCCAGCACGATCCGGCTCATTAACCGCTCGAGATCCGACACGCCGCGCAAGGCTGTGCGGAGGCGACTCCGTCGGTCCAGGTGACCATGGAGGTCAGCGACGGCCTCTTGGCGCGCCGCAATCTGCGCCAGATCCGTCAAAGGGTGGAGGATCCATTCCCGCAGCAGCCGGGCGCCCAGGGGCGTGACAGTCCGATCAAGGACACTGAGGAGAGACCCGCTCACCTGACTGTCCACGGCTCGCCGGACCAATTCGAGGTTACGCTGCGTCGCCCGATCCAAGAGCATCGTGCCGCCTTGCGCGGAGACCTGCATCCTCGTCACGTGGGACAGGGGCAAGCCTGGTTGAGTGGCTGTGACGTACTGCAAGAGGGCGCCCGCAGCAGAGACGGCAAGGGGCTTGTCGTCGCAGCCGAAGCCGGCCAGGGAGGCGACGCGGAAATGTCCGAGCAGCAGCGCGTGCGCCGCCGCGCGGTGGAAAGTCAAGGCCGGGACCGGCGTGGTCGCAGCGACGATGGGACCGATGGTGGCGCGGAGCCGCTCCGCCTCCTCGTCCGGGACCAGGATCTCGCGAGGCTCGATCCGGAGCAGTTCGTCGCGGACCGCGTCCGTCCAGGGGGCTCGGAGTTCCAGCACCTGGAACTCCGCCGTGGACAGATCCAGCCAGGCGAGCCCGGCTCCGGACGATCCCGGCGCGATTGCCGCCAGGTAGTTTGGCTCGCCGGCAGCCAGCAGGTCCGGCTCGATCAACGTGCCCGGCGTGTACACGCGCACGACCTCTCGTCGCACGAGGCCCTTGGCGGTCTGCGGATCTTCGACCTGATCGCAGACGGCCACCGAGCGGCCGACCCGCAAGAGCTTGGCGATGTAGCTGGTAGCGGCATGATAGGGGACGCCACACAAGGGCACTTGATCGGCCTTGTGCTTGTCGCGCGAGGTCAGCGCGATCTCGAGCAGACGCGAGCCCTCGATCGCGTCCTCGTAGAACATTTCGTAGAAGTCCCCGACCCGGAAGAAAAGGATGGCGTCCGGATACCGCTGCTTGACCTGGCGGTATTGCCGCATGAGCGGCGTGAGATCAGGGGGCATCCTCATCCTCGGCGTTCTCGCGCCCCGGCACCGGCGGGCGAGCGACCGGAATTCCCTGCGTGGCGCGGAGCCGGTCCAGTTCCTCCTCCGCGAGGTGGAGGGCGGTGCGGGTCCGTCGCAACTCCATGCGCAGCTTGATCCAGGCGGGGAACAGGAGAAGTCCCATGATCAAAAGGCCGGTGCCGAACGCGCTCAGGATCGGTTTATAGATAGGCGTCGGCGGCGTGGTCGCGCCGAAGTAGTGCAGGACCGCTTCTTCCTGGCGGTTCTGAAAGAAGAAGGTGATCGACAGCGCGATGAGGACGACCACGAGGATCAGGCGGATCATTGGCGGTCATCTCTGCCGGGCGCGGCGCGACGTCCGCGTCCGCCGCGGACCGGCCGACGACGAACGGTCTGAGCCGAACGCCGCCTTTAAGCGCATGTAAGAAGCCTTTAAGTGCTGCGGCAGGACACGGGTCTCCCCGAGGAGCGGCATGAAGTTCGTGTCCGCGCTCCACCGCGGCACGACGTGCAGGTGGATATGGTGCTCGATCCCGGCCCCCGCGACCTTCCCCTGGTTCACGCCGATATTGAACCCTTCGGGCGCATAGGCCTTCCGGATGGCCTTGATCGAGCGCTGCACCAGACGCAGCATGTCCAGCAGGATCGTCTCGGGAAGGTCCTCGATGGCCGCGATGTGCCGGTAGGGCGCGATCAGGAGATGGCCGTTGGTGTACGGGTAGATGTTCATGAGCACGTACGCGTGGCGACCCCGCCAGAGAATAAATGTCTTCCCGTCCTGGCGGAGGGCCGGCTTCTCGCAAAAGATGCAGCCGGAGTCGCCTGAGACCTGTTCGATAAAGGCCAGACGCCAGGGGGCCCAAAGTTGCTTCATGCGCTTCCCGTCCGTGACTGTTCGGCAAGGCGCGCCGTGGCCCGCGCGACTAACTCCGCCGATCGCGCATCTCGGGGATGGAGCGCTACGCGCCGACGATCCCTGCCCAGGTGGTCCAGGGTGATCCACAGGTGGTCGCGCGGAAGCACGCCAGGGGCCTTATCGGCCCATTCAATCACGGTTACCCCCGGCGACTCTGTGTATTCTTCCAAGCCCAGCCCGTTCACGGCGTCCTGTTTCTCTAGGCGATAGAGGTCGGCATGGTACAGCGGTAGACGGCCGGTGTATTCGTGGATGAGCACGAAAGTTGGGCTGGCGACGAGATCGGTCGGCACGCCCAAGCCCTCCGCGATGCCCCGCACGAGGCAGGTCTTGCCGGCGCCCAGCGGCCCGACGAGGGCCATGACTTCACGTCCGACGCAGGCCTCTCCCAAAGCCTTGCCCAGGGCGTGGGTCTCCGCTGCTGACGTCGTTTCCCAAGCGACCGCAGATCCGACCTTCTCTGCCAAGCGTGCGGGGTTGGTGGTCATCGAGCTGGCGAGTCGTCTTTCCGGATGCGGCGTATGGCGAGGGGAATCGCACGGATGACGTCCCCGGCGATCAGTCCCATCTCGCCCATCTCCGCTGCAGCAAGGTCACCCGACAATCCATGCACATAGACGCCAACGCAGGCCGCACCCCACGGGGCCAGTCCCTGTGCCAGGAGGCCCGTGATGATGCCGGTCAGCACGTCTCCAGTCCCTCCCGTCGCCAGGCCGGGATTGCCGGTCGGATTGACGGCCAGCCGGCCGTCCGATCCCGCCACGACGGTGCCCGCGCCCTTGAGGACCACGCAGACGTTCTGCTCGCGCGCCACGCGCGACGCGATGCCGAGCCGGTCCCGTTGCACGTCCGCGGTGGTGACGCCGAGCAGGCGCGCCAGTTCTCCTGGATGGGGCGTCAGCACGAGCGGTCCACGCGCTTGGCCGAGCATCTCCTTGTGGCCGGTGAAGGCGTTGATGCCGTCGGCGTCGAGGACTGTCGGCCGGTTTACCGACACGATCAGATTGTGCACCAGCGCCTGGGTGTCGGGATGCGTGCTGATCCCCGGTCCGATGGCCAGCGCAGTCTTGGTCTCGGCAAACGCGAGCAGGGCTTCCAGAGCCTGCTTGGACAGCGTGCGAGCCTCGGTCTCTGGGACGGGATAGGCCATGGCTTCCAGCAGTTTGGCCTCGAGCACGTCCGACACGCTACGCGGGGTTGCGACCGTGACGAGACCCGCGCCGATCCGGAGCGCGGCCTGTGCGGCCAACGCGGCTGCCCCGGTCTTGCCGGCGGATCCGGCGATGATCCCGGCGTGGCCGAACGTCCCCTTGTGCGCCGTGCGGGGCCGAACCGGAAGCCAGGAGCGGATGTCCGTTGCCTCGAGCAGCGTCACGGGAATCTTTGCCGTCCGGATGATATCGGGCGGGATGCCGATGTCTGCCACACGGATCGCGCCGGCGTGATCAAGGCCGGTGCCCAGATAGAGTCCGTGTTTGGGACGGGCCAATGTCACCGTGAGCGTGGCCGTGATGGCGATCCCCAGGACGGCCCCGGTATCGCCGTCGAGTCCGGAGGGCAGATCGATGGCGACGATCGGCTTCCGGGAGGCATTCATCAGCGTGATCGCCGTGGCCGACAACCCTTGCACCGGGGCGTTCAGACCAGTCCCGAAGATGGCGTCCACGAGCAGATCGCTGTCCTGGAGAAGAGGGCTCAGGATTGATGCAAGCTGCGCAGTGGTTTCCACCGCGAGACAGCGCCCGCCGACCCGCTGAAACCGGCGCGAGTTCGTGGCGGCGTCGCCTTTCAAGGCGGACGGCGAGGCTAGCAAGACCACGCGCGCCTGGCAGCGCCGCTGTCGAAGGTGCCGCGCCGTCACGAAGCCGTCCCCGCCGTTCTGTCCCTTGCCGGCGACGACAGTGACGGCCTTCCCGCGCAGCGGGCCGAAGAACCGTTCCATCTCCTGGACCACCGCCTTCCCGGCGTTCTCCATGAGGCGGAGGCTTGGAATGTTCCGCGTCTCGATGGTGGCGCGGTCCAGCTCGCGCATTTCCGCGGCGGTGACGAGTTCCATGGTTAGCGAAGGAGGTCTTTCATCTCCCGCACCGCCCGCTCAAGGCCGACCGAGACGGCGTGGGCGATGATGCTGTGGCCGATGTTGTACTCGACGATTTCGGGGATGGTGCGCAGGCGCCGCACGTTTCGGTAATCGAGGCCGTGGCCGGCGTTAACCACCAGCTCCAGCTTGTAGGCGGCGCGCCCGGCCTGAACCAGGGCTTCGAACTCGCTGTCTTGTTCCTTGAGCCCCGTTGCGTTGGCGTATCGGCCCGTGTGCAGCTCGACGCAGTCGGCTTCGACGCGGCGCGCCGACTTGATCTGTTCGAGTTCGGGGTCGATGAAGACGCTCACGGCAATGCCGCACTGGTGCAGGAGCGTGATCAGGTCTTTGATCCGCTCGCGATTGCCCGCGACGTCCAGGCCCCCTTCGGTGGTCAGCTCCTGCCGGCGCTCCGGCACGAAGGTGACGAGATGGGGCTTGATATCCATGGCGATGCGGACCATCTCCTCCGTCGCCGCCATTTCAAGGTCGAGCTTGGTCTGGACAACCTCGCGCAGGAGGCGCAGGTCGCGATCCTGTATGTGGCGTCGATCTTCCCGCAGGTGGACGACGATGCCGTCGGCCCCGCCCAGTTCCGCCAGCACGGCGGCGGCCACGGGGTCCGGCTCTTTTCCACCTCGCGCTTGGCGCAGGGTCGCCACGTGATCGACGTTGACGCCCAGCCTAGCCATGGGTGTTCCTTGTGAGGTGCGCCCTGCTCACCGGCGGGTATTATGGCAAATCAGGGAGGGGGTCGCAAGCAAACGCATGGGCTATACGATCAGCTTGGACAGGGCGGAGGCGGCGACAAACAGCGCGATTGCGCCGGTGAGCGCAAGCCAGAAGCCGAGGCGATCGATCGCGATGAGGTAGAACCCCACGTACGCCAGCCACGGGACGACGAAGTAGAGGAGATTTCGTGCGTACGGCACTGTGGGCTCCACGCCGGCGTTCAGATACATCAGGATGAACGTCAGGCCGGTGAGGGCTGGGAACGTGGTCACAAACGCTGCGAGCCAGCTCTTTCCCAGGCTTCCCAGGTAGGTTGTCAGACTGATCACGGTCCCGCCGATGACGAAGTAGAGTGCATATTTCATACGCGCCCCTTCCCGTTATTTCCTTAGCCGAACCATAGTTTGAGCGAAACATAAAGAATCCACACTTCCACCGTGTGGGCGGCCATGGTGGCATAGAGACTCCGGGTCTGCAACAGCAGAACACCCCAGACTAGGCCGTCCCACACGGCGATCAAATGCAGGTGATGAAAGGCCCGCACCATAAAGGGGTCGAAGGAGAACGCCAGTGCCGAGACGAGGATTGCGCCGAGCTTTCCGGCAGGCGACTGTCCCAGCAACGTGAGCAGGCGGCCCATCTGAAACCCCCGGAAGTTCAGCTCGACGAGCATTCCAATCACGGCGATTCCGACGGGGAACATTACCCAGACCGGCGCTTTCGCGTGCGGCGTCTCCTGAAGAAATTGGATATCGCCACCCAGAGCCGGGATGATCAATAGTATGAAACTGAGATTGACGGCGCCGAGCGCCACGCCCACAAGCGCGCCCCATTTCAAACCGGGCCCCATCCCTTCGGCATTCAGACGAAGTGCAGCGCGCCATCCGGGGTTCGACGCGATCCAGAAGGCGAGCGTGGCATAGGCCACGAGTTGGGGACTGAACGTGATCCACGGATTCTGCTGAAGCGAGGCGGGAAGAGCGTTGTAGATCGCGGTGGCGAGTAGCGGGAGAAGTGCCAGCCAGGCCGCTCGCTCAGGTGCCACTTATCGAGGCGCCAGAGCGGGAAGGTCGGCGGCGTGGAAGCCCGGTTGTGGGTGGTAGTACGACAGCGCTTCCGGCATCCACTCCTGGAGTTGCTTGATCCGTGTGCCGTGACCGGGGTGTGTGGACAGGAATTCCGTTGGCTGCCCTTTAGAAAACTGCTCCATCCGCTCCCAGACGTGGATCGCTTCGTGCGGGTCATAGCCAGCTTGTGCCGCCAACAGCAGTCCGATGTGATCTGCCTCGGATTCATGGGCACGGCTGAACGGCAGCAGCACTCCGACATTGACTCCAAGGCCCAGCGCGGCCATCGTGGTCTGTCCCACAGCGGGGTTGGTTCCGGTGCCCAAGGTGATGCTGGCGGCTTCCATGCCGATTTGCGCCAGCAGACCCTGGCTCATGCGTTCTGCGCCATGACGGGCTAGCGCATGGGTGACTTCATGGCCCAGGATGGCGGCGAGTCCGGCCTCGTTTTTCGCGACGGGAAAGATGCCAGTGTACACAGCAATCTTGCCGCCTGGCAGTGCGAAGGCGTTCATGGTCTTGTCGTCTTTGATCACGCTGACTTCCCAGTCGAACTTTTGGGCCCGCTCCGCGTATTTGGACGATTTAGCGGCTTCGATGATGCGCGCGGCGACACGCTTGACAGGTTCGACCTCACGCAGGTCGTGGGAGATTTTGACCTTGGGATCGTGCAGCACCTGATCATACGCCTGGGCGCCGAGCTTGGAATCCTCAGATTCCGGCAGCAGCAGGAGCTGATGCCGTTCCGTATACGGATTGGTCGCACAAGCAGCCACCGCCAGCGTGCTGGCTGCGATCGTGAGGCTTAGAAAAAGATACTGAAACCGCCGAAGAAAGGAGCAGTTCATGGAGGCTCTTTTGCAGGTCAAGTATAGCAAAAACGACCAGCCGTTGGTTCAGGCTTAACGAGATGGTTTGCTGGCTCTACTCCGCCGTTGTTGGGCCGCCTGTTGGGCAGCGAGGGCTTGCCGCTGCCTAGCGAGCTCGATCTCCATCTCGGGAGAATTGGGCTTTCGTGCGAGGGCTTTCTCGAACGCGGCAATCCCTTCAGCGAGTCGCCCCATGCCGCCGTAGACATATCCCAGATGATAGTACGCTTCCCAATAGTCCGGGTTAAGCTTCACGGAGGCTTCGAGGACCTCAGCTGCCCGAGGGTTGCGTCCTCCCCAGCTTAATGCTGTCCCCAGTAATTGGTAAGCACGATAAGTAGGATGACGCGCGACGACATACTCATAGAACTGGGCCGCGTCGAGGTACCGGACGGCCAGATCGAACTGCGATCCCACGCTGAGGGCCATGTCATAGTCTTTCGGATAGAGCTTGAGGTACTCGTAGGCGGCTGCCGTGGCCTCCGGCCAGCGTTTGCGCTCCAGTTGAAAGTAGATCAGATTTTTCCATGCGTAGGCAGCCGTCGGCGCGAGCTTGAGGATCTCTCCGGCATAGTGCACCCAATCGAGTTCGATGGCGGCGATCCATGGAATTCCGAGGTAGCCCGGTTGGATCGTCAACACCACGGGCTGGGCGCCCCAGAGCCGCTCGCGTTCGCTGGCCTTGAGGAGAACCTGCTCCGTCTTGTCCTGGTTGGCGAGGTCGCGCAGCGTGACCCAGGAATAGGGCATCGGCAATCCGAGCACTGCACCCTTATTGAGCGAAACGATCTCGGTGTTCAGATACACCGGTTTGGCATTGTCCAACTTAGCGTTGGCATACAGGAGGAGGCTGTAATAAACGAAGACTCGCACCAGCAAGTTTGACCACCATTTGATCCTTCCAAGAGCAAGGCGAAAGGGATCGTTTTCCGGGAGGCGCGTCAGGAGGTGATTGATCAGGAAGATGAAGTTCAAGACCGTCAAAGTCAGGCCGACCAGTGGAAGGAGCAGGAAGAGAAAATGCCCCGCAACCCGGTAGTCCAACTGGATCTTCATGGCTATGACACAGGCACAGAGAGCAATGCTGTCCTCAAAGGTCACGCGGCTCCGGAAGCGCGCTGCAATGTCCCTGATCCGGTCCGGAATCTTCATTGGAAGTCCTGCGGCCGAAGATTTTTCAGGGTGTACGGAAGCATGTTGATCGCGATACTGTTCTTGGGGTCTTGCGCGATGACCTTCTTGAAACAGTCCGCTGCGCGTTGATAGTGCGTTTCGGCATGGTACAGACTGCACAAGGTAGCTAGGACGTCGATATCGCTCACGCCGAATCGCAAGGCGATTTCCAATTCGGGGATCGCCTCCTTGTACTGTTGTTGGGCGAAGTAAATCCAACCCAGACCGATATGCCCGAAGGGACGGTTGGGGTTGATCTCCAGCGCGGCGCGGAATGCCGTGCGCGCCTCTTCGTGGTGTTGCATCTCAAGAAAGCAAAACCCGATTTTCTCGTAGGCCTCCACGCTTCGTGGCTCCAAGACAAGGATCTGACGATAGTAGCTTATCGCCTGCTCATATTCTCCCAGCCTATGGCTCATGTCCCCCGCGTGGCGTAGCATCTCGAGGTTGCCCGGCGAGGATTCGAGGGCCCGGAGAGAGACCTTCAAGGCCTGGTGCAGGTCTCCCAATCTCTCGGAGAGGAACCGGATATAAGAATCGGCATAGAAGAGATCGTCGGGGGCGATGTCGTAGGCTCCTTTCCACATGCGGTATTCCTCAAGCAGGGCACCTCCACGCGTGGAATAGATGGTGGCTGCCCAACGGTAAGCCTCAGCATACTTGGGGTCGGCTTCGATGGCTTGGAGGAATGCGTCGAGAGCCTCCTCCGGTTGGCCCTCTTTCTCGAGCACAATGCCCATTGCCAAGTAAGCGTCGGCGGGCCGGTCCCCGGCGGCGATGGCCTTCTCGGCGTAGGCGATCGCGGGTTTTCCGTTTCGCTCGTCAAAGATTCGGAGATAGCGATAGTAGTTGGCCAGCAGACACAACGGCTTCTTTCCATCCGGCAAGCGGGCTTTGTCGCCGGTGGTTTCAAGTAACTTGAAAAAGGCGGATGGACGTGACCCTGTCCGGCTGTGACGTAGCGTTCTATTGAGTGAGGCGATCGCGTTGTCATAGTTGCCGGAACGGGCATATGCTATCGAGGAAAGAACTGATGCGTCCGCATTGTCGGTTTGTTCTTGCAAAATGCGGTCGAAAATTTCCAAAGCTTTGGGGAAGTCGTTTTCTTCAAGTGCGATCTCGCCAGCATCGAGCAGGACAAGTAGGTCTTCAGGGGCCTGTTCGAGCGCCCTGTGAGAAAGTTCCTTGGCTTTTCCCAAGTCGCCCCGCAGGATCGCATCCAAGGTCAGATCGCCAGTCGTACGTCCTGCCTGATACGCCTTCTGGAGGTGAGCGCGATAGGCCCTGGCTGCTCCACTGTAGTTTCCGATGAGGTAAAGAGACAAGCCTTTCGCCCCCCATACTGACGGACAGAAAAAGATGTCATCCATTTGTGAAAACTGTTGGCGGGCTAAAAACCAAAGTAGCATCACCGCGCAGGCGAAGATAATTTTTCCACGGCGGGTCAGGCCGAGAGTGGTAACCTGCCCCCAGACGTCGTGCCACGTCCAATGTGAGTCATGCACCATCCAGCGCTGATGCTCAACCCGCGTGCAGAGCGGCCAATAGCCATAACGCCAACGATGAAGCCAATCCGTAGCATGCCATCGCGTGAACCCCGTCCAGATAAGACAGAGCCAGCAGGACCACGGCCAGTTAGACTTTCGCGTGAGCGGGCTCATTTCTCCTGAATCAGGTCGTCGGCGAGTTCGTCAGGATTGTCGCTGGGCCTAGCCGGAAAATGTTGGGCGAGCAGGTCACCGCATTGGGCAATCGCCCGGCAAAAGGCCTCTGTCGAGCGGCCGTCCTTGATCCCCTGGACCAACTCGTTGACGAGCGTGTCCCAGGTGCCGGGCGGAACTCGCTCGTTGATAGCCTTATCAGCCAAGACCTGCACGCGGCGCTCCAGCAGGGAGGCCATGATCAGGATGCCGGTGCCTTCGCGAGTCTTGTGCAGGCCATGCTCGTAGAACGCCAGTCCGGCGCGCCGGCGCACCTTGAAGGCCATCCGCTCGCTCGACACAAAAAATCTGATGCAGGGCGGGAGAGAGCCCGCCCAATAACCCAGTGCATAGGCGAGCAGCACGCCGAGTACGAGCCAGCCGGGATGGTGCAGATGCCAGATGTGTTGCCCCCACCCGAGTTCCCAGGTCAGCAGGATGGTCAGGGCCAGAAGAGACAGGGACAGTCCGGCGAGATAGCGCGCTTCGCTGTAACGAGCGGAGGAGGACACAACCATGGGGACGATTTCGCCCCGCGTGCGCCGTTCGGCCGCCTGCACCGCCTCGTGGATTTTTCGAAGATCTTCATCTGAGAACTTTTTCATCTCACCAACTCCCGGAAGCGCCGCCGCCGCCGAAGCCTCCGCCACCCCCGCTGAAGCCGCCGCCGAATCCACCGCCTCCTCCGGAGAACCCTCCGAGATTTCCTCCTCCCCAACCAGGGGAATATGTCCGTCTACTACTGCCGGACATACTCCCGAATGGCAGCGTCACGACCATGACAATGACTGCGACCACGAGAGCCAGGAGCAATCCCGACGAGAGGGCCAGCACAAAGGCCATTACGCTCCCGACAGAGCTGCCTTTCCAGTGATGGCCGATGATAGCCGCTGTGATAATGCCGACCACGAGGGCCACGAAGAAGATGCCCCACGAGCCGCCAACGGTGCTCCCGGCAGTGCCTCTCTTGCGCGCAGGCGGGGTGTAGGTGCCTTCAATCGTGCCGAGAACGGCCCTGACCCCGGCTGCAATACCTCCGGCGAAATCGCCGTCTCTGAACTGGGGCGCCATCTCTTCGCGGATAATGCGAGAGGACTTGGCATCGGTCAGCGTCCCTTCAAGGCCGTAGCCGACTTCAATGCGGACTTTCCTATCGCCCGGTACGACGAGCACAAGCACGCCGTTGTCGGTTCCTTTCTGTCCGAGCTTCCAGGTGGTCGCCACCCGATGGGAGAACTCTTCCAGCGGTTCCCCTTGGAGCGAGGGCAGCGTCAACAGCGCGACCTGGTTACCGGTGCGCGCTTCATGGGCAGCCAGCTCGGCCGAGAGCGACACGGCCAAGTCCGCGGACAGCAGGTGGGCGGCGTCCACGATCCGTCCGGTGAGTGGAGGGACGTCGAGTGCGGCGGCGGGCGAGGCAGCGCCACCGATGGCAACGGCCACCAGCAAGAGAGCACGAAGCACTTAGAATTTCACGCCTGGCGGCTTCGACACAGCCTTTTCATCGGCCACCGTGAAGTTCGGCTTCACATCCATGCTGAGGAGATACTTTGCGGTCAAATTGGTGGGGAAGTAGCGCACCATCTTATTGAATTCGGCCACCTTATCGATGTAGCGCTTACGGGCCACGGTGATCCGATTTTCGGTGCCTTCCAACTGGCTCTGGAGGTCGCGGAAATTCTCGTTGGCCTTGAGGTTGGGATATTTTTCGACGACCACCATCAGCCGCGCGAGCGCCGAAGAGAGTTCGCCCTGGGCCGCCTGAAACTTCTGGAACGCGTCGGGGTCCTTCAGCAATTCCGGTGTGGCCTTGATGCCGGCCACCTGCGCGCGGGCCTGGGTCACGGCCGTCAACGTTTCCTTCTCATGCGCGGCGTAACCCTTGACGGTCTCGACGAGGTTGGGGATCAAGTCAGCCCGCCGCTGGTACTGGTTGAGGACCTCGCTCCACGCGGCCTTGATGTCCTCGTCGAGCCCCTGTAGATCGTTATACCCGCAGCCTGGCACGGCGAAGAGTGTTATGACCAGCAGCGCGGTCGGTACATGATGTCGAGCATGCATTGCAAGCCTCCTTGATGAGGGACGAACGGTAGGGTTCAGTAGGAAAGCCTAGCAGGATATCCAGAGAAGTCAACCATGTCGTCAATGAGGGCTTTCCTGTGTTAGTGTGAAAGTGCTGCAAAACTGGAGGGCGGATGGGCGATTTCAAGCTCGTCGCAGACTTTAAGCCGCGGGGGGATCAGCCTCAGGCGATCGACGCGCTCGCTGAGGGCGTCGATCGCGCGTTGCCGCACCAGGTGTTGCTCGGCGTGACCGGGTCCGGCAAGACCTTCACCCTCGCCAACGTGATCGAGCGTGTCCAGAAGCCCACGCTGGTCATCGTCCACAACAAGACGCTGGCGGCCCAGCTCTATCGCGAGTTCCAGAGTTTTTTCCCGGAGAACGCGGTGGAGTACTTCGTCAGCTACTACGACTACTACCAACCCGAAGCGTACATTCCCTCTACCGATACGTATATCGCCAAAGACGCCTCGATCAACGATGCCATCGACCGGATGCGGCACTCAGCAACCAGCTCCCTGTTCGAGCGAGATGACATTATCATCGTGGCGTCGGTCTCTTGCATCTATGGCCTGGGCTCGCCCGAGGTGTATCACGGGATGCTGCTCTATGTGGAGGAAGGCGCGGAGATCCGGCGCGAGGCCATCCTCAAGAAACTCGTAGAGATCCAGTACCAGCGCAACGATACGGACTTTCACCGGGGGACCTTTCGTGTGCGGGGCGACGTGGTGGAGATCTTTCCGGCGTCGTCGGAGGACCAAAGCCTGCGCATCGAGCTCTTTGGCGACCAGGTGGACGCCATCCACGAGATCGACCCGCTGACGGGGAAGTCGCTCCGCCGTCTCTCCAAAGTCGCGGTCTACCCCAACACGCACTACCTGATCCCGCCGGACCGGTTCGACCGCGCGCTCAGCGGGATCGAGGCCGAACTGGAAGAGCGGATCGCCTCCTTCAAGCGGAACGGCCAGTTGCTGGAAGCCCAACGCATCGAGCAGCGCACGCGGTTCGATCTGGAGATGATCCGGGCGATGGGGTACTGCCACGGGATCGAGAACTATTCGCGGCACTTGAGCGGCCGGCAGCCGGGCGAGCCCCCGCCGACGCTCCTCGATTACTTCCCCAAGGATTACCTCTTGATCGTCGATGAGTCCCACGCGACGATCCCGCAGGTGCAGGGCATGCACGAAGGGGACTACTCGCGGAAGAAGAGCCTGGTGGAGTACGGGTTCAGGCTGCCGTCGGCGTTCGACAACCGGCCGTTGAACTTCGCTGAATTCGAGCAGTGCGTCAATCAAGCCATCTATGTGTCGGCCACCCCGGGCCCCTATGAACTGGAAAGAGCCGGAGGCCGCGTGATTGAGCAGATCATCCGGCCCACGGGCTTGATGGATCCCGCGATCTCGGTACGGCCGGCCAAGGGGCAGGTGGACGCCCTGTTGGGAGAGATCAAAGCCCGGGTGTCACGGGGAGACCGGGTGCTGGTCACGACGCTCACCAAGCGGATGGCCGAGGACCTGACCGAGTACTACCACGACCTTGGCGTCAGGGTGCGGTACCTTCACTCGGACATCGACACGCTGGAGCGTACCGAGATCATCCGCGATCTGCGCCGCGGAATGTTTGATGTGCTGATAGGCATCAATCTATTACGGGAAGGTCTCGACATCCCCGAGGTCTCGCTGGTGGCGATTCTGGATGCGGATAAGGAAGGGTATCTCCGATCCGAGCGGTCCCTGATCCAGACGGCTGGCCGTGCGGCCCGGGACGTGAAAGGCGGGGTCATCCCCTTTGGACGCATCATTACCGCGTCCATTAAGCGGACGATCGGG
>CAZSUT010000049.1:0-17431 GCA_964610095.1 uncultured Nitrospirales bacterium | reverse complement strand
GCAGGTGCTCGCCGTCCATCACGTTCTTGAACCAGATCAGGCTGAACTCCGGCTCGCAGCCGCCCGATGTATCCGCGATCATGCTGATCGTGCCGGTCGGGGCCACGGTGGTCACGTAGGAGTTCCGCACCCGCTGGCCGCGCGCTTCGTGGAGGGAGCCCTTCCAGGAGGGGTACGCGCCGCGCTTCTCGGCCATGCGCCGGGACTCGTCGTAGCCGATCTCGGAGACGAACTTCATGACCTGCTCGCCCATCTGGATGCCGGCTTCCGAGTCGTACTGGACGCCCAGCTTGAAGAGCATGCGGGCGAACCCCATCACGCCCAAGCCGATCTTCCGGTTGTCCTTGGTGCACTTCTCGATCTCGGGGATCGGGTACTTGTTCATATCGATGACGTTGTCGAGGAAATGCACGGAGGTCCGGATGGACCGCTCCAAGTGCGCCCAGTCGATCTCGTACCGGCCGTCCTCGGTGCGGGTGAGATGGTTCTCCAGATTGATGCTCCCGAGGTTGCACGACTCGTAGGGCAGCAGCGGCTGCTCGCCGCACGGGTTGGTGGCCTCGATCATCGCGTAGTGCGGCGTGGGATTCGTCCGGTTGGCCTGATCGATGAAGAAGAGCCCCGGCTCGCCGTTCCGCCAGGCGCACTCCGCAATTTTGTGCAGCACCTCGCGCGCGTTGAGCTGCCGGACGACTTTTCCGGATCGCGGGTTTACCAGGTCATACATCTCACCGTTCAGCGCCGCTTTCATGAACATATCCGTGACCGCGACGCTGATGTTGAAGTTGGTAATCTCCTTGGTGTCGGTCTTGCAGGTAATGAACTCCAGAATGTCGGGATGGTCCACTCGCAGGATGCCCATATTGGCGCCCCGCCGGGTGCCGCCTTGCTTGATGTGCTCGGTGGACTGGTTGTACACCTTCATGAACGACACCGGACCAGACGCCACGCCCCCGGTGCTCCGCACCACGTCATCTTTGGGCCGCAACCGGGAGAACGAAAACCCCGTGCCCCCTCCGGTCTGGTGGATGAGCGCCTGGTGTTTCAACGTATCGTAGATTCCCGTGATCGAGTCTTGGACCGGCAGGACGAAACAGGCGGCCAGCTGCTGCAGCGGCCGGCCGGCGTTCATGAGGGTCGGAGAATTCGGCAGAAAGTCCAGGCGGGCTGTTACGGCGTAAAACTCTTCTTCGGTCGTCCGCACTTCCTCCGGCGTTGCGCCGTAGAGGGCATCCGCCTGCGCCAGGTTGTGCGCGACACGGCGAAACATCCCTTCCGGCGTTTCGATCACCTTGCCATTTTCGTCCTTCGCCAGGTACCGCTTCTTCAGAACACGCAACGCGTTCGGCGAGATGCGGAGGGTCACTTCTCCCTTCACTCCAGACTCAATCTCAGACGCGCGCGCGTGTCCTGCAGGTTTCATGAACGTTCCTCCTCAAGCATAACAACAAATTGAACCGAGACTGTGGCCCCACGCAACAAAAACGGACGGGCACTCCTGCCTGGCCCGTCCAGACGAACTAGCCCAGTATCGGCGCTGCCTCTGCAACCCGTCGACGACGATGGACAAACGGTGGCCGATAGCGAGCGATCCACTGCCTCGCCTTCTCCCGTGCGCTGCGGGGGCCATCGGTTTGGTACCACTCAAAATACCGGACGCCCGGCACATCGTTGACCTGCAGATGTCCGATCAGTCGGTCGCGCAGATGGCGGGACCCTACACTGCCGATGAACAAGATATTCTGGTTTTGATCGCGTAAGACGTAGACTCCGTTGACAGGAGGGACATCGTACAGGTTGCTGGAGTTCCATCCCTTCGGCTGCTCAATCCTGGTGATCATAGCTCCCGACTGTAGCCGCCTAGAACTTGTGTGAACAGAAACCATCCCACACGATCTTGATGCCACGGCGTTTTCAGCGACGGGCTGTTTATTACCACGCGATTGGACACCAGTCAAGCAAAAAATACAATATCTGGGAGATAGCAAAATTTTCATGTCTACATGTTGTGGAAATGTCTGTGGTTAGTGTTGCGAGATGGTTGTGGATTGGAAGGGGAAACCCGTCAGAATCCGGCGCGGTCGAGGCTGACGTCAGTTCTGTAAATGATTGATTGTGAAATGAAAAATTCTTGGGCCAGAAGGAAACACCCGGAAGGCTATTTTGTTTTCCTCACATACGTCTTGTAATGAGTGGTATTCCCGTTGACCTCTTCTTCCAGACCCAGGTACTCATGCCCTGTGGTTTCGCACCAGGCCGGCATGTCTTTCTTGATCCCTTCATCATCTGAGACCACTTGCAGAACCTGGCCGACCGCCAGTCCCTTGATCTTCTTCGAGGTCTTGATGATCGGCATCGGGCAGAAGAGCCCTAAGGTATCGAGGTGGACATCCCACTGAATCGCCATAGGATTACGTTGGCCCATAGGATTTCGTTCCCAGGGACGTGTCGTTAGATGAAGAGGTTGACTTGCGCGTCTTTCGCTTCGGCAAGATAGGTCGAGACTCCGGCAAACTGATCGATCCCGTCAATCAGGGTGTCCTTGGTGATGCCCATGAGCCCAAGCGTCGTCGTGCACGCAATGAACTGCACGCCAAGGTCTTTGGCCATGTCCATCAGTTCAGGGACGCCCGGCATGCGGTTGCGGCGCATCACCAGCTTCATCATACGGGTCCCTAAACCCCAGAAGTGGAAACGGGACAAAGGCAACGTGTCCGCGCCCCCTCTATTGAAAAATCCGAGCGAACGTCGCAGCCAATCCGTGGCCTTGCTGGACACTCCGGGCTTCCGGATGGCATTCAGCCCCCAGAAGGTGAAAAACATCGTGACCTGCATTCCCATCGACGCCGCCCCGGTCGCGATGATGAACGCAGACATGACCCGATCCATATTGCCGCTCAAGACGACGATCGTGACCCGATCGGGCTTGCGCTCTTGCAATTCCGCTAAGGCGACTTGCGGATCAAGCTTTGCTGTGGTCGACATATCATCAGCTCTTGAAATGCCTCGGGGAGGCAGGAGTTACAGAACCTCCACATCCTCCCCGATTCCCCTCTAGCATCGCGTAACAGTACTATAATATGCGCTTCTCGGGCTTGTCAAGGAGCGCCGGCCTGTCCCCGGCAGCTCTGTTGATATCCATTAATCCATTGATTGTATTGAAAATTGGCGTGCCTGGCAATCGCCCGCCCCTAGCTCGTAGCTCCTTTCCCTCGTTGCGAACGTGTGGTAGGGTAGCAACACTTTTACCTCCATGCATTCGTATCGCCCCTTTATACCCCAGCTCCTGACAGTCCTGTTCCTCCTAGTTGTCTGCAAAGGAACAGTTGGAGCTGTCGAGCAGCGGGTATTTATCTCCATCCCGGCTCTGGGAGTGGTTGACCAGGGCGGCAAGCAGGTGGGGGCGGCCCACTACCTTGTCGTGCAAATCGACCGGCTGCCCGACCTCTCCGGACCCCGGGTGCAGTTTAATGAAGGCTCGCGCGCCTTGGGAACTTTCAAAGGCTCGGCATTGAGTCCCGATTGGAAAGACGCCGCACGGATGGCGGTCAACGCCGCTGCAAGCGCGATAGGCGAGGATCCCCGGAGCTGGCTCGTCACCATCAAGAATGTCAACAACGCGTATCTAACCGACGGGCCCAGCGCCAGCGCCGTGTTGGCGGTCGGGATCGTCGCCGCCCTGCGCGGCGACACGTTTCCATCGAACGTCGCCATGACCGGCAAGGTCGAGCCAGATGGACGCATCTCGGATGTCGGGAGCATTCCGGAAAAACTCCAGGGAGCAGCCAGAAGCGGCCTCTCAGTTGTCCTGATCCCCAAGGGACAGCTCCGGACCCGAGACTGGGACGTGCGTCCGCTGGCGGAAAGCCTCTGGTTGACCGTTTTGGAAGTCGGGACTCTCCGCGAAGCCTACGAAAAGATCACTGGACGGCGTTTCTAATCGTCAACGTAGAGGTCGTCGGCCTCCTTCGCGACGATTTCCTTCAGGCCGGGCTGTCCTTTGCGGAAGAGCGCATAACCCTCTTGCCGGATGCGTTCCGCCTTCTCGGCGATCACCCGCGCGGGCATGCGGTAGTGCTGCAACACCAAGCTGAAGATTTCAATCGAGGTTTCAAACTCCTCCGGCACGACCTGGTCGGCGCCCGTCGCGCGCAGGTCTTCAATCTCGCGCAGATAGCGGGTGCGCGCAACGATGTGAATGGCCGGACTGAGTTGGCGCGCCACCGTGACTGCCCGACGGGTGGCAATCGGGTCGGAGATCGCCAGCACCAAGGCGCGAGCGTCCTGGATGCCGAGTCGGCGGAGCACCTGTTGATGCGTGACATCCCCGAACAGGATCGGGATTCCCTTCTTTTGTTCTTGGCGGACGGTCTCCCCGTCCACATCGACCACCACGAACGGAATTTCAGTCTCCCGCAGGACCTGAACAAGGTTTCGCCCGTTGACTCCGTAGCCCGCGACGATGGTATGGTCCCGAAGGTGGCGGGGCTGGATTCCGTGGGGTTCAGTCTGGCGTTCCGGTAACCAGTGCCGCAGCCGCTGGAGCGCTTCCGCGCGTCTCGCCAGTCGCGGGGAGGCTTGCAGCAGAAACGGCGTGAGAAGCAGTGTCAGGACAGACACGGTCAGAAACACCTGGAACGACTCGCCGGGCAGGAGCCCGACGCTCTTGCCGACCTTGGCGAGAATGAAGGAAAACTCTCCGATCTGAGCCAGGGCGATGCCGGTGAGCACCGCCGCCCGCCAGGAGTAGCCAGTGACCACCGCCGCTCCCACGGTCGTCACCATCTTCCCGCCCACGAGCGCGACGACCAGGCCCATCACCAGAACGGGATGGGCCAGCAGGACCCGTAAATCGAGCAGCATCCCGATCGAGATGAAGAAGAGGCTGTTGAAGCTGTCCCGGAAGGGCAAAATCTCCGCCATCGCCTGGTGGCTGTATTCCGATTCGGAGATGATCAGTCCCGCAATGAACGCACCGAGCGCGAGAGACAGGCCAGCCAGCGAGCTGAGCCAAGCGATGCCCAGGCACACCAAGATGATGGTGATCACGAACAGCTCACGACTCCGGCTCCTGACGACTTCCACCAGCAGGCGAGGGACCAGGTACCACGCCGCCACGAGAATGAGCAGTACCGCTAAGGCTGCCTTGGCGATCGACCACACGACCGTCAGAAGTCCTGCCTCCCCAAGCCCCCCCAACACCGGAGTCACGACCATCATCGGCACCACCGCCAGGTCCTGCACGATCAAGATTCCGATGATCAGCCGGCCATGCGGGGAGTTGGTTTCGCCCCTCTCCGTCACCATCTTGAGCACGACCGCCGTGCTGCTCATCGCCGCCAGGAAGCCCCAGAACACGCCCTGGTTGCGCGGCAGGCCGAAGGCCATGGCCGCCAGAGCAGCCAGGACGATCGCGGAGCCGATCTGGAGAAGCCCAACGCCGGCGACCGTGCGGAGCGACCGGAGTTGGCCCAGGGAAAACTCGACCCCGATGGTGAACAGCAACAGCACGACGCCCACCTCGGCGAAGACTTCCACGCGGGCCACGTCATCCACAACGTCCAGTCCGTGCGGGCCCAGCAGCGCGCCCGCGACGAGGAAGCCGACGACGGCGGGGAGCCGGAGCCTATTGAATCCGAACACGACCGCGATCGAAGCGCCAAAGAGCACGACCAGGTCGCGGAGGAAATCAAGTTCAGCCATAAAGGGCGCTCTTGAAAGAGATGGTGTCTCCTACATACACGGACGGCTGCGAACGAGCAAGGAAGATTACCGAGCGGATGAAGAAAAGCAGGGAAACGAGCAGACGATCAGACGCGCTTCTCGCGCGTGCCTATTGGGCGGTCAACCCGCTATCTGTCGTGAAAATAATATTGCGCCTCACGGCCCATCCGCATGCCGGCCGGCCTCACCGGCCTCCGGCTCCACCTCCGCCGGTCTGACAGAAGGGGCCAGGCCGGGCTGCACCTTGCGGGCCACCGTGAGGAAGCCGCTGTGCGCCACCATGCGCAGGTCCGGTCGCACGCTGCGCCCCTCGATGTTCCAGGTCCGCAGCAGGGTCTCGAACGTCTGGATCATCGCGAAGATCTGCGCCCGGTGCAGCGCCTCCACGGTCTGCATCACCTGGGGGATCGTCGGGACGTAGCTCAAGTAGACCCCGCCAGACCGCAAGGCCGTCGCGGCGTGGGGGACCACCTGCCAGGGCTCGGGGAGATCCAGGACCGCCCGATCCAGATCCGTCTCCTCGATGCCTTCATACGCGTTGCGTTGCCTGAGCGTGAGGTTATGGACGGGGCCGAGATACCGTTCAATGTTCTTCATCGCGGTCCGGGCAAAATCCTCGCGGGACTCGTAACTGATGACGTGCCCGCGATCCCCGACGGCCCGGAGCAGCGCCATGGTCAGTGCGCCCGACCCCGTCCCGGCCTCGAAGACCCGTGAACCGGGATAGATATCGGCCCACTGGAGGATCACCCCGAGGTCCTTGGGATAGAGGACCTGGGCACCGCGGGGCATCTTCAGCACGTATTCAGAGAGGGTGGGACGGATGGCCAGCATGCGACGCCCGCGGGACAGGGTGACCAGGGTGCCGTCGGGCTTGCCAATCAGATCGTCATGGGCGAGCGTCTCTCCGCTGAGCTGGAAGGTGTCGCCGGCCTTCAACGTCAACGCGTACTGCCGGCCCTTCCGGTCCACCAAGTGGACGCGGTCGCCATCGGACAGGACAGTCATAGCGCCATCTTAGGGGGTGTCGGGAGAGGCGTCAAGCCGGCTTGATGGGACCGGCGGCATTCGCGCCGAGTTCCACCAGCCTGCGACGCACGAGCGACTGGCAATGCGGGCACTGGAAGCGGATGGTGTTCTCGTCCACCCACTCGATGGACTCGTCCTTGATCCACATCAGCTTGTCGCAATAAGGACAGGGCTTCACCGGGATTGGCATCTTATACGTCGCGCACAGAGCCTTTGGCCTTCTCGATCAGATCAGGCGGCAGCTGCGGCATCTGGTGGGCGATCATCGCATGCATCTTGAGCTTGACCAGGACGTCGTCCACGGAGTTGCCCTGCACCTCGAAGGTGCATCCCTCTTTCAAGCACTTCAACGCTTTGGCCATGGCGAGCCCTCCTTTCCACTCCACTGAATCTCCTTGTACCGCATCCGACGGGGCGCACGCAAGGGCGAGATTGTTTTGGATCGACGGACAGAAGAACAAAGCCGGGAGCCGCTCACAGCGCGAGCGGCTCCCGGCAGACCTCACGCAGCTTTCGTCAGACATCCATGATCGCGCGTCTGCTGATCAGGACGGGCGTTCGCGGGGGCGGACACGGTGCTGGAATGGGACGTGATGGTCCAGCCCGCAAGCAGGATGCAGGCTACCATCCCAAGGATGGCCAATCCACCATCAACAAAGGAACTCAGATCCATCATCGTGTTCACCTCCTCTCCGGCTAAATAGACAGCTTGCTCGCTCAGCCGATCTTGACCTCGATGCTCTTGGGCTTCGCCTGCTCTGACTTCGGCAGATGCACCTTGAGCACGCCGTCCTTGAACTCCGCAGCCACCTTCTCCCCATAAGCATCTTCGGGCAGGGTGAAGCTGCGCGCAAAGCTCCCATAGGCGCGCTCCATGCGGTGATACTGACGGCCTTTCTCCTCCTTCTCAAACATCCGCTCTCCCGAGATGGTGAGCACATCGTCCTGAACCGTCACCTTCACGTCCTCTTTCTTGACCTCGGGAAGCTCGGCCTTGATGAGATATTCATTTTCATCTTCCACGATGTCCACCACCGGCGCCCACTCGGCCACCGCCAGTGCCTCATCCTTCGAGCCGTTTTTGCGGACCGGCGCGCGGCCGAACAAGGCGGAGAGCCGGGTCTGCAGCTCGTCCAGTTCCCTGAATGGATCCCAACGGGTAATGGCGTTCATATGGCCACCTCCTTCCTCAGCGTGTCTTCCTAATGTTGATCGCCATGCGGGCTTTGCTTCGACTGCCCGCTCTGCCAAGTTCCATAATCCTCCCTCGCAGACTGTCAAGCGGGCGAATGTCTATCGTATGGAAACGTCTAGCGAGGCAAGACTCTTGACAGACGCAAAACCGGTGTTAGGTGAAAAGAAAATCAGGAGTGGACGGGATCAGGGCCATTCTTCTGGGCCCGGACCATCAGCTTGCAGTAGGAGCAGATCTCGCCGGTTGTCGGCTGGCCGCATGTAGCGCAGGGATGCAGGACGGCCCGGTCATGCTCGGCCATGGAAGGATGCGCTTGTTCGTCGGCCTTCTGCCGGACCAGGAACCCCCAGTAGAAGGCCTGTTTCGTGCCGGGCGACTCGCTCTCCAGCCGGTTGATGATGTCCTTATAGAGCAGCATCTTGGCCCCTTTGGCGTTGGGGCACTCCTCGACGATATAATCGATCCCGTTGACGATCGCGTACGCGGCGATCTCCCGCTCCGCCAGCCGGAAGAGCGGCTTCACCTTCTTAGCGAAACCTTCCACCGAATCCGGCAAGGTCGGGCCCTGTTTCTCCAGATATTCTGTCTGCCAGTGCAGGATATTGCCGAGCAGCCGCGCGGCTTCGTCGTCCAGGTTGTGGCCAGTTGCCAGGACGTGGTAACCCTTCACGACCGCCGTTCGATTGAAATGGTAGCGCTTGAGCGTGCCACAGACCGAGCAGGTCGGCCG
The DNA here is from genome assembly GCA_964610095.1 of uncultured Nitrospirales bacterium. Lineage (GTDB taxonomy): Bacteria > Nitrospirota > Nitrospiria > Nitrospirales > NS-4 > NS-12. Next base: position 8,753 of record CAZSUT010000049.1, on the reverse strand, counting down.
GCGAACCAGGTCGGCTAGGTCGTTGATGCCGGCCCCTTCGTCTTCTTTGAGCTCGTGGACGTGTAGCGGGATCCCGTGCGCGCTGGTGTAGCGCTCGACCTTCTCCTTGGATTGCCGCGAGTACTCACCGATCCCCAGATCCACGTAGAACGCATCGGCCTGGTAGCCGAGGTTACGCAGGATGTCCAGCAGGCTCAGGCTATCCTTCCCGCCTGACACTGCCACCAGCACGCGGTCGGTTGTGGTGAACATCCGCTCTTCGGCGACCGCCCGCTCCACTTGCGCGCACACGAACTCCGTGAGGCACGCTTTGCAGAAAGACGTATGGTGGCGTGGGATGTCCAGCACCGCTTTCGCTTTGCACTTGCGGCAGCGCATCGCCTTAGCCTCCCGAGATGACCGGCCGGATCTCGATCCGGTCCTCGTCCTTGAGCAGCTCGTCTTCGGTCACCAGATCGTCGCCCCGAACCACCAGAACGCTTTCCGGCAGGAGGTTCAGCTCCTTCAGCACTTCCCTGACGCGCCGGGGCCCTTTGACCTCCACTTCCCGGACCGGATGGTTCAGCACGACCTTCATCTCACCCACCCTCCCCAGGCGCGCCAAGACGCGCCCCTTCCCGTTATACCTCCGCGTCCCGCAGGAACGCCGCGGCCTCCTCCGGCGGAATTGGGTTGATATAGAACCCGGTGCCCCATTCAAAGCCGGCGACCTGCGTGAGCTTGGGCATGACCTCGATGTGCCAGTGGTAGAACTCGCCGGTCCGCTCGTGCAGGGGCGAGGTGTGCAGGATGAAGTTGAACGGGGGCGTGCCCAGGGCCCGGTCCAGCCGGCGCAGCGTGTCCGAGAAGAGCCGCGCAAGCGCTTCGAACTGGAACTTCTGGCTTTCCTCGAAGTAGGAGGTGTGCCTCTTGGGCAGCACCCACACCTCGAACGGGAACCGCGGGGCGAAGGGGGCGATGGAGAGAAACTCGGAGTTCTCGCTCACGACCCTGCTCCGGTCGCTGATCTCCTGATGGATGATGTCGCAGTAAATGCAGCGTTCCTTATCCTTATAGTGTTCACGGCAGCCGGCGATCTCGTTCACCACGTTGGTCGGGACGATGGGCAGCGCGATCAGTTGCGAGTGCGTGTGCTCCAACGTGGCCCCGGCGGCCGCGCCGTGGTTTTTGAAGATCAGGATGTAGCGGAGCCGGCCGTCTTTCCGCAAGTCCAGGATGCGGTCGCGGTACGCCCAGAAGACGTCCTCAAGCTGCTTCTCCGTCAGGCTCGCCAGCGTCGCCTTGTGATCGGGCGATTCGATGATCACCTCGTGGGCGCCCACCCCATTCATGCGATCGTAGAGCCCAACCCCCTCGCGCCCGAGATCGCCCTCGATTTGCAGCGCCGGGAACTTGTTCGGGACCACGCGCAGGCTCCACCCCGACGTGTTGGGCGCGCCACCTGTGGCACGGTACGCGAGGATCTCCGGCGGCGTCTGCGCTTCGTTCCCCGGACAGAGCGGGCACAGCGGCTGGGCCGGAAGCGGAGGCACCACCTGACGGAAATCGGTCGGGCGCTTGGCTCGCTCGGTGGAGATGATCACCCACCGACCGACGATTGGATCACGCCGTAACTCGGGCACGCGAAGTCTCCTTTCGTTCAGAGGTCGGCAATCTCAAGACGCACCTTGACGCGTTCGGATGCTCCGGGTTGCAGGGTCAGCAGCCAGGAGGCCAAGAGCGCGGAGCCTTGGTAGGTCCGCTCCATCCCATCTTCGGACTGAGAGACAGTCTCGACAGGCATGTACCAGATTTCCCCCGGTCGCTCAAGGCGCAAGGTCACGCGCAGCCGGCTCCACTCATCCACCATCGAGAACCGGTCGGTTGCTGCGCACTGCCCCCGCTCGTGCAGGCGAACCCGGCCGCCATCCGGCCTCTCATAATACCGCTGCGGATCGTTCCCGGCCAACAGGGTCAGGTTCAGCTCCACGCCGAACCTGACGGCACAAGGCGCCTCCGCTTGGCTGGCAATGGCATAGGCCACCTCTACCGCCGGATCGTGCTTCGTCACCCGATACACCTTGCGCATAGCGAGCGTGTACGCGCGACCATCGAGGGTCACCGTCCCCTGGTGGGCCATGGGGATGGTTAGTACTCCCTTCTGCGGCGCGGGACGTTCTGACTTCACCCGGTAGGCCCCGCTCACGCAATCGCCCCGCTCTTCATCGTCGATCCGATCAAAGGCCTCCCAGGAACTCGCCGGGGAGAGAAACCGATCGAGAAAGCTGACCCGCCGGTGTCGGTCGTAGCGGAGGACCTTATCAAGCCCTTGCTCCTTGACCCGGAGCTGATCGTGGATGGATGCGGGCGCGCCGCCGGACGAGCCCTGACGCAAGGCGGCCTCTGACAGCTTACCGTGATAGGCCTCCTCCCGGCGGGTGAGGACATCCGACAGGTTGAAGCACTTCGGACGATAATCCAGCTCCAGGAGGCTGCCCCCGTAAGCCGGCGCCAGGACGACTCCAAGCGAGCGGGTAGACATCACGATTTCCTCGTGCCCGTCGAGGTCGAGATCGATCACCCTCATGGTCAACCATGCGCGCCCACGGTGCTCGGCCGCCTCCGCGCGTGTCTCAGCCTCGATGAGATTCCGGTAGGTCTCGTGCCGCAGGTAGTTGAGGTAGAGCCCGCCGAAGAGCCCGTGCCAGTAGGCGTCGTTCCCCTGTGCGCGCCACACCAGCCGCACGGGTTCGGGCACATCGGTGCCTGACGGGAATGCCTGCGCCACCCGCGCGCTGACGTCCAGCATCCGCTTGTGCATGTGGTTGGCCTCGGAATACTTGAGCAGGAAGCCGTCCCAGAACCCGCCCCGCAGGAACGGCCGGAAAGCTGCCAGCCGCCCCGCCCGATCCAGTTCCGCGCGCCGTTCCTCCAGCGCCCTGGCAGCCGGGACCGGCAGGGCCCACTCCATGAGCTCCTCGTAGGAGGCCGCGGGCAGGTACACGCGCCCGGTGGGGGGATACGCATCCAGGTACTCGCCGAACGTCTGCAACCGGAGCCAGGAGCTCTCGCGCTCCAGCGCGTCGAACACGCGCTCGAGATAACCTTCGTCGTAGACCCACTTATAGGTGTCCGGCCACAAGCCGAACTTCTCCCCGTCGTCGGCGTAGGTGACCGCGACCTCACCTCCCCGTTCGCCGAGCCGCGCGAGAAAGCCGATGAGTTCCTCCGGGACGCGGAACGGAATCAGATAGCGGAGATCTTTGCTGATCGGGAAGATCGCCAGCGGGTGGCCTTCTTTCTCCGTCAGGTAATACCCCAACAGCGCATCTGGATCGAGCCCCGCGTGCACGAAATGCGAGTCATCAAGGATCGCGTACCGAAGCCCCGTCGGCGCGAGCTTCTTGGGCAGCGACCCCTCCCAGGCGCGCTCGGCCAGCCAGAGCCCACGAGGGATCGCGCCGAGACGGCGGTGCAGCCAGCGCGAGAGAAGCGTGACTTGGCCCACCGCGTCACGGTCCGGGATCACCGAGAGGATCGGCTCGTAGAACCCGCCGCCGAGGATCTCGACCTGGTTGGACATGACGAGCTTCGCGAGCCGGTCCAGGAACGCCGGCTCCTCTCTCTCGAACCACTCCAGCAACGGGCCCGTGTAGTGCAGCGTCAGCCGGACGTGCGGGTGTCGCTCCAGGAGATCGAGGAACGGCCGGTAGCAGCGCTCGTAGGCCTTGCGGAAGACATGGCCGAAGTTCCCCACCGGCTGGTGGTTGTGAATGCCGAGCAGCAGCGTTACCGGGTGCACGTCAGGCCCTCCACATGGCGCCCTCGAACGTTTGATCGGGGACCGTGAAGGTCACGTGCCGTTCGTGTGGGACCCGCTCAAGCTCAAGGTCGCCATGCATCACCCTCACGACGAAGCGGACCTGCATGCCTTGCCCGAACCCGAGATCCTTGAACGGCACCGCCAGCTCGATCACTTTCTTCCGTCGGATGCTGTCATAGGTACGTGCAACGCCGAATGACGTTCCGTCCTGGCTATGCATCAGCGTGAGCAGGGGCGGCTCGGGCAGGTCGAGCCGAAAGATCAGCTTGGCCGGCCGCGGCACGATGAACTGCACGTGCACCTCGGGGGGGGCGCCATCGCCAACTTCACTAGACGGGAGCGGGTCGAGCCGCAAATAGAACTGATCCAGGTTGAACCCGAAATAGATGCGGCTGAAGAATTCTCGCCGGGCGTGCATGGCGCTCAAGGTCGGGCGTCCCTCCACATAACCGGCGCCCTGCCACTCGTAAAAATCGGTGACGACGCCGTCGAGGACTGGCGTGATGAAAGCGGTCGGCTCGCGGAACGCCAGTTTCGCCCGCTGGCGTAAGACCGGAACCTTCAGGAACTCCGGCACCCCCGCATGGGCGAGCCGGTAGACGTTCGCAAGATGCAGGCGGAACAGATGGTCGAACAGCGCCTTGTGGTCCGTGTCGAACTCGTCTCCGTACCACCAGAACCAGTCGCTCCCTTCGGCGGCATAGAGTTCGTCCCACGCCTGACGGACCGCGTCGGGCGGCATGTCGCCAGCGCGCTCCCGCTGCTGCAAGAAGAGCCGGGTCGTCCCCACCCGCTCCCAAGCGTCATTGTCCTCGATATGGCCCACCCAGATCTTCAGATCGGCGTTGATCCACGAGCCCGTGTGCAGACGGGCTAGCGTCGCGGTCGGGGGATGCTCCGCCAACTCGCGAGCCGGCGTCACCGTCAGGAACCGCACGCCGTCGGAGCCGTCAGACGTCAGCGCCGCGTACAGGCCGCGCAGAAAGCCCTCGCCACCGTCGGGGTAATGTTCCCACGGATTCTCCCCGTCCAGGATCACTGGGACCACAGGGCGCGGCCCTGGCGCGCGCTGGGCGATGGCCTTCAGCCGGCCGCAGAAATCCGCCACCGACGCCGTCGGCTCGTTCCTGGAATAGGTAAAGCTCACCGCATCGGAGAGGTCACGATCCCGGAACAGGACGGCGAGGTCCCCGCCTTCGACCTGCATTCGGTAGGGCTGGTAGAGTTGCTCGTCCCGCCGCCAGTGGTCCAGGGAGCGCGCGAGGATCCCCTCGTCGGTGGCGGCCCAGCGGAGGCCCAGCTTCGTGAGGATCGGGATCAGCTCGGGACACACCGAGCCTTCGGAGGGCCAGAGCCCCAGCGGCCGCCGGCCGAAGAGCCCCTCGTGAAAGCTGAGCGCCTTCTGGAGCTGGGCCTCCGCATCCTCCGGATGCGCAAACCGCTGCGGCAGGGCGGAATCTGGCCGAGACCGGCGCGCCGAGTCGGTGTCGATCAGCAACGGCAGGATCGGATGGAAGAAGGGCGTCGTGGAGAGCTCGATCTGCCCACGGTCCTGCAGCCGTCGGTACAACGGGATGATCCGGGCGACGATGTCGCGTTGGCTCGCCAGCACGGCCTGCTTTTCGGACTCCGTGAACTGCCGTCCTTGGGCCGTCAACTCCCGGAGGACCGGGTACTGCGCCAGGGCCCGATGGCCGAACCAGGCGAGATTGTGCCATACCTGCAGATCCAGCAGGTCCTGGGTGGAGAACCGGCGGGCCAGGTCGGGTAGGTCCTCATCGCGCGGGTGCGTGCCGCGTTGGAACAACAGACCGTAATACCGGTCGTACGGACGGATCATCGTGTCCCAGTTGGCGCTGAAGAAATGGCGCAGGACGAAGACACGCTCATCGCTGGTCAGGTCCACAGCCGGGCGTGCTGTGTGCGTCCAGAACAGATCCGCGACCGAACCGTCCGCCAGCTCTTGGAGCTGGAGCAGGAGCGAGGGGGTCAGGTTCACCGTGACTCGCACATCAGGGTGCTCGTCCAGCAGTATGCCCATGTCGAAATAGCCTTTGATGGCGTGCAGCCGCACCCAAGGCAAGGGTGCGGTCATCGTCAGCGGGTCAGTGTAATAGGGCTGATGCAGGTGCCAAAGGAACGCGACGGCCAGTTCCTTCATGAGGTTACACCGGCGCCTGGGCCGATGCTTGCCCCATGGAATGGAACGCCCGGTCCATCTTGGCGGCCATGTAGAAATCGCTTTCGGTGAGCCCCTTGATCTTATGGGTCCAGATCTCGACCTTGCACTTCCCCCAGGCCACGTGCAGGTCCGGATGGTGCCCTTCCTTCTCCGCGATCGCGCCGACCTTGTTGGCGAACTCGAGCGACTGGACGAAGTTCTTGAACGGATAGACCCGCTCCAGATGTCCTTCGGCGTTCAACTGCCAGCCCGGCTCGAGCTCCGCCAGCATCGCTTCCGCGCGCGACCGTTCCATTGGCGGCACGCCTCCCCGGCACGGCACGCATGGCTTGTCTGCAAGACTCATGCTGTCCTCCTTCCAAGGCCCGTTAGCCCGTTACGCACCCCGCGCCAGTCTATCATGGGGTGGCACAATTGTGATAGGTTCAGGGGGTGGTCTCTACGCTCACCCGGAAAGTTTCGCGGTTCGTCAAGCGCCTGTTCAAGAAGAAGACCACGCCGCAAAAGATCGGGTTGAGCTTCGTCGAGATGATCGTCAAGAGCCGGGAACCCAAGCGCGAGACGAGCGGGACCCTCTCCGCCTTGTCGGAGAAAGACCGGGAACGCGTGCAGCTCGAGACCATGCTCCTGCAGGGCTTCGTCATCGAATATGTGACCTCGGAGCTCTTCCGTAACCGTCCCGAACGACTCGGCATCCTGAACGCCTACTACGCCGTGCTGGACGACCTTGCCAAGCAGGACCCGGTGTGGCGTTCCTTCGACAACGAGCTGCGGAAGCGCACCGCGCTGTACTCCCAAGCCGTGGGCACGCCGTCCCTGGATGCGCTGCTGACCCGCGTCGGGGACGCCTTCGCCGACGCGTGTGGGGACGCCGGCAATGCCATCTTCAGTATGATCGGGATCATCGAGTTCGAGATGCAGTATGTCGCGACCTGCAAGTTGTGCATTGAATACGTCGGCGCGTTCGGCTGAATGGCTCCGGTCGCTCCCCGCCCGCCCGATCACACGCTCGTCGCCAACACCGCCAAGACCAAGCTCCCCTTCCGCGTTGAGTTGACGACATTGGCGCCCCTGGCCGGTGACGCTTCCAACCGGCGGTACTTCCGTCTGAACCTCGCCGGCGGCCCGCCCCATACCCTTGTCTTAATGCAACTGGCCTCGCCGGAAGAGTTTAAGCAGTCGGAAGAGGCAGTGAGCGGCGCCGCGCCCCCGGTTACGGAACTGCCCTTCGTCAACATCCTGAGCCATCTGGCCAAGGCCGACGTGCCGGTCCCGGCGCTGTACTACTACGATCAGCCGGCCGGGCTCCTGTACTTGGAAGACGTAGGTGATGTGAACCTAGCGCAGGCGTCCCAGGATGCGACGAGCCCGGACACGCCGGCCCTCTACCGCCACGCGGTGGACCTGCTCGTCCGGCTCCATCTGAAAGCAACGTTCCCTGCCGACCCGGCCTGCCTGGCGTTCGGCCGCGCCTTCGACGTGCCGCTCCTGATGTGGGAGTTCGACCACTTCATCGAGTATGGCATCGAGAAACGCGCCGGCAAAGCGCTGCCGGAGAAAGATCGTCACGCCATCCGGAGTGAGATGCGGAAGATCGCCGAGGTGATGGCGGCGCAGCCTCGTGTCTTCACCCATCGGGACTACCACAGCCGCAATCTCATGGTGCAGGACGGGCGCCTGCGCGTCCTCGACTTCCAGGATGCCCTGATGGGCCCCGCCACCTATGACCTCGCGTCCCTGCTGCGGGATTCCTATCTGTCGCTCGACCAGGACCTGATCGACGAACTCATCATCCGCTACCTGGAGGAACGGGCCAAGGCGAGCGCGCCGCTCGACCGCGTGATGTTTCTGCGACTCTTCGACCTGACCAGCATCCAGCGTAACCTCAAGGCCGCCGGGCGGTTCGTCTATATCGCCCTGGAGAAGCACAACGATCGCTATCTCCAGTACATCCCACGGACCCTGAGCTACGTGAGGCGGAACTTGGAGCAATACCGGGACCTCCACCCGCTCCGAAAAGCGCTCGTCCGCTACGTGCCGGAGCTGGGAACCTGACGGAGGATCACTAATGAAAGCGATGGTCCTGGCCGCGGGGCTCGGCACCCGGCTGCGCCCGCTGACCGAGACCCTGCCGAAGCCGCTGCTGCCGGTCGCAGGGAGGCCGATCCTCGAGTGGAACCTCCTGCTCCTCAAGCGACACGGGATTACCGAGGTCATCATCAACCTGCATCACCTCGGCGAACAGGTCGTGCGTGCCCTCGGGGACGGGGCGCGCCTTGGCCTGCGCTTGGCGTACTCGCACGAGCCCACACTCCAGGGCACGGGCGGCGGCATCAAGCAGGCCGCGCCCTTTCTGAAGGACGGACCGTTCCTGGTCCTCAACGGTGATACGCTGTCCAACTGCGACCTGACGGCTCTGATCGCCGCCCATCGAGCCTCCAGAGCCCTCGCCACACTGGCCGTCCGTGATGACCCCGAGGCCGCGACGTGGGGGCCCGTCGCCCTCGACGAGCACGGGCGGATTCTCCAGATCAACGGCAATCCGCCGCTGGCAGAGCCGCGGGCCGCGCTTCCGGCCTGCATGTTCGCCGGGATTCACGTGATGGAACAGACGGTCCTCAACGCTATCCCGTCAGGGCCTGGCTCGATCATTGACGTGTATGGCAGCCTGCTCCGCCAGGGGCGACCACTCCACGGCTACCGGATGAGCGGGTACTGGTCGGACATCGGCGATCCGGATCGCTATGCGCAGGCGCATCGGGATGTGGC
>CAZSUT010000048.1:0-18312 GCA_964610095.1 uncultured Nitrospirales bacterium | reverse complement strand
GGCGTGGCCCGCCTGGTCCCCCTCCTCACTGCCCGGACGGTCGTCCGCCCTAAAGCCGGACAAGCGAATCGCCTGCGCACCCGCTGGCAGCGCATCGCGCTCGAGGCCGCGCAACAGAGCATGCGGTGGGACATTCCTACCGTGATGGAGCCGGTCTCCTTTGACACCTGGTGTGCCGACCCCGGTCAGGATGCCTGTCGGTGGTTGCTATGGGAAGAGCCCGGTCGCACGCTTCTGCGCAACCGGCTACGCGGGCAACCCCGCCCCGACTCGGTGACACTGGCGATCGGGCCGGAAGGCGGGTTTGACGCCAGCGAAGTCGAATTGGCGAAGCGCCACGGCTTTGAGGTCGTCTCGCTGGGTGATCATATCTTGCGGACGGAGAGCGCCGTCCTGGCAGCGCTGGCTATCGTGCAGTATGAATGGGGAAATCTCGGCTGACGCTAAGGTCAGGGCACCGCGATCTGGACAATAAGCCCCTTATCGCCTACGGCAACGCCCGTCTTTCCATTGCGAAAGGCAGTCCCGTAGAACGTCGTCTGCGGGCTGCGGCCATAAGGTGACCACGTGAACCCGCCGTCCGTCGTCCGGAAGATCGTGCCTCGGTCCCCCACAACCCAGCCGGTCTTGATGTCCGTGAAAGCCAGACTGGTCAAGTCGACCGGCTGAGATAGGGACCGGTCCTCCCATTTCTGTCCGCCGTCCAGGGTCTGTAGGAGAGCCCCACTGTTGCCTGCGATCCATCCGATCGTCGGATCGGGAAACGCAATGTCAAAGAACGTGCTGGGCGTCCCGCTCTCGCGGACCATCCACGTCCGCCCCCCATCTTTGGTCACCAGGAGGGTGCCCAGCGCGCCGGCTGCCCACCCGTCTTTCTCGTTGAGAAATAGGACGGCATAAAGGTGGGCTTTGCTGCCGGTCGGCCGGTCCTCCCACGAGGCGCCGCCGTCATCCGTCGAGAGGATGGTCCCGTCCGCGCCGGCGATCCAGCCAAGTTTCTCATTGAGAAAGGTGACATCATAGAGGTTGACGATGGTCCCGCTCTTTTGTGCCGTCCACTTAGCCCCGCCATCGGTGGTCTTGAGGATCGTGCCATTCGCCCCGACTGCCCACCCGACCTTCGGCGCGGGGAACGCCACATCGTACAGGTTCTCCCGGCTGTCGCTCTTTTGGGGCTTCCAGGAGGCTCCCCCGTTCGTCGTCGCGAGGATCGTGCCCATGCTGCCGACCACCCAGCCGGCGGTTGGGGAGGCAAAGACGACTCCATAGAGCGTGAAGGTCGTTCCGCTCTTGACCACCTGCACCGGCTCGCGCACGGGCGAGGCGGCCCGCACCAGTGTAACCGAGAAAAGCCCAGCGAGGACAGCTAACACGGCGAGGAGGCCGATCGAGTCTGGCCGTCTCATCATTGCTCTGATCCAAGGTTGGGGATGTTCTTGAGATAATCCGAGGTAATTTTATCGAGACCCGTCGGTGTGAAATTGCCGGCCTTGGTCTGAATCCACTCCTTGTCTTTGCAGCAGGTTCCATCAGGCAGTATATCCCATGATCCGCGAGTGATCAGGACTGTCCCCGGAACCGCCACCTGCGGCACGCGGACCTTGATCTCGGTATCGGTCCAGCTCTCGACGTACCCGGCCACATGGCTGGCTTTGACGAATTCCTTGTTCGCCGGGAAGAGCACGGCTGTCCGTGCGATGTTCACCCCGAACTGTGTGAACTGGTGCTGGTGCCCCTCTCGTGAGAGATTGTCCTGCGTACGCTCATCGGACTTGATGAACTCTCCGAACCCGCTCCCCGTGATGGTGATCAGGCTGCCGATTTCCGCTGTCTCCGGCGAGATCGACGAGACCTTCGGCGCTGCCAGGGTGAACACGCCGGCCTCGACCGCAGCGAACCCGCGTTCCGCACAGCACGTTCCGTCGGACTTCGCGGTCCCCGCGCCCCGCCGGACCACCAGCGGGCCGGTTTTCGCGCTGATCGGCACCCACACGTCAATGACCCGGTCCGCCCACTGGAAGATCCGACCGGGTACGCCCCCGAAGAGAACCTGGTTGGGACCGCCCTCGTAAAACACGCCGAAATTCTCCCCGCTGATCATGACAAGCGCGCCCACCGGCGCCGTGTCTGGGTTAAATCCAATGACTCTGTGAGGCGTCAAACGAAACTCGCCCACCACCCGCGATTCGTTCCTCCGCTTCAACGTCACCGGTCCCGACGATCCATTGAGCGGAAACATCACGCGGATCTGGGTATTGGTCCACTGGAGGATCGGGGCCGGAATCCTGTTGAAGAGCACCGCATCCTCTCCCGGCTTCCGCTGGCCAAATCCGATTCCGGATATCACGACGGGGCTTCCGAACGGCCCCTCGTTGGGCTCCAGGGTGAGGGAGGTCATAACCGTAAATGTCACCGGCGCGGTGGTGCTGTACTGCACGGGTGCGCAGCAGGACCCGTCCGGCAAGGGGTCCATGGAGGCGACTCTTATCACCAGCGGCCCGGTTGTCGCATTCGACGGCACCTTCACTTCAATTCGCGTGTCACGCCACTGCACCACCTCAGCCGCGACGCCGTTGAACTGCACCTCGCTCACCCCGAAAGGCATCGACGTATCTTTCATGCCCATGCTTGGTCCGAAGTTGCGCCCGATTATCTGCACCGTCGCACCTGGGGCAGCTTCTTTCGGCGAGACTTCCTTGATGGTCGGCACTTCGACGGTGAAAGTCCCCACGGCCTTGGTCCTTTTGCCGGACTTGACCGCCACGGGGCCAGTCGTCGCCTTGCGAGGCACTCTGACGACGATGCGGCTATCGTCCCACTGTTCCACAAGACTAGGAACCTTCCCGAAGAGCACGACATTCTGCTTGGCAGACACGAACTTCCCGAACCCTTCGCCGGTAATGGTGACGGCGATGCCGATCGGGCCGGAGTCGGGTGTGATCGCAGTCGCCGCCCAGGCGAGCCCGCCGGCCATAATGCCGACTGCGAGGATTGCCGAAAGCAAAAACGTCTTCATCTCTCAGGCCTTCTCCATCGAAAATCTACGCTCATCAAACGAATTTTCGCACTATAACACAGCGATCTTGCGAAGTGTCAAGGCGCGGGGAACGGCATAATTGCGGGTCCTGTCGCCGAGCCACCCTGACGTGCTCGCGCTCCGCCAAGGGCAAGCAAGTCGCGCTGTGCTCCGCCAGGGTCCCGCTCGGCGCCACCCGCAATTCTGCCTCTCAAGAGGAATGTTGTTTTAGTGGACTTGGAGGATGAGTTCGAGTTCGATCGCCATGTTCAGGGGCAGCTCGGCGGCGCCGAGGGCCAGACGGGCATGGCGTCCGGCCTCCCCGAAAATCTGGACAAGGAGATCCGACGCGCCGTTGATGACGGCCGGCTGCTGGGTAAAGCCTTCCGCGGAGGCCACATGTCCAGTCAGCCGTACGACGCGGGTCACGCGGTCGAGCGTGCCCAGCTCCTGACGAACCATGGCCAGGGCATTGAGCAGAGTCAGCCTGGCCGCTTCATACCCTTGCTCCACTGTGAGGTCCTTGCCCAGCTTGCCGGCATAAACGATCGCACCGTCTTTGAACGGGCCGGTGCCGCTCAGAAAGAGCAAATCACTGACCCGCACAGCCGGAATGTACGTGGCGACCGGCTTGGGGGCCGGTGGCAGCGTGATGCCCAACTCGGTCAATCTGGCCTCAAAGGACATCTCAGACGATGGCCGTCCCAGGCTGGCGCTCGATCAGTTCGATCTCGTACCCGTCCGGCGCGTCGATGAAGATGAAGCGGCTACCGGAGGACGTGGTGGTCGGGCCGTCCGTGATCTTGGTGCCCTTGGCCTGCAAGGTCCGGATGGTGCCATCCAGGTCGTCCACCTGAAACGCGAGGTGGACCAGGTCTTCCTGGACTCTGACGGGCCCGCTCGGCGGGAAGCTGCAGAGCTCGATCAACTCCTCGCTGTTCGGCACTTTGAGGAAGGCCAAATGGGAGCCGCGCGGTGACGTCTTGCGCTCCAGCACCTCCAGCCCGAGCACCTCGGTGTAGAACAGGATCGTCTCGTCCATGTCGCTCACCCGCATCCGGGTATGCAACAGCTTCTTCACCTGCATCGCAGGACGCACCTCCCGATCGGCCAACCCGATTCTGGTGAATGACCGTCCTGCTGTCAAGGTGCTCCAACGCGTGGTGCAGAATCGCGGTCCTGCGTGCTAGACTTATTCAAAACTCTAGGAGCCGCTATGGATCTTGCGCGATTGCATCGGCGTTCCGAATGCGAGTGGGAGATCGAGCCCACGGGCAAGATGCGCGTGCCGGCCGTCATTTACGCCACCGAACCGCTGATCCGCGACATGGGTGACAAGGTCTTCGAGCAGGTGACCAATGTGGCCGCCCTGCCCGGCATCGTCCAGGCCTCCTACGCCATGCCCGACGCGCACTGGGGGTACGGGTTTCCGATTGGCGGCGTCGCCGCTTTCGATCCCGACCGAGGCGGCGTCCTGTCCGCCGGGGGCGTGGGGTTCGACATTTCCTGCGGGGTCCGGACGCTCTGCACGGGTCTGACGGTCGACGACATTCCGTCAGTGAAAGAACGCCTGGCCGACGCGCTGTTCAGGCATATCCCTGCCGGCGTCGGGAGTACCGGACGTCTGCACTTGAACCGGAAAGAGATGGACGAGATGCTTGCCGGCGGCGCGCGATGGGCCGTCGAACGTCGCTACGGCGCCAGGGAAGACCTCGAGCGCATCGAAGAGCGCGGGTGCATGGCCGGTGCCAAGCCGCAAGAGGTCTCCGATCAGGCCAAGCGACGACAGGAAGACGAAGTAGGGACCCTCGGCTCCGGCAACCACTACCTGGAGGTCCAGCAGGTGGTGGCCGTCTACGCCCCCGACATCGCCGAGGTCTACGGTCTCAAGGTCGGCGACGTGGTGGTTAGCATTCACTGCGGGTCACGTGGCCTCGGCCACCAGATCGGGACCGACTTCCTCAAGCGCATGGTGCTGGCGGCCGGGAGTTACGGGATCGTCTTGCCGGACCGCGAACTCGCCTGCGCGCCGATCAACTCCGAGGTCGGCCAGGCCTACCTGGGCGCCATGCGCGCCGGCATGAACTGCGCGCTGGCGAACCGCCAGGTCATCACGCATCTCGTGCGAGAGACCTTCGCCGAGGTGCTCCCCCGCGCCGAGCTCACCTTGCTGTACGACGTATCGCACAACACGTGCAAGGTGGAAGAGCACCCCGCGAACGGCGAGACGAAACGCCTGTTCATCCACCGCAAGGGCGCAACCCGCGCCTTCGGACCGGGCCACCCGGACGTCCCAGAGCCCTTCCGGGCCGTCGGTCAGCCGGTCTTGATCGGTGGGACCATGGGCACCGGCTCCTACATTCTGTGTGGGACGGCAGAAGGCATGCGGCTGTCCTTCGGTTCCGCCTGCCATGGCGCCGGTCGCAGCATGAGCCGGACTCAGGCTACGAAAAAGTGGAGGGGTCGCGAGGTCGTGGAGGAGTTGGCACGCCGCGGCATCCTGATCCGCAGCCCATCCTTCCGAGGCGTGGCCGAGGAAGCCCCCGGTGCCTACAAGGACGTGAGCGCGGTGGTGGACGCGACCGAACAGGCCAAGCTGGCCCGCAAAGTGGCGCGCCTCGAGCCGCTGCTCTGCGTCAAAGGGTAAGGACACCGGCCCCTTTGATCGCGCCGGCCTTCAAAGCCTTGAGCGCGAGGTTGGCATCTTCGAGCTTGAAGCGCTGGGTGCGGGTCCTGATGGGGATGGCCGCCGCCTCCCGCAGGAGGTCCAGGGCATCCTGCTTCGTGTTGGCCGTCACGCTCCGGATCATGCGCTCCCCGAACAGCTCGTTGTCGTGGTCGATCGAAGGGATCAGCGACATGTGGATGCCGGCGATTGCGAGCGTCCCGCCACGCCGCAAGGCCCTCAGCGCGGGAGGCACCAGCTCGCCGGCAGGCGCAAACATGATCGCGCTATGCAGCTTCTCGGGAGGAGGTTCCGCCGCGCCACCCACCCAGGCCGCCCCGAGCTCCCGCGCCAGCGTCCGGTGTTCTTCGCGAAGAGAGCAGACGTACACCGTGCAGTCCCAGTGCCGGGCCACTTGAATGACGATGTGCGCCGAAGCCCCGAACCCATAGAGCCCCAGGCGCTGGCCGGGCTTCACTCCACTGAGCCGCAGGGCGCGATAACCGATGATGCCCGCGCAGAGCAACGGCGCCGCTTCCTCGTCACCAAAGACGTCAGGAATAGGGTAGGCGTAGTGCACGGGCACCACGGCGTATTCCGCATACCCTCCGTCCACATGGTACCCGGTAAACTGCGCCTGAAGACACAAATTCTCCTGCTTGTCGAGGCAAAACTCACAGCGGCCGCATGTCCCTCGCAGCCAGGCGATGCCGACACGGTCTCCTTCCTTGACCGTCCGTACGCGATCCCCCACCCGGTCCACGATGCCGACCACCTCATGGCCCGGCACAACCGGCCGCTTAGCCGGCGGCAATTCCCCCTCGACGATGTGCAGGTCGGTCCGGCAGACCCCGCAGACCCTGACCTGCACGCGCACTTCATCGGGACCGGGGTCGGGCAACGGAAGAACCGCCGGCCTGAGAGGATGATCCCGCACATCAGCGGGCTGTTGCAGCACCATGGCCCTCATAACGGAACCCGGCTACGCAGCCACGTCACGAGCCCGTCCTGCTGCGCCCGTCGAAACGCCAGGCCCAGCCTGACGAACTCCAGTGTCTGGGTAAGCATCCTCTCAGCCGACGCCACCCGGTTCGCCGGCTCACTGAAGAACCGCTCCACATCAGCCAGCCACTCTTCGCGCCAGAGCGCCTTCGTCCCCCCGATGATGCGTTGGGCCCCGACGCTGCCCCCCTTGTTACGCAGCTCCGTCCAGTTGGCCTTGACGAACGACCACCCTTCGGACTGGGTCGCTGGGTTCGCGAGCAGCCCCCGCAACGGCTTCCACAGGTCCTGGCCCCTCACATCCGCGCTGAGGACGAAGGCCAGGATGGACGGGGTCACGCCCGGTTCGGCAAAATCTCCGAAGGCCTGGAGGTAGCGGTCCCGCTCTTCCGGTGTTGCGGCTGTCCGATAGCGCGTCACGTAGCGGTCGAACCGGTCCTTGCCTCCTGCGGCGCGCGCACAGAGGCGGAGGACGGAGGTGACCAGCGTCGGATCGAGTGACGATGGGTCGGCCCAGTAGCGTTCAAGCCGCTCTGCCATTTCACGCACGAGCCGGGCGGGCCTCGCGATGCTGCCGAGCGTCCAGAGGGCCGCCGCTCGCGCCAGTTTCGGCTCTTCGCCCTCTCCAGGCCGCGCGTCCCACCCCAACGAGTCCACGAGCGGCTGGTACAGCTCATGGACGAAGCGCCCCAACAGCGGCCAGGCCATCTCAGACGCCACCCGATCGTTCAGGGTCTCCAGGAAACCGGCCAGCCCTTCGACCACGATGCGCGTGTCGTCTCCGCTGGCGCGCACGACCAGATTGAGGAATTCGCCGATCGGGAGTGCGCCCTTGTGCGCCAGCGCCCAGGCATTGTCGAGCAAGCCGAATCGTTCTTCCGCGGGGAGCCGAGTCCAGGAGTTCGCCAAGGCAGAGCAGAGTGTCTGGTCATAGCGCGTGCGGTAATAGCCGATTTCGCCGGCGTTGGCGGAGACCCACCGGACTTTCCCGTGCGTTGGCAACAAAACCTGGGTGCGCGCGTCCGTTATGAGGAGGCGATGTTGCCGGACGCCCTCGTCATCCTCAAAGGCCAGGGTCAACGGGATCGTCCACGGCGGTTCGGGCTCCTCACGCGCTTCCCGGTCGGCTCGAAAACGCCGCTGTTCCAGTAGGAGTCTCTGCAGATCCGACCCGGCTGTGGAGACGGTCACCAGAGGGAAACCTGGACGCATGAACCAGTCACTCGCGATCACCAGTACCGGTTGTCCGGACGCCGCCTCCAGCGCCGCCCAGAGGTCGGCGGCGGAGGCGTTTCCGTACTGATGGGCCGCGATGTAGCGCTGGATGCCACGTCGGAACGCTTCCTCGCCCAGGAACTGCTCGAGCATGCGCAGCACCGACGCGCCCTTCTCGTACGTCAGGGCGTCGAACATCTCTTCCGCTTCGGCCGCCGTGCGGACCTTCGAACTGATCGGACGCGTCGAGGAGAGCGCATCCACGCCGAGCGGCACTTGCTTGTCCCGGACGAATTGCGTCCAGGAACGCCAGTCCGGGCGCCAGTCGTCCACGATCTTGCAGGCGAGCCACGTGGCGAACGATTCGTTCAGCCACAGATCGTCCCACCACTCCATCGTGACGAGATTGCCGAACCACTGGTGGACGACCTCATGGGTGATCACATTGGCCACGGCGCGCAGCGTGCCGGCGGACGCCTGGGCAGCTTCCACGAGCAGGCGATTCTCCCGGAAGAAAATCGCGCCCCAATTCTCCATGGCGCCCGCCGCGAAGTCGGGCACGCCGACCAGGTCCAGCTTCGGCATAGGGTAGCGGACGGCGAAGTACGCGTTCAGTCTCGGCAAGCAGGCCTCCATCACCTCGCGGGCGAACCCCGTCAGCGCGGCATGCTGGGCCGTCGTGTAAATAGTCACGCGCGTGCCGTCGACGAGAGATGTTTGGGACGTGAGCTTCGCCACGGCGAGGGCCGCCAGGTAGGTGGACATGGGCGGGGTTTCCGCGAACGTGACCGTCTTGCGGCCGGCGGCCGGGTCCACCGTCTCCGAGGCCACTTCCATGTTGGAGAGGACCAGGTACCACTCCGGCACCACCACCGTGATCTGAAACACCGCCTTGCGTGCCGGCTCGTCAAAACACGGAAACGCGCGGCGCGCGTCGGTAGGCTCGAACTGGGTGAACGCGTAGCGCTCCGCCCCGGCCGTCGCCTCGTAGAGGCCCCTCATCTGGCGATTCAGGCGACCCGCAAAGTCCAGCGTGAGCACCGCCGGACCCGCCGGCACCTCGCGATCCGGCACGAGGGTGATCGTTTCGGAGTCAGGATCGACCGAGACGTGGGCCGGGAATCGCGCCCCGCCGGCCTCCACCACAGCGTGAGGGACGGTCAGCTCCAGGGCGTGCAGAGTGATGGCTCGCACCGGCTCCAGAACCTGTACGTGAACGGCGACCGAGCCGGAAAACTCCCTGCGGTCCGGCTCGACAGTCAACAGCAGCTCATAACGCTGCGGCACGACCGCCATGGGCAGGCGCCCGTCAATGAGCGGCGACATGGTGGATCACCCGGCCTGCTTCTCGATGTACTCGATCAGCGCGCGGTAGGTGCGCTCGCGCGTGAGAGCTTTGGATGGTGTCACGTCGCTCAGGTTGGACTGCAGCCAGAGGGCCTCCTCGACCTGTGGCCGGGCCTCCTCGCACAGCTTCCACATCTGGTGCAGGAAGCCGTCTGGCAATCCAACCTGGAGGCCTTCCGATTCAATCCGGTCGTCCAGGATCGCCAGCAGGTCCGAGATCGCGTGGTCGAGCCGGTAAGGGGCTGCCGTGAAGCCGAAGGACCGCTGGGCCTCCGTTTCTTGGCGCGCCTGTTCGACGAGGTCCTGCATGTACTCCTTCAACAGGCCGATCACGTGTCCAGTCAAGCGCAAGGACGTCCTCCCCAATGGTTCGCCTACAGCGGCGGCGCCGAGTATACCACGCCTGTCATTGACTCCAACGCGCCAACTCCGTAGAGTGGATTGAGTCATGACACACCATGGAGCCGAATGGTAGAGCGGCGCGCGAACGTCCGCGAGATCAGCGCGGCGGTGCTGTTTCTGCTCGCGCCAGTTCTCTACTTCATCTTCTCAGAGACGCCGAAAGCGGCCCCCTACCAGACAACGGCCGAACACGGCCTGCTCCTGATCACCGTCCCCGTCGGTCTCGTGCTGGTATGGCTTACCGAGCGACTCCCGGTAGCGCGGAGCCAACAGCTCACGCCAGTCTGGGCTCGCCTTCTGCTTGGAGGAGCGACGGGGCTCCTTCTCACGGTCGCGGTCCTTTTCCTCAACGCCACTGCCTTGCGCGACGTTCAAGAACTCCCAGGCACCAGTCTGGGCACCAGCCAGGAGCCGATCGTCATGGGCAGCCATGCGTTCGTCCAGCTCGATGCTGGACGGACGGTGCACCTGCGGAACGCTTTCTGCGGAGTCAACGGAGCGCGCGTAACGGTCCTTATCGGCCCTGGGCTGCTGGGGCTCGATCGCGTGCTGGCCTGCGCCCTAGCAAGCGAGCGCCCGAAGAGCAACGAATCTTCTAAAGGGACCACGCCTTAACTGATCCCCTGTCGTTTGGACGCCATATGGACTCACACCCCCCAAATGGCGTATCATGTTTTCCCTTTAGAGAGGATCAGAGGAGTGGATAGAGTTCGGCTTGCTCCCTTCATCCTGCCAAGTGTGTTCGCGCTTGCCCTGTCTGGTTGCGCGACCGGTCCGGGGTTCGGAAAGGCCGAAGAGCCGGACCGACCACAAAAAGAGATAAAGCACCCGGCAGCTATCGAAGAGATGAAGCAACCAGCGGCCACCGAGACGAAGCCCGACAAGAAGCCACAGCCCTCTGAGGAGCCATCAGCGCCGCCTCCGCCGATAAAGCCGCCAGCGATCGGAGGATCAGGAGGATGAAAAGTATACGCTTCGTCCCCGGCGAGTGGAAATGGTCCTATATCGCGACCATCTTCGCCTGCAGCATCATCGCCATCACGCTGCCGCTGCTCCTGAACTTTATGCAGCCCGTGCTCCTGGAACCCGTCGAGCTCTGGACGGTGGATCTCCGGTTCCAGCACCGGCCTCCGCTCCCTGTGTCGGACAACCCCACGCAAAACCAGTCTGATACTGGGGTGGCCTTCGACTACGACGACCGCGCGGCGATTGCCTACGGGCTCGGCCGGTGGCCCTGGGACCGGCGCATCCACGCCCAAGTGCTCGACCTGCTCAGTAAATCCGGCGCACGGGCAGTGCTAGTCGATCTCCTGTTCGACCATGCTGCCGCGAACCCCGCTGAGGACAAGGCGCTGGTGGCGGCGACCCAAAAGGCCGGCATGGTCTTCTATCCCATCGCCCTGAGACCTGCAGCAGAGGGCGAGAGTGGGAAGCTGGTCCCCTTCCCGTCGCCCCGGCACCTCTTGCAGGCCGAGGTCAAGGGTTTCGGAGAGGTCCCGGCGGTTGCTGACATAACCCTGCCGCTGCCCGACTTGGTCAAGTCAGCCAGAGGGCTGGGCCACACTCAGCGCACCACCGACCGGGACGGTGTCCTGCGACGAGTGCCTCTGCTCTACGCCTTCAAGGGGGGATTTTTGCCGTCTCTGGCTCTGGCCGCCGCTCTCCGGCAACTGGATGTAGATCCCGCATCCGTGCGGATCGACCGAGGACAAACGATCCGCTTCAAGCCCCGCAAAGGGGAAGAGGTGGTCATCCCCATCGACGAGCAAGGACGCACCTGGATCAACTATGCCGGTCACTGGGGAGTGCGCTTTCACCACTATCCTTACAGCTGGATCCTCGATCAACTTAAATCGGCACAGGGCCAAGCCAGTTTCCCCGACCGGTTCAAAGGCAAAATCGTCGTCCTCTCCAACCTGACGACCGGGTCTGGCAGCCGCGTGGCGATCCCGCTCGAGGGGGATTTTCCCTCTGGCGAGATCCAATTGCACCTGCTTAACATGCTCCTGCGGCAGCAGTTCCTGCGTGAGGCAACGGGGTCCGAATCTGCGTTGTGCCTGGGCTTGCCCGTGCTGCTGCTGACCGGGGCCGCCCTCACTGGCGGTCCGTGGGTGGTCCCCGTGGGCTTCGTCGCGATCCTGGGCAGCTATATCTTCGCCCTGCAGCAGGTGTTCAACAAGGCGGGCGTCATCCTGCCAGTCGTGAATCCCATCTTGGCGCTAAGCATTGCGCCCATCCTCCTCCTGGTCGCGCGCTACCGTTTCGTGGACCGGGAGCGCGAGCAGTTCCAGTCCGTGCTCGGTGGCTTTCTCCCGCCCCAGACGATCAAGGCGATCCGGGAGAATCCCCAAACCATTCCCCGCCTGCTGGCGGGCCGTACCCGCGAGCTGACCATCTTTTTCGCGGACGTCAAGGGCTTCACCTCCTACTGCAAACGGGCGGATCCCCTTCAGATCCAGCGGATTCTACGGGACTACCTGACCGCCATGACGATTATCTTGCGCGGGTACGGCGGTACCCTGGACAAATATATGGGCGATGGCATCATGGCCTTCTTCGGCGATGCGGAGCCCGAAGGGGGCGGGGAAGAGGCGGAGGAACGGCGGGTGGAGCGTAACGCCGCCAACGCGGTGCGCGCCGGACTGGCCATGCAGAAGAAGATGACGGAACTCAACCTGCGCTGGCTCAGCCAGGGCCAGGAACCACACCTGATCCGCGTCGGCATCAACACCGGCTTCGTAACGGTCGGCAACCTGGGGACCGAATACCTCTGGGACTACACGGTGATCGGGCCGGAAGTCAACAAGGCTCAGCGCCTTGAGAGCGCCGCCGAGGCCGGCGCTCTCCTGCTCGCCCGGCGCACCTACGCTCTGTCCCGCAACCAGGGCGTGCTGCCGGACGATCTGCCGCCGTGCACGTTCGCGCTCAAAGGTATCGGGGAAGAAACGGACTTGTATGCCGTGCCTGCGGAACTGGTCGCTCAACTGGCGGTGAGCCCGCCGTATCAGGAAGAGGGCGAAAAGTTAGCGCCGCAGATCAATTGAAGGAAGGATCGGGCGGCATGGTGGCGTAAAGCGTGTACGCGCCACCGAGGGAGCGGAGGATCATCGGCCAGACCTGGAGCGGGTCCCGCGCGAACACCAACTTCAGTTCGGCCGGCAGGACGATCCAGGAACCTGTGGACAGCTCGAACTGCAACTGTCCCGGCGCCCACCCCGCATAGCCCATGTAGACGCGGATCAGATCTCCTTCCTGTCCTTCCGCGGAGGCCTCCTCGAGCACGGCCAGATCGCCGCCCAGGCATACCCCGTCAAAGATCTGACGTGCGTCAGAGACCTCCCGACCAATCCGGTGGAGGAGCAAAAGATTGTCCTTTTGCACCGGCCCGCCGACATACACGAAGCCCGCCTTCTCGTGGAGCCCCGTCGCCTGCGGCAGCACCTCCATGATGTGCTGATCGGTGCGCCGGTTGATCACCAGGCCGAGCGATCCCCCGGAACCGTGTTCGCAGATCAGCACGACGGTCTGACGGAAGTTGGGGTCTCGCAGATGGGGGGCGGCGACCAAGAAGGTCCCCCGGGTGACTTTGGGAATCTCCCGTTCCATGGCTGTAGTTTTTACTATAACGCAGCCCGCTTCCGATTGCAGCCCCCGTTGACGACGCCCCTCGGGTAGACTATTCTCGAACGAAGAAGCGAGAGAGAGCAGGAGGTGGCGCTATGGAACGCTTACATCCGGCGGTGACAGGGGCGGCGTGCTTGGTCCTGAGCCTGGCGTGTGCGCCCGCGGTCTGGGCCGCTGAAGACGGGGTCGAAGTCCAGGAGGTGCAGGTCCAGATAGCGGACCACAGTCCCGTGGTCCTGCTGATCGTCAAGGACCGTTTCGTCCCCATCTTCGTGGACCCGACCGTCGCCGTGTCCATCGCCAGCGCGCTCTCGGGCGGCGCGTCGCCCCGGCCGCTCTCCCACGACCTCATGCGCCTGATGCTCCTGGAGTTCGGCGCCAAGGTGACCCGTGCGGTCATTACCCTGAAAGAGAAAACCTACTATGCCGACCTCACGGTGATGCTAGGCGGCCGCACGTATATCTTCGACAGCCGCTCCTCCGACGCGATCGCCCTGGCGGTGCTGTTCAAGGCCCCGATCATCGTGAACAAGAAGACCTGGGAATCCGCCGGCCAGCCCCTGGACGGGCCGAAGCAGGAGACTTCATGATCTTTCGCTCCTTCCCGGTGCCGCCCTTGGGATGCAACTGCTCGATCATCGGCGACCCAACGACCAAGCAGGCTATCGTGGTGGATCCGGGCGGCGACTCCGAGCGCATTCTGAAAGAGCTGCAGGAGCTGGGCCTCACGGTAACCCACATCGTGCACACGCACGCCCACTTCGACCACTTCCTCGCCTCAGGAGAAATGAAACGCGCGACGGGGGCGCCCCTGTGGCTGCACAAGGCGGACCAGGAGTTGTGGGACAACCTGGAACTGCAGTGCCGGACCTTCGGTGTGCCCTACACACCGGCCCCGCCGCCGGACCGGTGGCTCAAGAACGACGAGGAGCTGTCGCTCGGCGAGGTCACAGGCCTCGCGTTGCACACGCCGGGGCACACCCCCGGCTCCGTGTGCTTCCACTTTGAGACCGCCAAGCTGTTACTGGCCGGCGATACGCTTTTTCGCGGGAGCATCGGGCGGACCGATCTCTGGGGGGGTGACGCCCAGGCCATCGAGCGGTCCATCAAAACCCGGCTTTATACCCTGGACGAGGGCACCCGCGTGATCACGGGCCACGGGCCGGAGACCCGCATCGGCTTCGAAATCCGGTTCAACCCTTTTGTCAGAGTCTGACTACTTCACTTCGATGGTGATGGTCTGCGACGCCGCCAGCACATCGTGCTTCCCGGTGGCCGCTGCAACCTTAATCTCGTGCTTGCCCTTGGGCACGCCCATGAAGGTGCCATCAAAGCCCTTCTGGTACTTGCCGTCAAGGTAGACATGGGCGTGCGCCGCTTTCGACCCCTTGACCAGCTCGTACTTGAGCTCGAAGTTGTCCCCCACTACGTCCCCGTCTTTGGGGGACGTGATGGTGATCTTGGAGCCATCATCCTCGGCAGCGAGGGCCGGGCTGATCCCTACCTGCACGCCCAGCAGTGAGATCATCGTGATCAATCCACATATAAACAGCTTGCGCATAGCAGCCTCCTTGAGAGTAACAACCGATTGGGGGCTTCATTATAGCACCATGCCAAAGTTAGCCAATTCTTGACCCCTCTCCTCCGCCCCGCTATTCTACACATCCCATGCCGTCCATCGACGCCAAGACCCTCCTTTGCGTGCTCATCGGCAATCCGGTCGAGCACTCCCTGTCACCCGCCATTCATAACGCCGCGTTCCAGCACCTGGGGCTCAACTTTGCATACGTGGCGTTCAAGGTGGAGGACGTGGAAAGCGCCATGCGCGGCATCCGCGCGCTCACCGGCATCCGCGGGGTCAGTGTCACGATCCCCCACAAGGTCGCAGTCCTCCGGTATCTCGACAAGATCGAGGCCACCGCGCTGAACATCGGCGCTGTGAACACGATCGTGGCGGACCGCGGCACGCTCACGGGCTACAACACCGACGCATCGGGGGCCCTGGCGGCCCTTCGCAAAGGCGGCGCGCCGACGGACGGAGGCCGCGTCCTGATCCTGGGCTCGGGCGGCGCTGCCCGCGCCATTGCCTTCGCCTTCTGCATGGAGGCCAAGGTGGCCGCACTGACGATCCTGGCCATCATCGATCAGGAGCGCGAAGCCCTGATCCGGGACCTCCGCGAGAAGACCGGCGTCGCGGTCACCGGCGACCAACTCACGCCGCAGACGCTCGGCCGCGCCATCCCCAACGCACAGGTGCTGATCCACTGCACGCCAGTCGGCATGAGCCCGAACGTGGGGGAGACCTGCGTCCCCGATTCGCTGCTGGCACCCCACCTGACCGTTATGGACATTGTGTACAACCCCCTGGAGACGCGCCTACTGAAGGCGGCGCGCCGAGCCGGATGCTGCACCATACGCGGCATGGAGATGTTTCTGCAGCAGGCTGTCGGGCAATTCGAGCTCTGGACTCAGCAGCCGGCTCCGGTTGAGGTCATGCGCGCCGTGCTGGAGAGGCAGCTTACATGAACATCGTCCTGGTGGGGTATCGCGGCACGGGCAAGACCAGCGTCGCCAAGATCCTGGCCGAGCGCATGAAATGGTCGCTCATCTCCACGGATGCCGAGATCGTCAAGAAGGCCGGCCTGTCCGTCCCTGAGATCATCCAAAAGCGAGGCTGGGACTACTTCCGGGACGTGGAAACCCAGATCTGCCAGCGGGTGGGGAAAAAGGACCGGACCATCATCGACACCGGCGGCGGCGTGGTCCTCCGCAAGGAGAACGTCGCCGCGCTGCGCGAGCGGGGACGCGTGTTCTGGCTGAGCGCCGAAGTGCCCACTATCATGGAGCGGATCAAGCACAGCAAGGACCGCCCCTCACTCACCCAGAAGAAAAGCTACGTGGACGAGGTGGAAGAAGTCCTGAACGAACGGCTCCCGATGTACAAGGCCGCCTGCGACCACATCATCCCCACCGACAATCGCACGCTTGAAGAGATCGCGGAGGAGATCCAGAGCAAGATGTAGTCAGGGGACAATCTTGAAACGCAGAGTCCCGATCTGGCTGGCGTCGGTGACCTTCTCACCGAGATGGATCTTTACCTTGTATTCGCCGGGAGTCCAGCCACCCTTGGGCCGGGGAAAGACGAGAAAGCCGCTCTCCTGAGCCGTCGTGAGGTAGGCGGCTTCTTCATGCAGGAATTTCTCATCGGACCCGCCCTCGCCCTTTGCCTGGAACAATTGCCCGATCACGTTCGCCGGGTTCTCCCTGGGGAGAAGATCAAACACCATATATACGTCCTCGACGTCCGATTTAAACGTGGTGCCGGGGTTGACAGGCTTGAATCGCTCCGTTTGGTATGAGTCCAGGGACTCCTTATAGCCTTGCGCCATGGTCAGGTTGACGAAGAATCCTTTCGGCGGTTGATCCAGCACCTTTGCGTCAGAAGTCTCGGCCCACGCCGAACCCGCGAGACCCCATAGCAAGCAGCCCACCATAACGGTTGAGCACTTCACCGCGATCCCCAGGACAGTCCGTGCCCCTCTTCTCATAACCTTGCCGCCTTTGTTATAAACCAACATCGAACGCATCTGCAATGAGCCTAGCGCTACCGGCGCAGGCGGGCGACCTCGGTGTCATCCAGTTCACGCCACTGCCCCGGCTCGAGATCGCCCAAAGTTACAGGACCGACGGCAACGCGAACGAGGCGCAGCGTCGAATGGCCCACGGCCGCGGTCATGCGGCGGACCTGCCGGTTCTGCCCTTCGCGCAAGGTGACCTTGAGCCAGGCCGTCAGGACGGACTTGCGGAACCGGATGGGGACCGGCCGCGGCGGGAGATCAGGAGACGCCGGAAGCAGCTCGACCTCCGCCGGCCGCGTGCGCCGACCGCCGAGGAGGATCCCGTGACGAAGGCGGGCCAGGGTCTTCTGGTCGGGAACGCGTTCGACCTGGGCTAGGTAGACTTTTGGAAGCTTGTACCGAGGGTCCGTGATGTGGTGCGCCAAAGCACCGTCCGAGGTGAGGAGCAGGAGTCCTTCCGTGTCGTAGTCCAGCCGCCCTGCTGGATAGACGTCAGGGACCGGGATGCTGCCCGCCAGCGTGGGACGCCCCACCGGATCCGTGAAGCACGAGAGCACGCCATACGGTTTGTAGAACGCCAGCGTCCGACTCGCGGTCACGGTTTCGGGGGGGCCGTCAGTCGCATCACAAGCACGTAGAGGACGCATAGCAGGATGGCGAAGCCGCCAAACAGCCACGAACGCTCGCGCAGCACCTGCACCAGTACGGCAGGATCTTTCAGCAGGTCCGGGCGGTCGCCCAGCAGGTGGCCACCGAACCAAGCCAGCACCCAGCACCACAGCCCCGCCCCGAGGAGCGTCACCAGGCTGTACAAGCCGAACGGCATGCGCACGAGACCGGCCGGAATGCCGATCAGGTGGCGGACGACCGGCACAAGTCGCGCAAAGAACACGCCTCCCGCCTCGTACCGGGCCAGCCAGCGCTCGGCGCGCAGCAGCTTGGCCTCAGGGCAGAACAGATACCGCCCATATCGTACCAGCAAGGGCCGCCCCAGCCACCGCGCCGCCCAGTAGGTCGCAGCGGCGCCCAGGTAGCTCCCAGCCGTGCCCGCCAGCACGACCCCGCCGAAACTGTACCGGCCCTGCGCGGCCCAGTACGCCGCAGGCGGGATGACAATCTCGCTCGGAATCGGGATCACGGAACTTTCCATCGCCATCAACATGACGATGCCGAGATAGCCCCAATCGTTCACCCATTGGAACCAGACGCCAACCCACTGCTGCATAGATATCAGACTCCTCAGCGCGCGGCGATCTTACCTGGAACCTCACGCGAACACCAGCGCCATTTGACCGGTATCACCCGCACTGCTACTATTTGTACCTATTGTGCCTATGCGTACCCTAGTTGTTGATCATGCCCCGGACATCCGAGAGCTCATCCAGACCATCTTAGCCACGGATGGCCAGACTGAGGTGCTCACGGCGGAATCGCTACACGATGCCTTCAGACACCTCGCAATT
>CAZSUT010000047.1:0-18954 GCA_964610095.1 uncultured Nitrospirales bacterium | reverse complement strand
GGCCTGGGTTGGGCGGGCGGGATCCGGACGGCACCAAGGCGCGGTGGGCATCGCCTCGGCGAAGGCTTACCTGTCTCTGGAGGAGCTTCTCGATACGGCGGGCCGGCATGACTCGCCTCTTCTGCTCGTGCTTGACGGCATCGAGGATCCCCACAATCTCGGCGCGATCGTGCGGACGGCTGAGGCAGCCGGCGCGCAGGGTGTGCTCCTGCCAACCCGACGGGCGGTCGGTCTGACCGCGACCGTGGCCCGCGCCTCGGCGGGCGCCATCGAGCATCTTCCTATCGCCCGCGTCGTCAATGTCGCGCAGACCATCGAACGGCTCAAGGCGGCGAACTTCTGGGTCTATGGGCTCGACGCGAAAGGGACTCGACACTATTGGGAAGTGGATTATCGCGGCCCGGTGGCGTTAGTGGTGGGCGGGGAGGGTCGGGGGATCCGGCCGCTGGTCGCCGGTCAATGCGATGGGCTGGTGCGCATCCCGCTCCAGGGCAAAGTGCAAAGCCTCAACGCCTCGGTGGCGGCGGCGGTCGTGCTGTACGAGGTGCTGCGGCAGCGAGCCCGCACCGGTCCCGTCAGCCCCGCCGCACCCGGATGAATCCTTCCTCGATGGCGGCTTTGAGGAGCTGGGCTGCGTTCGACACCCTGAGCTTCTTCATCATGTTGGCACGGTGCGCTTCGACGGTCTTCACGCTGATCTTGAGGCGCGTCCCGATCTCCCGGTTCTTGAGGCCGTTCCAGATCAACTGGAGGATTTCCTGCTCGCGGTCCGTCAAGGACGTGCCCCCGTTTCTCTTCTTCCGTTCCATGATCGCATAACTCCTTATGTTAAAGATGTCTAATCAACCGCCCTACCAGTAAGACCATTAGTATCACATAATCAAGTAAATGCTGTAAATAGGAAAAGGCATCACAGTCCGGTCCGCGGCCTTGTCCCCTTCAGGGAGTTCACGTACAATGGGCGCGCGGGCGGCCTGGTCCGGGAGCTATCGGCGGAGGCAGGATGAGTCCCCAGTGGCATGTGACGGTCGCGGTGTTCGTCGGCGCCGTCATCGGCAGCTTCTTGAATGTCTGCATCCATCGCCTGCCCCTTCGAGAATCCATCGTGCGGCCGGGATCCCGGTGCCCGCAGTGCAAGACGGCCATTGCCTGGTACGACAACATTCCGATCCTCAGCTACCTCTGGCTGCGCGGCCGGTGCCGGACCTGCCGGGCCCTCATCGGGTGGCGCTACCCTCTCGTGGAGGCGCTCAACGCCGCCGGGTATGGCTTCATCGCCTGGCGCTTCGGGGTGACCCCAGTGGGGTTCGTGTACGGGGCGCTCTTCTCGGCCCTCATCGTCGTGAGCTTCATCGATCTGGATCACATGATCGTGCCTGACCGGATCACGGTACCAGGGATCGCGCTCGGACTCGTCGCCGGGACGCTCCTTTTGCCGCGCTGGTGGGACAGCATCGGCGGTCTCGTGCTAGGCGGCGGCCTGCTGTATGTCATGGCCTGGATCAGTCCCTACCTGTTCGGGAAGGAGGGCATGGGCGGCGGCGACATTAAACTGCTGGCCATGATCGGCGCGTTCCTGGGCTGGCAGCAAGTGCTGCTCACGGTGATCGTGGGCGGGCTCCTGGGCTCGGTGCTCGGTGTGGGGTTGATCGCGGCCCGCGTTATCAGCCGCTCGGATTACATCCCGTTCGGCCCTTTTCTCTCTCTCGGGGCGGTGGTCGCGATGCTGTTCGGCGCGGAGATCCTGGGCTGGTACGGTGCGCTTCTGGTGGGAAGGCGGTAAGCCGTGGCGCTGCGTCCTCGAAGCAATCTGTTCGCGATCCTCACCGCCCTGCTGTTAGTGTTGTTTCTCACGACCCTCGCGTTCAATCTGCTGACGGCCCAGCGGGTTCCCACCGCTCTTGGGAGCGTCGATGTGCACGCGGCGACCGATCTCCTGCTGAAAGTCCTGGGCGGCATCATTCTCCTAGTCCTTCTGTACGCCGTATTCGCGCGGATCGTGCGGCGCGATCCCTCACCGTCGACCGGGTTCGTGAAGGACAATGTCTTCCTCGATGTCGTGGCGCGCCTGCGGGAAAAAGAGCATGAGCTCGAGCGCCTGCGGTCGGCGGCGGAGGAACGGGCGCGGGAAGTCGAGAGCTACAACGAGAACATTCTCCGCAGCGTCTCGAGCGGCGTCATCACCTTCAACCGGGAGGGCGTGGTCACCACCTTCAATGACGCCGCCGGCCGCATCCTACGGCTCAACCGGGCGGCCGTGATCGGCAAGACGTGCGATGAGGTCTTCGGCGCGAACAGCACGGTCGCGGGGCTGCTGAACCGGTGTCTGAGCACCGGGGAAGCCATTACGCGGGAGGAGTTCGAGCTACACCTGCCGCATGGGGAACGGATCTGGATCGGCGTGAGCACCACGCTGCTGAAGGATCGCGAGGGCCGCCTGATGGGGACCACGTTCGTGTGCACCGACCTCACCGAGATCAAGGCGCTGCAGGAGCAGGTGGAGATGCGCGAGCGCATGACGGTGTTGGGGCAGATGTCCGCGGGGATCGCCCACGAGTTCCGCAACCTGATGGGGACCATCCTGGGCGCGGCCAAGCTGATCGCCCGGCAAACCCCGCCCAACAGTCCAGTCCACGAAAGCATTCAGACCGTCACCCACGTGATCTCAGACATGGACCATCTGGTCACGCAGTTCCTCAATTTTGCGAGGAAGACCGACCCCGACCTTAAGCCGGTCGACATGGAACCGTGGCTCAAACGGGTGGTCGAGCAGGTGCTGGAACAGGTGCCGCCCCCCCATCCCCATGTCGAAGTGACCTGCTTTCCGGACGTGCCCCGGATCCGCATCGATGAAGTGCTGATGCGGCAGGCGTTGGGGAACCTGGTCCAGAATGCCGTTGAGGCCATGCAGGGTGGCGGGCGCCTGACCGTGTCGGCTGGTCTGCGGCCCCCGCTGGGACGGCGGCGTGAAGTCGAGGTGCGGGTCAGCGACACTGGCGCCGGCATCCCGCAAGACCAGCTCGGCAAGATCTTCCTGCCGTTCTTTACGACGAAACCGAAAGGGACCGGCCTAGGGCTCGCGCTGGTCCACAAGATCGTCCTGCTGCATAACGGCCGGGTCGATGTGGAGAGCCAGGAACATAAGGGGACGACCTTTCGGATTTCGTTACCGATCGCCTGAGGCACGGACGTGGCTACGATTCTGCTTATTGAAGACAACGAGCGCATGGCCGAAGTGCTGGCCCGGCACATGGAAATGGAAGGGCATGCGGTCGTCCTGGCGGCCGATGGGGAAAAGGGCATCGAGGAGTTTCTGCGGCAGAAAGTGGACCTCGTCCTGACGGATCTCAAGCTGCCGGGGAAGTCGGGCCTGGAGGTCTTGCAAGCCGTTAAGGACGAGAATCCAATGGCCCCTGTCGTCGTCATGACCGCACACGGGACGATCGAGACCGCCGTGAAGGCCGTCAAGGAAGGGGCGTTCGATTTCCTGCAGAAGCCAGTGGACCCGGACCATCTCCTGATAATCATCGGGAAGGCGCTGGAGGCCCGGCAGCTCGTCACCGAGAATCTGATCCTCAAGGAAGAGCTCTCGCAGACAAAGTACGCGAAGATGGTCGGCCAGAGCCGTGCCCTGCTGGAAGCGCAGGATAAGGCGAAGAAGGTCGCGGTTGGCCCGACGACCGTGCTCCTGCTCGGCGAGAGCGGCACCGGTAAGGAGCTCTTTGCCCGGATGATCCATGAATTGAGCCCGCGCAAGAACGGGCCGTTCGTGGCCATCAACTGTGCGGCCATCCCCCGGGAGTTGCTGGAAAGCGAGTTGTTCGGACATGAACGCGGTTCGTTTACCGGCGCCACCGGACGGAAAATCGGAAAGTTCGAACTGGGAGATAAGGGCACGGTGTTCCTCGACGAGATCGGCGACATGGACATGGGCCTCCAGGCCAAACTCCTCCGTGTGCTGGAGGGCGAGCGGTTCATGCGGGTCGGCGGCACGTCTCCGGTCAAGGCGGACGTCCGCGTCGTGGCGGCTACCAACAAGGACTTGCTGGCGGCAGTGGCCAGGCAGGCCTTCCGCGAGGATCTCTATTACCGGCTGAACGTGTTCCCGCTCGTCATCCCGCCTCTGCGCGACCGCCGGGAAGACATCCCGTTGCTCGTCGAACATTTTCTCGCGATGTACAGCCGGGAGGTGAAGAAAGAGGGCCTGGCGCTCTCGTCCGAAGCGGTCGAGGTCATGAAGCACCATCCCTGGACGGGGAACATCCGCGAGCTGCAGAATTGCATCGAGCGGGCCGTCATTCTCTGCGACGGCCGCGAGATCCTCCCCGAGCACATCGGCTTACGCGTGCTGGCTCGGTCAGCCGAGGAAGGCGTGCCGGCGAGAGGGAGCCTCCAGGAAGCCAGCAGCGCGGCCTCCCGGGCTGTGGAGGCCAAGATGATCGAGAAGGTCCTGCGCGAGACCGGCGGCAACAAGACCAGGGCGGCCGAGATCCTGCAGGTCAGCTACAAGACGCTGCTCACCAAGATCAAGGACTATGGCCTCGACAAAGAGTGACGAGCCGGTCGTGGACCCGTGGGTCACGTGCTTTTTGACCGGGATGGTGATCCGCCATCTGGACAGCCTTCTGGGGATTGGTGACCGAATCGATTACCACCGGGTCATTGGGGTGGTGGAAGGGTTCGACCACATCCGCGATCCGAAGGCCTTCCTCCTCGATCCGAACAACTGGGTCCCGCACGTGGTACTCCGCGAGCTGATCCACCGCAGCGAGGAGGCGAGCGGGCGCAAGGATGTGACCTACCGCGCGGCCCTGGCCTACTTCGCTTCATCAGACAAGCGGGAGCCGACGCTGATGGAGACCATCGCCCGATATCTCGATGACGTGGACACGGCCGTCCGCTGCTCTGGGCTCTGGGCGGCAGCCTATAGCAATTATCTCCGCATGCAAGCCTTCGCCCGCCCTGACGAGACTCACACCCTGCACGTGTTGGTCCAGTTTCTGCCCCCGGTTGATCCGCAAATCGGGAACAGCCTGCTGGTCAAGGGCAACATCGAAGGGTTCTCCCAGCTCTATCCGTTCGTGGAATCCGCGTCCTGCGAGGAGCAGTACTCGCAACTGCGCCTAGCGACCATTATCGCCGAGTTTGGTGAGGCCTACGTGCTGAAGCCTGAAGGACCCAGGAGCGCTCCGACCGCTTGGCTGATCAAGGAGGGGAAGACTGGCAGAGCCGTAGCGACGGCCCTCCCGTTCTGGATGGAGGTTGAACCGGCTGCCGGCTGGGACGAGGGACAAGCCTACGCCGCTGATCGTCCAGCGAGCCGCTCGAGCGAGCACCTCCGGGCTCTCCGGATCGAACAGCCGGGCGTGTTGCGCGCCGGGTCGTTGGAGTATGTCTTACATGAGGGGACGATCTACGACGCTCCGTATACGCGGTATCGTTTCCAGTGGCGGGAGCGTTCCGCGCCCGAGGCGGTGCGGCGGCAAGCGGACAGCGCGGCGGACCTGGCCACCAAGGGCGTGATCTCGCGGCTGCTGTTCGATCACCTGGTGGGATTGCAGGCCACGCAGCGACGGGCGCTCGGGATCATCATCCGCAACCGCGAGCTGCGCGAGGAGAACAAGCATCTTCGAGAGGAGCTGTACGGGGCGACGGAAACGGGAGGGCTGGTGGGCAAGAGCCGTCCCATGCAGGACCTGTTCGGTCTTGTGCGGAGCGTCGCGCAGTCCGACGTCACCGTGCTGATCACTGGAGAGACCGGAACCGGCAAGGAACAGACGGCGCGGCTGATCCACCAGCTCAGCCCGCGGCGGGCCGGCCGGTTCCTCGCGATCAATTGCGGCGCGCTGGCGGAAAACTTATTAGAATCGGAGTTCTTCGGGCACGAGCGGGGCGCCTTTACCGGGGCCGTGATGCAGAGGAAGGGCAAGTTCGAGCAGGCCAACGGCGGCACGCTCTTCCTGGACGAGATCGGCGAGATCTCGCCAGCCATGCAGGTGAAGCTCTTGCGCGTCCTGCAGGAACGGGAGCTCCAGCGGGTAGGCGGTCACGAGGACATCAAGGTGGATGTCCGGATCATCGCCGCCACCAACCAGGATCTGCACGCGCTCGTCACCGAGCGGAAGTTGCGCCAGGACCTGTTCTACCGGCTCAATGTCTTTCCCCTCCACATCCCGCCGCTCCGAGAACGGATCGAGGACATCCCGCTGATCGCCCAGCATCTGCTTGACCGGCATGCCACAGCGCAGAAGAAAGCCCTCAAGGGGTTGACTGGCGAAGTCCTCGAGGTGTTGGTCCGCTATCGCTGGCCCGGCAACATCCGCGAACTGGAGAACGTCATCGAGCGCGCCGTCGCCCTCGCCGGGCCGAAGACACTCATGATCGGGCCCGACCTCCTACCGCCGTCCATCCGCGAGACTCCCGAAACCATCTCCGCCCTGGGGTTCGACGATCTCATGGACCGGGTCGAGTGGCCGCTCATCGTCCAGGCGCTCAAGAACGGGCACGGGCTCACCGGCCTCATCAAGCGCATCGAGTGGGCGCTCATCCGGCGGGCCATCAAGGAACATGCGGGCAACAAGACAGCCGCCGCCAGACTGCTGTGCCGGACCTACCGATGGTTGCGCAAGGCCGAGACGGAGAGACCGGGTGATTGATTGCCATGTTCACTTGGCGGCGCTCCGGACGGAGGATAACGGGTGCTACATTTCCCCCAGGATGCTCCGTAGCCCGCTCTTCAAGTTTCTCGCGTGGAAGCACGATCTGAAAGCTCAGGATGCGGCTTGGTCCAATCAGAAGTACGTGGACGACCTGCTCGCGGAGCTTCGGAAAGCGAAGTACGTGGAGAGAGCGGTTCTTCTTGGCCTGGATGGCGTCTACGATGCCAACGGCGTGTTGGATGCTGGCAAAACGGAATTTCTTGTCAGCAATGACTATGTGCTTCGCATCGCGCATGCCTATCCAGATAGGTTGTGGCCCGGTGTCTCGATCAATCCTCAGAGGCGGGACGCGATCGAGGAACTGGACCGGTGCGTCGAAGCCGGTGCGAAGCTCGTCAAAGTTCTACCCAATACCCAAGGGTTCGATCCCGCCAACCGGCGGTATCTTCCGTTTTACAGACGGCTTGCCCGGCATAAGATTCCCTTCCTCAGTCACGTCGGGTATGAGATCGTCTTGACCGGACAGGACCAATCCGCCGGTGACCCCAACAAGTTGCGGGTGCCCTTGGAGGAAGGCGTCACGGTCATCGCCGCCCACGGATGCAGCAACGGCCTGATCGCGTATGAGCCATACTATCGGACGCTCTTGGACTGGGTACAGCGCTACGCGAATTTCTTCGCCGATGTCTCCGCGCTGACGTTGCCGAACCGCTTCGGAATGTTGTGGCGACTTCAGCACCATCCGGAAGTGCATGCACGGCTTCTGTTCGGGACCGACTATCCGCTTTCTGTGTTTCATTGGCCGTGCTGGGGGCGGATCGGGTTGCGAGATGTCAGGACAATCATCAGGACGAACAATCGGTTCGACAGGAAGTATCTCATCTTGAAGTCTCTGGGCGTCGGCTTTCGCTCAGTCGATCAGCTCATGACCTCCTCCTGAACAGTAGCGCTACCCCCTGAACGCTCGTTCAGGCGGGCTTGTGTTCTTTCCTCGACCTGTTCTGCTTGCATTCCGTCCAGCTCCAGCAGAACTCATTGAAAATCCCTCTTTCGTCCTCCTTCCGCGGGCATGCTTCCTACCTTGAGCGCCGCCTGGCACCGTTTCTGCTCAATCACCGGGATGAGTGCAGGCTGTTTACAAACAACGTCGAGAAGGAGGTGTCCTATGTGGTGGACTTGGATTGCGATTCTCGTTGGAGGAGGGGTCGGGCTTTTCGCGCCTGATCTGGCTCAGGCTGGTGCCTGGCGGTACACGAAGCACTTCCATCTGCCTTCCGTGTATGAAAGCCACAGTCATCTTTCAAGGAGCAGCTCCCGAAAAGAGATGTCATTCGAGACCCTGCGGATGCTCTCGACCGGCATGACCAAGGCGGAAGTCCTGAGCCGGGCGGGGTCCCCCAGGCACCGCTTTCATAACAGGGGGACGCAGCGCTGGATTTACACCACGTCCGATAACTGGATCGTGGAAGTTGTGTTCTCCGGGAACAACGTGATTGCGATCAACTGGTCCCGCTCGTAACGCTCCGATTATTCAAACGCCCTGCTGCGCGCTAATTCTCACGTCCAGCAGGGCGTTTCGCGCTCGGTCACCTGCCGTACTCTCGCTTGGAGCACCTTCAACGGCGAGTCCGTCTAGGGTCGAGGCGTATTCCAACGACAAGGACAGTGAACAAGCAGACAATTGCCCTGAACATCCGTTCAGGGCCTGACGGGCCTATCGGCTCGTGACGAAGTCTCCCGGTTGCTTCAATTGCTTGTACTGATCGGCTTCCTACTCGCGTAGCTACTTCCTGACCGCTGCTAACTTGGTTTCCCAACAACCATTGTTGGCATTCCCGTTGCTGATGCGGGTCTGCGAACTTCTGTCGTCGCTGGCACGGTACTTGATCACTCCCCCCGCATCTCATTCGACAACGTAATAGGAGGGCTTACGATGACGCTGGCACCGACGAAAAATCTAATGTGGCAGGAACAGGGAATGACCACGGCGGAGTTGGTGATTGCCCTGACGATCACGGGAGTGCTTTCCGTGTTTCTGGGCACGGAACTCCAGGCGACAGCGGACCAGGTCTACCTCAATACGGCGGTGGCAGAAGTGGTTGGCGATCTACGGTTTGCCAGGAGCCTCGCGGTGCGTGAAGGACAGACTATCCAGGTTGCCCTAGATCCTGACCAGCCAGGGGTGACCCTGTACCGTTCCGGCGATGCCACGCAGCCGGTGGCTCCCATAAGGAACCTCATGAACCGGGGCATCCGAACCATCCGTTCGACAGGAGGACGCGTGTTGTCGTTCCATCCTCGCGGTACCAGCTCGACGCCGACGACGTTAACACTGGAGGACCGGCGGGGCATTCAGCGGGTGGTGACAGTCAGCTTGACCGGCATCGTCCGGGCGCGGTGACGCTGCCATGGAGCGCGTGTCGTTGCTCTCGAAACGTGGCATGTCCTTGGTCGAGCCATTGGTCGCGATGGTGGTGCTTTCGTTCAGCCTGCTCGGCTCGGTCAGCATGTTTGCGCTGGCTCAGGATGGCATCGCAGTGGGCGCCAGGAAACTCCAGGCTATGGCGCTGGCTGAGACCAGGCTGGAGCGGCTTCGGGCGGCGGTCTATCACACCCTTTTGACAGCCGATCTGGATGGCGATGGCATTGTCGATGTGCGGCTTAAGGATTCGGGGAGTGAAGGGGACGCTGTCGCGGGTGACGGCGAGTACACAACTCGGCAAACCATCAACGGCATCATTGTGACGTGGGCAGTCCGTCCGGACCGGCCGAACCTGGCGGACTCCCGAACGGCGACGATCACAGTGACCGCTGCGTGGTCCGACCAGGCAGGGCGGATTCGCATGGTCCGATTAGGGATGCGGAGAGCGAATCCAGTATTCAGCGAAGGAGCTGTTTGATGAGACCGGCCGGTGACAGAGGAATCGCATCAGGCCACGCTGGCTTCTCATTGGCGGAAGCCATGATTGCCGCCACATTGGGGGCTCTCGTCCTGGGAGGGGCTCTGGACATGTTTGTCTCGCATCACCAGCACTTCCGAGGACAGCAGGCAAAGACCGAACTTCAACAGGAGTTACGGGGTGGCGTCCACGTGCTGGCCCGTGAGCTGCGCCTGGCGGGGACCGGGACCTTAGTAGGCCGACCGACCATGACTGTGATGGCAGCAGAGGAGGTCGCCTTTGACGCCAACGTGAACGATGTCCGGGGAGTGTTGGTGACGGCCGCCGTCGCCGGTCAGGACTGGGTGCAGGTCGGCTCCCGATCGGGGTGGACAAAATGCAAAAGGATCGTCGTCTGCGGACTCGCCGGATGCGAGGAACACGTGTTGGCGCGGGACAGCTCGACCGGGAAATTGACCCTGTCAGGTCAGCTCACGCGAAACTTTCCGCTCGGCAGTACTGTCGAGATCGTGAACCGGGTTCGTTACTATCTGAGTCGCCACGATGCCGGGAATGCCAAATTGATGCGTGAGGTGGACGCCGGCGCCAATCCCCTCGTCGAGTATGTTGACGGGTTTTCCTTCAGCTACCTCACCGAGGATGGACGTCCAACCGGACGAGCGGATGATATCAAGCTGATCCGACTCCATCTGGAAACCAGCCGCCCGGATGGCCGTGGAGGGCGGATTCGTCGAACCCATATGCAGGAACTCGGTGTGAGGGCACTATGATTATACCTAATGCTGAAGCGGGCTGGGTGTTGATCGGGGCGCTGCTGGTCGCGCTGCTCCTGGCCATCATGGGCGGGACAGCCATGAACTTGGCGGTCACGGAAGTGACGGCTTCGAGCCGACACGTGGACGAAAAGACTGCTCAGTTGTTGGCTGAAAGCGGCGTGGAGCAAGTGGTGGCTTGGCTCACGCAAGACGCACTGCCTGCCTCCCACGAAACGCTGTTGCCTTTTCGGTTTACCGGTACGCCTGACGCTCCCGATGTGACGTATGATGCCGGCCGCCCTGAAGACGATCGTGTGCTCAACAACGCGGGTACAGGAGGCGCGCTGGCCGACTTTGGGCGCGTCACGCGCGCTCGTCTCTACGGCCCTGGACACCCCGATGGCTACTGCGCGGTGGAGGTGACGGCGGAGGCGCGGGGCGGGTCACGCCGGACGGTGTCCGTCGAATTGGGCGTATGGAGGATCCCGTCCCTTCGTGCTGCCGTCCAAGTCGATGTTCCCTCTGCCGACCCCAGCGTTGCTGAATCTGGCCACCTTCCAAAGGTCCAGACTCATTGGGGCGACATCGTTTCGAACAGTCCGCCCGGTCCTTGGCAGTATCAAACCTTCAAGGACTATGCGCAACGCTTTGGCAGCTACTACGTCCCGGATCGGGAGGGCCGGCTTTACAGGAACGGGATGACGGATCCATCCCATGCCCTGACGCCGTCGCAGGTCTTCGGATCGCAGGAGGTCGGGGACC
Source organism: uncultured Nitrospirales bacterium (assembly GCA_964610095.1). Taxonomy (GTDB): domain Bacteria; phylum Nitrospirota; class Nitrospiria; order Nitrospirales; family NS-4; genus NS-12. The sequence goes on along the minus strand of CAZSUT010000047.1, from coordinate 7,878 downwards.
AGCGCGGCCTGGTGTTCATTGATACCCTCGACCAGCAACCACCCAACGAGACCAACCAGGTCACGCTTGTGCTGGACGCACCGTACATGGAGGGAACCTTTTACATCAATGCGCACGTCGTGCTGCAGCCGCAAGGAACAGGCCAGACCGTCCAGGCCCGCGCTCCACCGCCGGAGGGACAGCCAGTATCGGCCTCGCCCGTACCGGTGAGCCTCGCTGAGGTGGCGATCAATGGGGTGCTTCACACGGCCGGAACGCTCCAGATTGGCAGGGAGGTGCGGGTGTTTGGGGCTGTCGTGGCGAAGCGGGGGTTGGCTGGTGCGGGGTCTCTGGAAGTCTGGTATAACAATAGCTTAGGCCGTGGCCGTGTTGCGGGGCTGCCCGTCGTGTATCCTATCCGGGGAACGTGGAGGGAACAGTAAAGCGAGCAGGAGGCCGAAGATGATGTCCAGCATGCTGTGGGCGCTCACGATCGACATGACTTTTTTCTGAACACGCAGGCGGAAGCAAGTCAAGGTCAGGGCAGCACTCCAAAGGCCTGATATCGCTGCTCGCAGGACGTACAACGATAGGGGTAAATTCAAGTCACTTCATGAGTTCAAGCAGCTCGACCTCGAAGACCAGCGTAGCCCCAGGCTTGATCTGTGATGGGCCTCCCTGACCGCCATAGGCTAAGTTCGATGGACAGACCAGGCGGCTCTTTCCTCCGACCTTCATCTGTTGCAGGCCCTCGGTCCAACAGGGGATGACATTGATTAGCGAAAATGTGACTGGCTGTCCACGCTGCACCGAACTATCAAACACTGTCCCGTCAATCAAGGTACCGTGATAGTGGACTTTCACCGTGTCTGTGGCCTTCGGGGACGGGCCACTTCCCGCCTTCAACGACTTGATCACTAGGCCCGATGGGGTCTTGATCGCCCCGGACTCCATCGCCGCCTTGGCCAGGAACGCGCCCCCAGCCTTCTTTTCACTCTCCTCGATCACGGCGGCCCGTGCTTGCCGCATTTGCTGAACCTTCGGCCCGTAGGTTTGCAGCTCCACCTTGCGGGGCCGTTTCAAAATCCCGTCCGTGAGGCCAGCTTTCACGAACTCCAATTCGGATTCGTTCAGCGAGAAGCTACCGAGGGTTTGACTAATCATCAACCCGAGGGCGTAAAACGTTTTCTGTTCGTCAGTGGTGGGATCTGAAGCAGCGGCACAGGCTACTGAGCTTGCAATGCCCCAAAGGGCCAACAACCCGCACACGAGGTTTCGCATGAATAATCCTTTCTTGTGAATAAATTTGCCGACGAAGAACGGCCCTGCACTACTTCACCGGCTCGTCCCAGCGCCTCTCAATGTTCACACGGCGAGCATACTTGAGTGATGGACTCAATCGACATAACATTTCTTTTTGAACCCGCATAAAGCCTACTCCGAAGTTCTTGAAAAATCTATTGGTGAGCTAAGGAAGCAGAAGGAGGTTTTTGAACTGTCAGCCTCGACAGGTCCCCAAGGGTGGCCTAGCCTCGCTGGTATTTTGCGCACTGGGGTGGGAGGCTAGGCAAAATGAGAAGCGAAGACCCCGAAGGTTCGAGTCCTGGCTGGGGATGCGGTCACCGGCCGAGTCTAAGTGGACTGGATGGTCAAAAACAGGACACTTCCTGTCCAAAATGAAGTGGGGCAGTACAGTGTCAGACACCGTGTTCACTGTTCGTTACCCGCGGAAGCCAGGCCTCGGGGAGAAACCTGAAGCTCTCGCGATTTGGGGATCAGTCATCGTCTGCTTCATCGTGATGCTTTTCCTGATGTTTTCCCTGATGCTTACTCTGATGCTTTCCCTGATGCTTTCCCTGATGGTCTCCTTCATGCTCACCCTTTTCGTCATCGTCTGCGTCATCGCTACCCTTCCCGCCTGCCGCTGTTCCAAGGCCAATTGTGATGCTGCCATGGTCTAGTTGATACATAGGGGAAAAAGGATCTAAAACAATGAAGTTAGAGTGGCAGTTCATAGTCCCTAAGAGAAGGGCGGGCCTGCTTATTCTATCAGGTGGGCGAGTGATAACCTTGCTGTTATCTTCCGCTTTAAAGCCTCTGGTTTGCCCCACGATATTAGGGAAGTTGCCCTGCGTGACGGTCCCAGTGACAACAACCGTATTCGGGACAAGGGGGTCGAAACTTAGGCAATTGATAGCAATAAACGTGTCGACGAGAACACCTGTGAATAGGTCATGGGATTGCGCTTGGCCAGTCACAACCCCGCTCTTTTGGGTCGCGTTGAAGGAGAAGGTCATCAGTTTGCCATTAACCGTTAAATCTCCGTTGCCACTGACCGTGATATCTCCTAGGCCAGTTGTCGAGGCAGGATTGGCCCCTGAGACTTCTGGTACAAAGCCAAGAGCCACGATCGCCAACGCAAACAAGCCGACTCGGACGACGGTTGGTGTTGTCATGATGATCCCTCCTTGCAAAAGCTATCCGATTGCCCCGAGGCCATGACTTATTCGTCTGTACTTGAGCAAAGGTAATGCCGGCGTCACTTTCGACCGATTTAACATGTCCTTTCGACCCCCTTAACATTTCCTTTTGGGCGGCGCCTGGAAAATGGTGTCACCGGGGAAGAAAAGGTGTGAGATTGAGCGAATCCGCCTGAAGAAAACGAAAATGGTGCCTGAAAATGATGACAGAAGCTGTTTCGCGCCTCGCTCACATTTTATGGTGGCGGTGAGCAACAAATTGTCGCAGCATGCAAGGCAACCTGCCCCCATAACCGGTCCAGGCCCTCTGTTAGCCTAGGCAGACTAGAAAGAAAGGGCACTGTTAATTAAACATCTGATTAAAGGACACATGTCTGTGACTCAGGGGCAGCCGGTTCTACGAGAAGTTTGGGAAGATAGGTTTACAGGTTTTGTGGACAAAGGACTGAATTCCTTCCAGCCCAATGACGACAAGCGGCCTAGGAAACCGCTCTCCCGTTCCAACTCCACCGCACTCCAACTCATTCCAGCGTACTGCAGCCAAGATAGGCTAGAGTGAACCTGAGTAGGCTGGAGTAGGGTCTCGAAAACGCTTTCCTAAACCGTGTGTCAGTCATCTCAATAGTGTCCGGGTCCGTCGCGGCAGAGCGGGGGTTGGAAGGTGCGGGGGATCTGGCGGGAGTGGCGGAACTGAATAGTCCTGACAAGAGTGTGCGTGCAAATCATGTAGCCGGCCCCCCAAAAGACGGAACTGGACTCCACAGTTTGTAGAGGCTCCCAGTCCTTCAGTACTTCCTTGGCAAGGTCACCGCCTTGCATAACTCATTGAAATCCATGAATGACTTGGATTGATCTGGAATACTGCGCCACACAGGCATTGGCTTTGCACGTATTGATGCCTAAATAGGGGTATGGACATAAAGAAGGTGGTAGGAATGGTCGATCGCCTCAAGACGGTCAGGGGATTCACCCTGCTCGAGATGATGATCGTTGTCGCGATCCTGAGCCTCCTGGTCATGGTGGCAGTTCCAAACTTCCTGGACTGGAACCGCAAGTACAAGCTAAAGGACGCCGTAGGGCTAGTGCACGGGAACATGAATATCGCCAGGATGAACGCGATTAATCAGAATACGACCGTGACGGTTACCGTCTGTGGCCAGGGGGCCGCGTGCCCGTTGTCGCCCTCTACTGCAATCATCCCGCCGTACACCCCCACGCAAACGACTGTGTTCTTTAGGACTGCCACGGGAAGTGACCTCGTGCAGGCGTTGACGCTGGACTCGGAAGTGTCGTTGACCAATGCCGCGAACGCGCCGGTGGGAGGGGGCGTGAACTCTCCCCAGGACATCCAATTCAACTCGATGGGACTCCGAAGCGACACCGGCAATGCCAACAACCTCTGCATCAACACCGCCACAGGTGCCGGTGTCGCGTGTGCCGGCTCGACTGCACAAGCCTTCAACTTCATGAATACCATCGGGGGCAATTATCGGATTGTTGTCACCCAGACCGGCAAGGTGTCGTGGTGTTATGCGGCTGCCTGTGGCCAGTAGAGGCCTAGAGGTTCCATGATGCGCATGTTCGGCACAGCAGGAAACGCGGCGAATCAACGGGAGGGTGGCTTCACTCTGATCGAGGTGATGTTTGCCTCAGTCTATCTGGCGTTCGGCCTCCTGACCATCGCAGCTATGGAAGACATCGCGTTGTCCCGCAACATGGATGCGAGACGCATGTCGATTGCGACGAATTTGGCTGTCGAGATGATGGAGCGCATCCGCTTTAATTCTCCCGCGAACGCCATTCCCCTTGTCCTCGGCGGTTACTTGTACCAGAACATTCAGGCATGTAATTTCGCCTGCCCTGGCGGATCGACACCGGGGAATGCGACAGCTACGAATAACGCGCTGGCCAATGGGGACTACAACCAGTGGCTGGCCCGTCTTTCCGCCACCGATTCCTCTGGACAGCCTGTGCTACCGAAAGCAATCGGAACCGTCACCTCCACCGCGGTCGCCAACCCGTCGGTGCTGGCGCAAGTTCAGATCACCGTCGCAGTGCAGTATTCCACGAGCATCCGCACGCCGACTATCACCTTAACCACTTTAGTGGCACCCCTATGAGTCACGAACAAAGGACTCGCTGCATGCATCTGGGGAACGGTGGATCGGACCAGGGGTTTACCCTGATCGAGCTGATGATCTCCTTGGTCATTTTCGCGATTATCTCGCTGGCCGCATTCTATCTGCTAGGCAGCACGCAGCGGACGGCTGTCATGAACGATCAGACAGTGCAAATCCAGAGGAATGTGCGCCTGGCGATGGACCTCATGGCTCGGAACATCCGCATGACCGGCTATGGAAATCCGGCGGCCGGTTCGTTGGTGGGATGCGCCAACACTATCAACGCCACGGACCAAGCGGTCGGGGCCGATACCGGGCCCGACTCGATCAGTGTAGTGACCGTGGACCAGCAGGTCGGAACATTGGCGGCTCAGGCGCCTCTCCCTCCGGCCACGAGCACTGCCACGATCACCGTCAACGGGCTCAACTCAGTCGCTGTCAATGATGTCATCACCCTGGAGGGAGTGTTTACAGCCACAGTCAATGCCATAGCCGGTTCCGCCTTGACGCTGAGCCAAACCATCCAAAACCCGGCGGCGTTTCCAACAGGGACTCCGGTGATACGGTTGACCTGCGTGACGTACACCGTGACCGGCATTGCGGCCAACCCTCCGTTTCAGCTTCTCCGCAACGGGGTGGCAATCGTGGACGGGATTGAGTCCATTCAATTGGCATACGCCTTGGATGTGAACGGTAACGGGGTGATCGACGATCAGGCCGGTGGATTGCCGAATGCGTTTGATTGTCTGGATTTCGTTCCGAACAACGGAGCGTGCTCGAATGGGGCAATCACGTATCCGGCGGGAACGGGGACCGTGACGACGATTCCCCCATCCGTCAACGCGAGCCCTTCCGCCGTTCGGCAGGTTCGCATCACAGTGGTCGGACGGGCGATTCCTCCGGCTGCCGTGAATGTGCCGAACAACACGTGGAGCGATCCGACGTTCTCGGGCAGTTCGGCCGTGACGGCCGAGGATCAAGTCATCCCGTCGGCCGCGGGTATCCGGCGGAGGACTCTGACCCGGGTCGTCAGCCTCCGCGATTTCGTGACGTCGTAGGCTGATCCGGACAAGGAAAGGCGGGTAACCGTGCTGAAACCAGGACGCACAGAGCAGAACCTAGTGCTGAAGAGAGAAGACGGCATCGCGATGCTGACGGTCCTGATGCTGACCATCATATTGACCGTGATCGGGATTGCCGCGATCACCACGACGAGCCTAGACATCAAGATGGCGGGCGGCGAGCGCCTGCGTGAGAGCAGCGTGGACGCGGCCGAGGCCTGCATGAGCAGCGGCACTCAGATCATCCTGCAGACACTGGCGAACGGTGCCATTCCCGGTACGCTGACGGGGGCAGGCGCCAACCCGGTCGTCACCGTGAATCCTCTCCAGTCTGAGATCATGGGTTATCCCGGATTTCTGGGGTATTCGGACAGTGCGGACCCCACGAGCGGCGCATTTGCTCCCAATGCGGTGCTGACCGTCTCCAACTACATTGTGAACATGGATATTGACCGCCTGTATGCCAGACCCCGATCGGGGGCTTCACTTGCATTCGGGGCCGCCTATGCAGGGGCGGGTTCAGGGGCCGGGAGCGGCGGAGTGGAAGTTCTTTACAGGATCGACTGTTTCGCCAGCGCCACTTCCGGAGCGGCCACGGCTGCGCATCTCTCCGCGGTCTATGCCTGCCTTGTCGCCGGGACCACGTGTCAAAGGCTTTATTAGGCTAGGAAAGGGGACCCATCCATGAGCACGAAGATCAAAGGAACGATGGTCGGTCTCTCCCTGGGGATCCTGCTTGGAACGGCGCCGATGGCTGTCACGACGATATGGGCCCAAGGTGTCTTTTCGCAACCGGTTCCACCGACGGCATCTTCAACTATTAATCGCTCGTTGCCCGGCGCAAGAGATGGTCTGCTCACGAAATTTACGGGTCAGAGTGTGGAAATTAATGGGATCTCCTACGCCCTGGCTCCCGGCTATCAATTGGGAACCGACGGCGGGAGACCGATTCTTCTAGACTCTCTTAAGGGAAACAGTACCCATATGATGGTCCGGTATTGGCTCGGGAGTGGAGACACTCGTAACCAGGTGACGCAGCTCCTCGTGCTGTTGCCGCAGTAAATCCGGAGGAAGTCTGGAGTGATCGTGCTGCGCCCAAAATGCAAGATAAAGGGGAGGGAGAGGTCATGAAACGCCCGGTCGTTTTTTTCTTCACAGCGTTGATCATGTGTCTTACGAGCCTGGCCGGAATCATTGCTGGCAGTGGTCTCACGGAAGCGGCCAATACCAACTCGGACTACTACAAGACTCCTCCCTACACCGATAGCATTGTCACGCCCAGCGTCCTCTTGCTCATTGATAACTCAGGGAGCATGGGCCTGCGCGGCGCCTGTCTCTTTGACAATATCTTCTCCTCATTTGGGAGTGGTCAGCCTGCAGTATTCACCAACGCCTTCGATCCCTCTGGCGGTGGGGGAGGTGGAAGCGGCTGTGGCGGTGTCGGTGTGGCGGGCACCCCGCCCGCCCCGCCTAACTTTCTCCCCCCGCAATTCTTTGAGTCAGCGAAGTATGCGGGAATCTTCGATACCCTCACCTGCTACACGTACGACGCGACGAATAAGAGGTTTGTGACCGGGACGACCGTGAAGACGGCGCTCAACACCCCGTGCAGCTCGACGGAATGGGATGGGAATTTCTTGAATTGGGTGGCGGTTCGCCATGAAGACGCCTTGAAGCTAGCTCTGATCGGCGGCCAGTGCGCGGTGGCCCGCGCGCTTGATGGATCCTGCCCCCCCACCGGCACCCCGTCCCTCATTACCCTCAAGGGGCAAAACGTCTTCACGTTTACCTGCTGTGTCGATGATGTCTCCAATCCTGTGGCGACAGGTGGCACCGGAGCCGGAACCAACGACAACCAACTTAATGGACGTATGCCGACTGCCGTGCAGACTGCTGGGGGGCCCCCCACTCCTGCGGCGCTCGTCTTTGCGGTCCGCGGCACGCCCGCCAGCTTGGCCGGCTCGTTCTGTGTCTGGGATGCGGCCGATAGGAAAGCGCAGGATTTCTATAACAATTTTTTTAGTGGTTCGCCTTCTTCCACCTGCACGATTCCCGCAAATAATTACAATGGAAAGTTCGTTGACCAGGGATTCGTCATCGCAGTTGGCCTTCCGGCCTCGGCTGGTTCCCCTTTTGGCGTTATTCAGCAATTGGGGGATAAGGTGCGGTTCGGCATCGAAAAATTTAATATCGGCGGGGGCGGTTCCGGGGGCGGCGTGGTAGCGGTGCCGATCGGAT
>CAZSUT010000046.1:5149-19183 GCA_964610095.1 uncultured Nitrospirales bacterium | reverse complement strand
CGTCGATGCGAAGAAATATAGGGACCGTGTCCGGGTCCCGGGCACGGATGGGGTGGGAACCATGCGCAAGATCGCCTCCTTGTTGGGACGCCACGACACGGTCGGCATCGACCTGGTCGCGATGTGCGTCAACGACGTGGCGGTCTGCGGGGCCGAGCCGCTCTTTTTTCTGGATTATCTGGCGCTCGGCAAGCGGGCGGTCGGACAGGCCGAAAGGATCATCGCGGGGATCGTCGAGGGCTGCCGCCAGGCTGGCTGCGCGCTGATCGGCGGAGAGACCGCCGAGATGCCGGGGTTCTATCCGGACGGCGAGTACGATCTGGCCGGTTTTGCGGTCGGGGTGGTCGAGCGGGAGCGGCTCATTGACGGGAGCCATGTCCGTCCGGGCGATGTCGTCATCGGATTGGCCTCCACCGGGCTACACAGCAACGGCTATTCGCTGGCGCGCCGCGTGCTGCTGGAGCAGGGCAAGATGACGCTGAAGGATCAGGTGCCGGGGCAGAGTGAAACGCTGGGTGAAATCCTACTCCGGCCCACCCGGATCTACGTGCGGACCATCCAGGCCCTGGTTGAAGCCGGTGGAATCCGCGCGATCGCCCATATCACGGGTGGCGGACTTACCGAGAACCTGCCCCGGGTTTTGCCAGAGGGTTGCCGGGTGGTCATCACGCGCAAGGCCTGGACGCCGCCGCCTATTTTCGGCCTGATTCAAGCACGTGGTCACGTGGGCGATGACGAGATGTTTCGGGTGTTCAACATGGGAGTCGGCTTGGTGTTGGTGGTGCCTCCGGATCGGGGTGACACTGTGTTGCGGTTGGCTGAGGCGCAAGGGGACAAGGCGTTCCGGATCGGCGTGATTGAAAAGGGCGAACGAGGAGTACGGTATGCCTGAGGCGAAGCTTCGCGTGGGCGTTCTGGCCTCCGGGCGTGGCTCCAATCTGCAGGCGATCGTTGATGCGATCGAGGCGGACAAACTGGCGGCCCGGATCGCCGTGGTCATCAGCAACAAGAAGGACACACAGGCCCTCGAGCGCGCGCGCCACCATGGGGTGGCGGACGTGTTTCTGGACCCTGCGCCGTATAAAGACCGGCCCGATAGCCGCGAAGCGTACGACCGAGCGATCCTGGCTGTCCTGAAGGAGCACAACGTCGAACTGGTGGCGCTGGCAGGCTACATGAAGATCGTCACGCGGGTGCTCATCGACGCGTATCCCAACCGGATCATGAACATCCATCCCTCGCTCCTGCCATCGTTCCCGGGGCTGAAAGCCCAACAGCAGGCGCTCGACTGGGGGGTCAAAGTGTCGGGTTGCACGGTCCACTTCGTGACTGAAGGGGTGGACACCGGGCCGATCATCCGGCAAGCGACCGTACCGGTCCAAGAAAACGACACGGCGGAGACTCTCGAAACCCGCATCCTGGCGGAGGAGCATCGCATCTATCCCGAAGCCATCCAGCTTTTCGCCGACGGGCGTCTCTCGGTCGAAGGGAGGCGCGTGCGCATCCGCTAGCGGCCGCTAGTGTCGATTGTGTATAATCCGGCGCACATAGGGGAGACGGGAGGGGGGTTAGCTCAGCTGGGAGAGCACGACGTTCGCAACGTCGGGGTCGGGGGTTCAAATCCCCTACCCTCCACCACCTCTCGCTTGCGCGTCGTTATTCGCTATACGTTAAACGTCAATCGTGTTTTGATAAAGGGCCGTTTAACGATTAACGAATAACGTTTAACGAGACCGACGCAGGCGACATGATTACCGCCGAATCCTTGGCCGACTACATTCGACGTGCCATCTCGGATGCGAAGGTGTCCGTCACGGATCGAACAGGCACAATGGACCATTTCAGCATCCGGGTTGTCTCGGATCTGTTCAAAGGAAAGAACCTCCTGGATCGGCACCGGCTCATCTACAACGCCTTGAATGAGCCGATGAAGGACGGACGCATCCACGCGCTCGAAATCAAAGCCGAAACCACGGATGGAGGATAGGGAGGAAGCATTATGGCTGATCCAATCGAGGAAGAGATCCAGCAGGAGATCAAAAAGCATAAAATTCTGATCTACGGCAAGGGCACCAAGGCGATGCCGATGTGCGGGTTCACCCGCGAGACGATGCAGTTCTTCGACCAGTACGGGTATCCCTACGAGGTCATCGACGTCCTGCCCAATCCGGCCAAGCGGGAGACCCTGACGAAAATGACCAACTGGCCGACGCTGCCCAAGGTCTTTATCAACGGGCAGTTCTACGGGGATACCGACATCCTGGAGCCGATGGAAAAGAAGGGGGAGCTCGAGCCCCTGTTGAAAGACGCGTTCAAGAACAGCTAAAGATTTCACTGTACCAAGAGCCCGTGAACCGCCAGTTGTGGGCTCTCGTCTTGCGTGCCATCCCATACTTGCGAAAATCTCGAAAGCCCTTGTTTTCTCAAGATTTTGTTTGCATCAACCGGGCATTTTGTGATACGGTCACCCATTTGATATTCCAGGACTCAAGATGCTCACCGAAGAGTTGATGCAGGGTGCTCAAAAGTACCTGATGGACACGTACGCCCGGTATCCCTTGGCGCTCGCCAGGGGACAGGGGACGCGTGTGTACGACGTCGAGGGGCGCGAGTACCTGGACTTTCTGGCTGGCGTGGCCGTGAACGTCCTGGGGCACTGCCATTCGAAAGTCACGCAGGCGCTGCAACAGCAGGCACTGCGGCTGGTCCATACCTCGAATCTGTTCTATACCGAACCCCAGGTCAAACTGGCGCGGACCCTCGTGGACCATTCGTTCGCCGACAAGGTCTTTTTCTGCAACAGCGGGGCGGAGGCGAACGAAGCGGCGATCAAGCTGGCGCGGCGTTGGGCGCATGCAAAAGACGGCGCGGGCCGCTTCGAGGTAGTCTCGATGCTGGACTCGTTCCATGGGCGCACGCTCGCCACGCTGACTGCCACCGGTCAGGAGAAGGTGCAGAAAGGCTTCGAGCCCCTGCCCGAAGGCTTCCGCCACGTGCCGTTCAATGATGGTGACGCGTTGACTTCGGCGGTGTCGGCCAAGACCGCTGCGGTGCTGGTCGAGCCGGTGCAGGGCGAGGGAGGCGTGCGGGTCGCCACCCCGGCGTTTCTCAAGACCTGCCGGGACGTCACGCGGGAGCGGGGCGCGCTGTTGATCTTCGATGAGGTCCAGACCGGCATCGGCCGCACCGGGCGCTTGTTCGCCTACGAGCACTTCGGAGTCACCCCTGACATCATGACGCTGGCGAAAGGGTTGGGATGCGGCATGCCGATTGGAGCCTGCCTGGCGACTGACGAGGTGGCCACGGTCTTCACGCCGGGTAGCCACGGTTCGACTTTGGGCGGCAACCCGCTGGCCTGTGCCGCCGCCTTGGCGGTGTTGGAAGTGGTCTTGGAGGACAAGGACATCCTGGGGCACTGCACTCAAATGGGCGAGTATTTCATGAAGGGTTTGAAGGATCTCCAGGGGCGATGTCCGGCGATCACCGATATCCAGGGGCTGGGTCTGATGATCGGCGTCGAGGTGACGATGGACGCCCGTGAACTCGTTCACGATCTCCGCAAGCGCGGTATTCTTATCAATGCCACGAGCGAGCGCAAGCTGCGGTTTGTCCCGCCGTTGATCGTGACGCATGCCGAGATCGACCGGGTCGTCACCACGCTCGGCGACGTGATCGAGGCCCGCCGATGACCGCCGCGCCGAGCCACTTGCTGGCGGTCCATGACCTCACCCGCGACGAGATCCTCTCGATCTTCCGGGAAGCCGCGGCCTTGAAGGCCATGCGCCGGAGGGCCCTGCCCACGCAGCGGCTGAGCGGCAAGACTCTCGGGCTCTTCTTCGAGAAGCCATCCACGCGCACCCGCGTATCATTCGAGACCGGCATGAACCAGCTCGGCGGGCAGTCCATCTTCCTCTCGGTCGCCGACATCCAGATGCGGCGCGGGGAGACCGTGGCCGACACCGCCCGGGTCCTGTCCCGTTACCTGGACGGACTGGTGATCCGAGCCTACGAGCACCACTCCGTCGAAGAGTGGGCGTGCAACGCCACCATCCCCGTGATCAACGGGCTGACGGACTTGCACCATCCCTGCCAGGTGCTGTCGGACCTGTTCACGATCCGCGAGAAGAAGCGGCGCTGGAAAGGGATCAAGATCGCCTACGTCGGCGACGGCAACAATGTGGCCAACTCCCTGATCGAAGGGGCGGCCATCATGGGCATGGCGATCAGCGTGGCCTGTCCCTCCGGCTATGAGCCGGATGTGTCCATCGTGGAGTGGGCCCGCGAGAAAGCGGAACGGACGAAGGCGTCCATCGAGATCCTCCGGGACCCGTACGTCGTGGTGAAGGGCGCCGATGTCCTCTACACCGACGTGTGGACCAGTATGGGCCAAGAGAAGGAACAGGCGCGCCGGGTGAAGGTCCTTACGCCGTACCAGCTCAACGGGAAGCTGGTGGCCGCCGCGCATCCCGATGCGATCGTGATGCACTGTCTGCCCGCCCATCGGGGGCAGGAGATCACGGCCGACGTGCTGGATGGCACGCAGTCGGTCGTGCTCGACCAGGCCGAGAACCGGCTCCATGTGCAGAAGGCGATCCTCATCCGGTTGCTGAGGGATCGGTGAGCGTGCTGCGCAGCCGACATATGATCAAGAAAGTCGTGCTGGCCTACTCAGGTGGCCTCGACACGTCGGTCATCCTCAAATGGCTGAAGGAAACTTACGGCTGCGAGGTCGTGGCCTTCTGCGCAGACCTGGGCCAGGGGGAGAACCTGAAGGCCGTCAAGGCGAAGGCTTTGCAGGTGGGCGCGAGCAAGGTGTACATCGAGGATCTCCGGGAAACCTTCGTCCGGGACTACATCTTCCCCATGCTGCGCGCAAACGCCGTGTACGAGGGGAGCTACCTTCTCGGCACCTCCATCGCCCGTCCTCTGATCGCGAAGCGGCAGATCGAGATTGCCGAACGGGAAGGCACCGACGCGGTGGCCCACGGCGCGACCGGCAAGGGCAACGATCAGGTGCGATTCGAAGTGACCTATCTGGCCCTGAACCCGTCGGTCAAGATCATCGCGCCGTGGCGGGAGTGGGAGTTCCGGTCCCGCCGGGAGCTGATCGATTACGCACAGGGGCACGGCATCCCCGTGACCGCGACGAAGGCCAAGCCGTACAGCACCGACCAGAATCTCTTCCACGTCAGCTACGAGGGAGGGATCCTGGAGGATCCGTGGGAAGAGGCGCCGGAGGAAATCTTCCAGATGACCGTCTCGCCGGAGAAGGCGCCGGCCAAGCCGGCGTACGTCGAGATCGACTACGAGGAGGGAAACCCCGTCGCGGTGAACGGCAAGCGCCTCTCGCCGGCTGCGCTGCTGGCGCAGCTCAATGCCATCGGCGGCGCGCATGGGGTCGGCCGCGTGGACCTCGTGGAGAACCGCTACGTCGGCATGAAGTCGCGCGGCGTGTATGAAACGCCCGGCGGGACGATCCTTCACGTCGCGCATCGCGCTGTCGAGTCGCTCACGCTCGATCGCGAGGTGCTGCACCTGCGGGATGCTTTGGTTCCCCGCTATGCGGAGATGGTGTACGACGGGTACTGGCACACGCCGGAGCGGGAGATGCTCCAGGCCGCCGTGGATGAAGCGCAAAAGGACGTCACGGGCACCGCCCGTGTCAAGCTCTATAAGGGTTCGTGTTGTACTGCCGGGCGGCGTTCGGCGCGGTCCCTCTACCGCCTGGACATGGCCACCTTCGAAGAGGACGACGTTTACCGGCAGAAAGATGCGGAAGGCTTCATACGGCTGAACGCGCTGCGGCTGGCCATCCGGGCCTCGCGCCGGAAAACGACTAAACGGAAGGGATGAAGGGGGCGCCGCTGGTGAGACCGAGGAAAAAACCAGCGCCGAAGAAGCTCTGGGCCGGCCGGTTCCGTGGAGAGACGGAACCGCAGGTCGAGACGTTCATGTCGTCGCTCGCAAGCGACCGCCGGCTCTACCGGCACGACATCGCCGGGAGCATCGCGCACTGCCGGACGCTTGAGCGGGCCGGTGTGCTCACCCGACGCGAGGCGGACAAACTGGTCGCCGGGCTCAAGCAGGTGGAGAAGGAGATCGCGGACGGACGGTTCCGGTTCACGCCAGCGCACGAGGACATTCACATGGCGATCGAGGCACGGCTGACCGAACTCGTCGGCGAAGTGGGCGGCAAGCTTCACACCGGACGGAGCCGGAACGACCAGGTAACACTGGATCTGCGGCTCTATCTGCGCGACGTGGTGAAAGACCTCTTCGCCGGCCTGCGGCGGCTCCAGGAGAGCCTCGTGGCCCTGGCGCAGCGGGAGCTCAGCGTGGTCATGCCGGGCTATACACATTTGCAGCGGGCGCAGCCGGTCCTGTTTGCCCACCACCTCCTGGCGTATGTGGAGATGGCGGAGCGGGACAAGGGCCGCTTGCGCGACGCGCTTCGGCGGATCAATGTCTTGCCGCTCGGCTCGGGCGCGCTGGCGGGCACGAACTACCCGATGGATCGTGAATATACGGCCCGCTTGCTCGGCTTCCCGGTAGTCAGCCAGAACAGCCTGGATGCGGTGTCCGACCGGGACTTCGTGGTGGAGACCCTGGCAGCCCTGGCGCTGGTGATGGCGCACGCCTCCCGGTTTGCCGAAGAGCTGGTGCTCTGGTCGTCCCAGGAATTCGGGTTCGTGGAGTTGCCGGACGCGTTCTGCACCGGCAGCAGCATGATGCCGCAGAAGAAGAACCCGGACGTGCCGGAGCTGATCCGGGGCAAGACGGGGCGGGTGTATGGGCATCTCATGAGTCTGCTGACCGTGCTGAAAGGGCTCCCCTTGAGTTACAACCGCGACTTGCAGGAGGATAAGGGCCCGCTTTTTGACGCTGTCGAAACGGTGCAGGGCTCGCTCGGAATGCTGGTGTCCCTGGTCGGCGGCCTCACGGTCCGGGGCGAGGCGATGGCCCGCGCGGCGGCGTCCGGGTTTCTGCTGGCCACGGAGCTCGCCGACTATTTGGTGCTCAAAGGTGTCCCATTTCGTACGGCGCACGCCATCGTCGGACGGATCGTTCGCGACCGGCTGGATCGCGGGAAAGACCTGGCGGATATCACGTTGGACGAATTGCGGATCTTTTCGCCGGCATTCGAGAAAGACGCGCTGGATGTGCTATCGGTGGAAGGCGCCTTGGAACGAAAGTTGCAAATTGGCAGCACGGCACGCAAGCGCGTAGAGGGCCGGCTCAAGGTTCTTCAGAAGGAGTTGCGTGCCGAGGCGTAAGAGACGTTAAACGTTACTCGTTATACGTTAATCGGGTGGAGCCTCTTACGTTTAACGTTTCACGAATAACGGTGAACGTGGTCGCCGCGATGCTGATCGTGGCGATGCTCACGGCCTGTGGGAAGAAGACGGCACCGTTGCCGCCGGAGGACGTCCCGCCGTCGAAGCAGGAGCGATCGAAATAGGATAGGAATGGAATAGTGCACGTTTTCAGGAAGATGAGGTGACGTGATGCAGATCGTACGACTGACACAGACGGCTCCGAAGCGGAGGAAGCTGTTGCTGGTGGACCCCTATCCGCGGGAGAACCCCTATCATCTCGGGTCCAGCGAGCGGAAAGCTATCTGGTTTCCCAAGCTCAGTCTGCCAGCCATCGCGGCCTACACGCCGGAGCATTGGGATGTCGAGATCCAAGACGAGGCGGTCCGGGCGATCGATCTCGAGCACCCGGCGGATATGGTGGGGATCTCGGTAATGACCTGTTATGCCCCGCGGGCGTACCAGCTGGCGGACGAGTTCCGCAAGCGCGGCGTGCCGGTCGTCCTGGGCGGGGTCCATCCCACCTACTGTCCGGACGAGGCCCTGCAACACTGCGATGCCATCGTGACTGGCGAGGCGGAAGACTCCTGGCCGCGGCTGGTGGCTGACTTCGAAGCGGGCCGCATGGAGCGGCATTACAAGATGGAGAAGTTCCCGGCCTTGGAGAACTACAAGGCACCGCGTGTCGAGCTGCTCAGCGACGACGCTTACATGACGCGCATGTGTACATTCACGACCCGCGGCTGCCACTTCGACTGCGAGTTCTGCAGTGTGTCGCCGTTCAACGGCAAGAGCACACGGCGGCGGCCAGTGCCGGAGGTCATCTCCGAGATCACGCGCGTGAAACAATGGGTTGCCGGCGAGCTGGTGGCGCGCATGGGCAAGGGGTCTTTGCGGGATGCGCTTAAGATCCTGACGAAGATCCGACTGAGCATGGAGGACGGGTCTATCTTTGCGTTCGTGGACGACCTCCACAATAGCAACCGGGCCTACTGCCGGGAGCTGTGGGCCGCGTTGAAGCCTCTGAACATCAAGTGGGGCTGCCAGTCCACGCTCTTCCTGGGCGACGACGAGGAGATGGTCAAGCTGGCGGCCGACAGCGGCTGCGTGTCGGTCTTCGTGGGCATGGAGTCCATCTTCGAGGAGAGCCTCGGCGAGACGCACAAGCCCTTCAACAAGGTCAAGAAGTTCGAGGAAGAGATCCGGATGTTCCACGACCACGGGATCATGGTGAACCCCGGGATCGTCTTCGGCTTCGACAACGACGACGAGTCGGTCTTCGAGCGCACGGTTGAGTTTCTGATCAAGAACCGTTGCGAGCTGGCATACTTCAACATACTCACGCCGCTGCCGGGTACGCCGCTGTATACTCGCTACGAAGCCGCGGGGCGTATCTTCGACCGGAACTGGGCCCACTACGACGGCAAGTACGTGACGTTCTACCCGACCCGCATGACGCCCGAGCAACTGCAGGAAGGCTACTACTGGGCGCAGCACACGTTCTATTCGCTCCCGAACATCTGGCGGCGGATCTCCCATACCAGCCAGCGCTTCGTTCCGCGCCTGGAGATGAACAGGCAGTTTCGCCGTGTCATTAAGCGGGCCTGTCCGCAGGGACGTCTCTCGCCGGTGGCCGGCGTCATCAAGGCCTTGCAGGCGAAGATCCCGTCGGTGGAGATGGAAAATCCGATCCCCAATGCCCTGCTGGCCTTGAAGAAGGTGTCCGGCCAGGTGGACAAGTTCCTCAGCGTCAAGGCGCGCAAGCACGAAAAGCTCACGGCGCTGACGGTGGAGCTGGAGGGCGCGTTGGACCATTTCAACGCTGCGGAGCTGAAGCAGAGGCTGGCGGAAGCCGCCAACCGGGCGAAGCTCGACATCATCGTGAACTTCGAGCACCTGCGGCACGTGACGCCGCAGGCGCTCCAGACGCTGCTGGACGGCGAGTTCTTCAAGCAGGCCGCGCCCTCCGTGCGAGTCCGTTTCTGCAAGCTCCGAGCGGCGTTCGACTCCGCGCTGGCAGACATGAGCTTCCACGGGCTGGACCTGCTGGAAGAGGACTTGCAGGATGCCTGATTTCCGGTACCAGGACGGCGAGTTCTATTGCGAGGCGGTGCCGCTCCGCAGGATCGCCGAGGCCGTCGGCACGCCGTGCTACATTTACAGCCACGCGACGCTGGTGCGCCAGTTCCGATCCTTCGACTCGGCCTTCAGCGAGGTCCCGCACTTGATCGCCTACGCGATCAAGGCCAATTCCAATCTGGCCTTGCTACGGCTGCTGGCCAACGAAGGAGCGGGCGCGGACATCGTCTCGGGGGGCGAGCTCTACCGGGCCTTGCAGGCGGGGATCGAGCCCCAGCGGATCGTCTTCGCGGGGGTTGGCAAGTCGGACGACGAGGTCCGTTACGCCCTGCGATCGAACATCTTCATGCTCAACGTCGAGTCATCGGACGAGCTGCGGGCCATCGACCGGGTGGCGGGCGAGATGCATACCAAGGCGCGGGTGGCCTTGCGCATCAACCCTGACATCGATCCCAAGACTCATCCGTATATCTCGACGGGCCTCAAGAAGAGCAAGTTCGGGATCAGCGCCGAGCGGGCGCTCGACGAGTACAAGCTGGCGACGACCTTACCGCACATCGAGATCGTCGGGGTGCACAAGCACATCGGGTCGCAACTCACGCAGGTCAGCCCGTACGTGGATGCGCTCAAGAGGATTCTCAACCTCGTCGAGCAGCTGGCCGGCATTGGAGTCCATCTCCGCTACATCAATGTCGGGGGCGGGCTCGGGATCACCTATCAAGACGAGTCGCCGCCGCAGCCCCAGGACCTGGCGCAGGCCATCTCGCCGCTGGTCAAGGACCTCAAGTGCATGCTGATCTTCGAGCCGGGCCGCTCCATCGTGGGCAACGCCGGCGTGCTGCTCACCAGGGTGCTCTACCACAAGACGAACCCGGAGAAGGCGTTTGTCATCGTGGACGCCGCCATGAACGACCTGATCCGGCCGTCGCTCTACGGGGCCTATCACGAGATCAAGCCGGTGCACGAGATTCGGGACAAGCACAAGAGGCAGGTGCTGGCGGACGTGGTCGGCCCGGTCTGCGAGTCTGGCGACTTCCTTGCCAAGGACCGGATGATGCCGCTGGTGGACCAGGGCGAGCTGCTCGCTGTGATGAGCGCCGGCGCCTACGGGTTCAGCATGGCGTCAAACTATAACTCGAGGCCCCGCGTGGCCGAGGTGCTGGTGAAGGGCGGCGAATTCCACGTCATTCGAGCGCGGGAAGAGTACGCCGACCTGGTGCGCGGCGAGATGATTCCAGCATTTCTCAAATAAGGCGCCATGAAGAAGGTTCCGAAGAAGATCCCGTTCATGAAGTTCTCCGGCGCCGGCAACGATTTCATCGTGGTGGACAACCGGAACCGCGTGATGGCCCCCGGGAAGATGTCGGGGTTCGTGGCCAGCGTGTGCACGCGCCACCTCTCGGTCGGGGCGGACGGTCTCATCTTCATCGAAAAAGCCCCCAAGGCCCATTTTCGCTGGCGGTTCTACAACAACGATGGGGGCGAGGCTGACTTCTGCGGGAACGGGGCCCGCTGCGTCGCGCGGTTCGCCTATCTCAAGCGGATTGCCCCGAAGAAGATGCGGTTTGAGGGCGTGAACGGCGTGGTCGAAGCCATGGTGGACGGTGAGTGCGTAACCGTCCGCGTGCCCGATCCGACCGACCTCCGATTGAACATCCGTCTGGACGTCCCGCCACATCGGCGGCGCAGGACTGACCTGGGGGCGCCGTCTCAGCCGAGCCACATGGGGATGACCTTGGAAGGCCACGCCATCAATACCGGGGTCCCACACTTCGTCTATTTCGTCCACGACACGTCGACGGCCGAGGTGATCGGGCTCGGACGGCAGCTCCGCCTCCATGACTTCTTCAAACCAGCCGGCACCAACGTGGATTTCGTCGAGGTGGTGGACCGACGCACGATCCGCATCCGTACGTACGAGCGCGGCGTGGAGGACGAAACGCTGGCCTGCGGGAGCGGGGCCATCGCGTCCGCCCTGGTCGCCGCCATGGTCCACAAAGTGGAGTCGCCGGTGTCAGTCGTGCCCTTGAGCCGCAGACCCATGGCCGTGTCGTTCCGGATGGACGGGAACCGGTTTGTCGACGTCGCCCTGACCGGCGAGGCGCGAGCGGTGTACGAAGGCGAGATGTATCCTGATGCCTGGGAGTACAAGCTGCGATGAACTTCACCGGATCGATGGTCGCCATCATCACGCCGTTTCGTAACGACAAAGTAGACGAGAAGGCCCTCGGTGATCTGATCGAGTGGCAGATCGCGAACGGAACCGACGGGATCGTGCCGTGCGGGACGACGGGCGAGTCCGCCACGCTCACCCATGAGGAGCACAAGCGGGTCGTCGAGTTCACCGTGCAGGTTGTCAGGCGTCGCGTGCCGGTCGTTGCCGGCACTGGGTCCAACTCGACGGACGAAGCCATCGAGTTCACCCGCCATGCCAAGTCCGTCGGCGCAGACGCGGCCCTGTTGATCTCGCCGTACTACAACAAGCCGACCCAGGAGGGCCTCTACCGGCACCACAAGGCCGTGGCAGAGGCGGTGGATCTTCCGCAGATCCTCTACAACATCCCTGGACGCACCGCCGTGAACATGACCCCGCAGACGGTGGCGCGGCTGGCCCGGATCCAGAACATCGTGGGTATCAAGGAAGGAGCGGGGTCGCTCCAGCAGGTGAGTGAGATCGTCCAGCTCTGCGGCGACCGGTTCACGGTCCTCTCCGGCGATGATGCGCTGACCTTGCCGATGCTGGCGGTGGGCGCGAAGGGCGTCGTGACGGTGACCGCCAACGTGGCGCCAGCCGAGATGGCAGCGCTGGTGGACACCTGGGCGGCGGGGGATGCGGCCAAGGCCCGCGCCATCCATTACAAGCTCTACCCTCTCTTCCAGGCCCTATTCCTGGAAACGAATCCGATCCCTGTCAAGCATGCCGTCGCGCTGATGAGCAAGGCCACGGCAGAGCTGCGGTTGCCCCTCTGCCCGATGTCGCAAGAGAACCTCGACAAGCTGACTCGGGTCATGAAGGATTTGAAGCTGATCTAGGGGGCGAATACGGAAACTGAGCAACGCGGGTCCTGTCGCCGCATTACCCTGACGTGCTCAGGCCTCTTTCGCCGTCGCAGCCCCGCAGACTCGGCTGTAGATGCCTTGCGCTCCGCCCGGGTCCCATGCGGCGCCACCCGCTGAAGCTTAACAAGAAACAAGCTCGCTAAATCGGGGTAGTGGGCGTGCAAGGTGTTGGAATTGATCCAAAGCGGTGGCGTGGTCTTTCGGAGGGATGGCTGGTGAAAGGGAAGGGGAAGATCAAGGTAGTGGTGGCTGGGGCCGGCGGGCGCATGGGCACGCGGCTCATCGGCCTGATCAAGGAGTCGCCGAACCTCGAGCTGGTGGGGGCGGTGGAGCGGAAAGGGCATCCGAAGGTCGGGGCCGACGCCGGAGAAACCGCGGGATGCGGCCGTCTAGGTGTGACGGTGACCGATGATCTGACCGCGCTGGTTGACCGCGCCGATGTCCTGATCGAGTTCACCTCTCCTGACGCCACGCTCATGCATCTGGCGATCATGGCCGCTTCCAGGAAAGCCATGGTCATCGGGACGACGGGGTTCTCGGCCAAGCAACTGGCGGAGCTCCGCGAGCGCGCCAAACCGATTCCGTGCGTCCTCGCTCCGAACATGAGCGTGGGGGTCAATGTTCTCCTGAAGATGCTTCCCCAGATCGCCCGCACGCTGGGCGAGGACTACGACATCGAAGTGCTTGAAGCCCATCACCGCCTGAAAAAGGACGCGCCCAGTGGGACCGCGCTGAAGTTGGCGCAGGTGCTTGCCGAGGCCATGGGGAAGGCCTTGGACGCGGTGGCCGCCTACGGGCGCAAGGGGATGATCGGCGAGCGCAAGCGGGGCGAGATCGGCATGCAGGTCATCCGGGCAGGGGACATCATCGGCGACCATACCATCCTCTTCGGGGGACTGGGCGAGCGAATCGAGGTGACACATCGCGTGCAGAGCCGCGACACCTTTGCGCGTGGCGCCCTGCGGGCCGCTCAGTGGGTGGTCGCGCAGGCCCCTGGTCTGTACGACATGCAGGACGTGCTCGGATTGAAGTAAGAAAGAGAAACTGTGCCGGCGGCACAGACCAGGAACCATCTATCGCACGATCACCTATTTGAGGGCGCCGTCCTTCCTGTTCCGATGAAGCTCCGATCTGTGGCGAGACGCGCCGTTCGGGCTCTCGTCTGCTGTCTCGTCTGGGTCGTGGCCTGCTTGGTCTTAACGGGACCGGCTAGTTCGGCTGATGTCATTTACAAGTATGAGGACGAGCAGGGCATTCCGCATTACACGGACCGGCGGGACCTCATCCCGGAGAAGTTCCGAAGCAAGGCGAAGGTCATCAATTCGGTCAAAGCGCCCGTGACGGTCGTGCCGACCCCGCCTCCTGTCCCGCCAGCGCCGGGCGAGCAATCTCCTACCTCGCCCTCGTGGCTCGATCAAATCACGCAATTCGTCTCCTCTCCCCTGGGCCTCACCATTGCAGGAGTGCTCCTGTTCGTTTTGGTGTGGCGATTCTTCCGAAGCTAGGCTGACTAACGCCATGCTTGACAGGTCCAGAGGGGCGGCCTAGCCTTTCTGCTGATCGAAGGTTCGAGTCCTGGCCG
>CAZSUT010000046.1:0-5049 GCA_964610095.1 uncultured Nitrospirales bacterium | reverse complement strand
CGGATTCAAAGAAAGTACGGACTCGTATTGAATCGATAATCCGTGCTGTCGACCACGCGAATAATGCTGTGTTTATACTGGCCATCTTGGTTTCTTTCCGTTAGGTCAACATCAGGGCCGCCGACGGGATTGCCTGCAGGGTCCGCATATGGCTGCCCAGAGGCATCGGTAACTTTTTTTACCCATGGCCGGTCTGGGGTCTTCGGGTTTGAGCTGGGTCGCATCACAACTGCAAGCTCGTTGCTGTCCAGCTGGACAAGGCTTCCAATCGGGATGAGGCCGATGCAGTTCACAAAGAGTTTCAAAAGAACTGGATCAAAGGATTTGCCACTTTCTTTCAACATAGCCCTTAAGGCCTGCTCTGGAGCAATGAGGGTGTGCTGGTCCGCGCGGGCTGAGGTTATGAGGTCGTAGTAATCCGCAATCATGACGATCTGGCCCGTAATCGACTGTTCCCATTGAATGCCCAGTTTCGGGTACCCAGAAAAGTCGTAATTCATATGATGCTCGAACGCTGCTGCAGCGAGCCTGCTAGGAAAATCTTTCGTGCCAAAGAGGCGCGCAAGGCTGATCACACCCCTCGTCGAATGTAGCTCTGTCTGCCACCATTTCTCAGTGGTAAATTCGGTAGACTTAGCGAGAACCGTATTTACATCGAAAACCCTCCCGACATCGTGGAATAAGGCCGCGAGCCCAAGCTCGGCCAGGGCGGCTTTTTCGTAGCCCGCGCGGTTGGCCAAGCTAATCGAAAGAATAGACACGTTCACCGAATGGTTGTACGTGTATTGGTTGTAGCAACGCAGTGTCGTGAGGCCTAACAGGAGTGATTCTTCCTGAAGAATCAGGTCAACCATGCTCTGGACCACGCGCTTGGCCTGCTTGAGGTTGGGCCGTCGCCCTTCCTTGACCATCTCCATTGCCTCCCCCACGGTCGCAAAGGACTTGACATACAAGCCCTTCGCGACCGTTCCAGGTTGCGTTTGCTTGGCCCCTCCACGAATCATGGTTGAGGCGACCTCTTCAAGCTCAATCCCACGGATTCCGCGCTCCTTTAGTTGGCTCCGCAGAAGGACACATGTGGAGGGGTGAGGATCAGTGGCAATCACCATATATGCAAAGTCTAACAGGTCATTTCCCTGTGCTTCGACACTCAGCGAGATCCCCCCAATTCCTCGTGAATTGAAAGTTTCAATGAACTCCATGAAAATGGAAACGGTTTGAGCGGTGACTTGTAGGAGCTGTTCATCAAGATAAAGGAAAAAGTTCCGATGTCGGATTACCGCTGGCTTATCCTCTGCAAGTGACCGAACAGTCGTGCACAGAGCGCTCAAGATGCTTTGTAACGCCTTGTTTTTTCGATCATGGACGCTCGTGGTTTTAAAGAGAATGTTGAGTTGGGTTACCAGCCGCGTGCCGAGCCATCTCCTTGCTTGATTAAGAACTTGCCCTACGTCCGAGTCTCCGGCCATCTTGCCGGCCAGCGACTTGTCGAACGTCAGGACCGGCGCGATAGAGGGGTCATCCGGTTCGAGAGGCTTGGGGGATTCGCTGGGGTCCTTCATCACAGGCCTTTCACGGGTTTCCCAGTGTGTTGTCTGAGCAAGGTTGTCAGGCTCTGTTCGCAGGCATTGCGAATAGCTCGATTGAAGCGCTTTTGCCCATCCTTCAAGGCCCTTACGGCCGCTTCGGTGCCTATGCGTCCAAGAGCTTGGGCAGCCAGCGCCCCCAACTCCTGCTTCTGCATACGCTTCGTCCACAGAGATTGCATCACCAGACGGTGTAAATACGGTACCGCCTCATCGCCGAGGGCGAATTCCATGGCCTTGAAAATTGTTCGAACCTCCGAAAGAGGCAGACGAAGCAGGGTTTTGGATGTGACGACGGAAGCCCAGAGACTGAATGGAACTTTGTATTTGCCGGTTTTGAGAAGCCCAAGAGCGGAATTGCGGATTTCTGAATCTGGATCATTCAGGAGACCAATCAAGCGATCACCCCTCCCCCCCGAAGGCAAGAGATGGAGAATGTGAAGGGCCTCGCGGCGGACCTGACTATCGGGGTGGCCCGCCAGCTTTTCCACATAAGGGGCAAAGCCGGGATCTCTCATTTTCCCGATGACAGAGAGAACGTTCCGAACGACATCCGATCGCGAGTCGGCCAGCCCTTTTGCCAACGATTCCGGGTTACTTCTCGCTAAAATGCTGAGTACCTCGTAAACTGTCTGGCGGTGCGCCTCCAATTTGAGGTCGCTTAGAACGGAATACAGGGATGGAATGGCCTTTGGACCCAAGTTCAGCAAGAAGGCTAGCAACTCGTGCGTGGCAGTATCACGGGACGCATTCATAGCCTGTTCGATTGGCTTGATGCTATTAGGCTCTCCCAGAGACTCCAGGATTGACGACAGGGCTTCTTGAGACTTCTTGGGCAGATCCGCCCTCTGGCTGGCCTCCTGCACGATTTCAAGGACGGTGTTCGCTTTTCCCCACTTAGCCTGTTGAATGAAGTCGTCCAGCAGTTTACGTATCACTGCAATAATTTCGTTGAACAACACGAGCGTGTCCTGGCTGAAAAGGACGGCCCTGACTAGTTCGAGCAAGTAGGCAGTGTTGTCTCTCATTGATTCAGCTTTGATCCTCAGGGCCAACTGGTCCAGTTCCTGCTGGGACACGTCAATGGCGACAGGGCTAGATCGAGACTGTGGGCTTTCTACTTTCTTGCTGTCCGCGGCCTCATGCTGCGCCTGATGGGTGGAATCAGGGCTGCTGGCTGCACTTTGGCCGGAGTCGGCTGTCGGACGGGAGGAATCGGGAATGCTTCCCGGGGCAGAGGCTGTCCCCCCCTGACTGGCAGTTATCCCGGCAACGACTTCCTGTAGACTTGAAAGTGAGCTCGTGAGAGTTGAAGAATCTTGTGGGATTAGAGCATTAATAAGCCCGGGAGCCTTGACGATTTGATCGGCTGTTACTATAGAGATGGTTGGCAGGTTCTTTGCCCAAAGACGTGTGACGATGTCGTCGTCTGAGGCCTGGGGGTCATATGGGACTCCCAGAATTTCTAGGAAAGAAGAAAGGTCCTCCAGGGAAACTCCTGAACCGAAGGTAAGACCACAAATCCCATCCGTATAGAGCTTGAAAGCCAAACTTCCACCTTGAGAAGGATTCTGGTACACGACTTTGCCGTGGCAAGAGATTTCATACCGTTGCACCTCGAGAGCGAGCGGGCCAAAAGTTGCGAAATGGGCAGTCAGACCATCGTAAAGCTTTTGAAGAAACTGCCGGGCAGATTGGTTGGTCCGGCCGTACACCCTTACAGCGTTAAAGGTTTTCTCTAGCTGATTCATCACCTGCTTGAGAGAACGTAACTCCTCGTCGCCGGTTGAAGTCAGCGGTTCCCTCTTGTCTGGCAACGGCGGGGCACCTTCCATATCATGCCTCTCTAACTATTTAACCCTGTGAAATTCAGGGGGTCAAGAAATATCTCCCGTCGGGAGGAGTTTTTCCATAAAAGAATACGAATGACGGTCAAATTCAGGTCAGCAATTGCACCCGTCAGTGAACGAACCACTTTTCTAATTGCTGAATTGGTGCTGACTGCTAGAGCAGCTTCTCGAGAGCTTCCCAGTCGGTGACGGGCTGGGAGCAGGTGAAGTTGTGGCAGACGTAGGCGGTGGGCTTGCCGTTGATCGCGGTCTTCCCCTTGGCCGGGGTCGGCACGTAGCCGGTGCCCTTGCCGTCGCTATCCACCAACACCAGCGTCTTGTTCGGCACGTAGCGCCCGACGATCTTCGATAGCAGGTCTTTCATCCCCGGCGTGTCCCGCTTCCCCACCAATACGATCTCTTTTGGCTTGCTGAGATAGAAATCCAGCGCGCAGAGCATGGAGGCCATGCCGAACGGGTTCTGGTCCATGTGGGTGCGGAACAGCCGCAGGGTCTGCTCGGCCTTATCGAGGTAGGCCTGCTCGCCGGTGTAATGAAACAGGCGCAGGAAATTCATCGCCGCCACGGCGTTGCCGGAAGGAATGGCCGAGTCTTCGCCGGTCTTCATGCGCTGAAGGATCTGTTCATGGTCCTTTCCCGTGAAGAAGCAGCCGCCGGTCTGCGGGTCCCAGAACTGCTCGATCAAGACGGCGGTGAGCTCGCGCGCCTTATCCAGGTAGGCAGGCTTGGCGGTGGCCTCGAAGGCATCGATCAGGGCCGCGGTCAGGAAGGCGTAGTCATCCAGGTAGGCATTGAGTTTGCCAATGCCTCCGGTCATCGCCCGGAAGAGCCGGCCATTCTTGTACGCGCGCTCCAGCAGGAAGGCGAGGGCCTTTTCGGCCATGGCGAGATACTCAGGATTCCCCAGCGTCTGATACGCCTCCAGGACGCCGGAGATCATCAGGCCGTTCCAACTCGTGAGGATCTTCTCATCGCGCAGGGGCTTCATTCGCCGCTCCCGGACTTCGAGCAGCTTGCGGCGCGCCTCGGCGATGACCTTGTCCGCGTCCGGCAGATCCTTGACCTCGATCCGGCCGTTGCTGCGGATCAGGTTGGGGATGTTCTTGCCCTCGAAGTTGCCGCCGTCTGTGATGTCATAGATGCGGCAGAAGATCTCGCCCAGATCGAGACCCAGCACGGCCTTGATCTCCGCCGGCTCCCAGACGAAGTATTTCCCCTCTTGCCCTTCGCTGTCGGCGTCCTGCGCTGTGTAAAACCCGCCGTCCGGATGGACCATCTCACGGCGGATGTAGGCCAGTGCTTCGTCGACGACTTGCTTGAAGCGGGGCTCGCGGCTGAGCCGCCAGCCGTCCAGGTAGAGCCGGACGAGCTGCGCGTTGTCGTAAAGCATCTTCTCGAAATGCGGCACCAGCCATTGCCCATCCGTAGAATAGCGGTGGAAGCCGCCGCCGAGGTGGTCATAGATCCCACCGGCTGCCATCTTCCACAGCGAGTGGAGCGTCATGTCGAGGCATTGTTGATCCTTCGTGCGGGCGAACTGGTGCAGCAGCACGTGAAAGGGCGGGGGCGTGGGGAACTTCGGCGCGTCGCCGAAGCCGCCGTTGACGGGCTCG
>CAZSUT010000045.1:3923-19819 GCA_964610095.1 uncultured Nitrospirales bacterium | reverse complement strand
TCCGCCTCCAGATGCTCCAGAACGCCAAGAGCGGCGCCTGCCAGGAGGATTGCGGTTATTGCTCGCAGTCGGCCATCTCCACGGCGGACATCCGGAAGTACGGCCTGCTGAAGAAGTCGCAGATGGTCGAGGGCGCGCGGCGGGCGGCGGAGTCCAAGGCCATCCGCTACTGCATCGTCATCAGCGGGCGCGGCCCGCTCGACCGCGAGCTCGCCGAAATCAGTGCGGCCGTGCGCGAGATCAAGGGCACGGTGCCGGTCCAAGTCTGCTGCTCGCTGGGCCTGCTCACGGAAAACGACGCGCGCCGGCTGAAAGCAGCAGGCGTGGACCGGATCAACCACAACTTGAACGCGTCGGAGCGGTTCCACCCGCAGATGGTGACGACCCACACGTATCAGGACCGCCTCACGACGATCTGGAACGCCCGGGCCGCCGGCCTGGAGATCTGCTCGGGCGGCATCGCAGGTATGGGCGAGACGGACGAAGATTTGATCGATCTGGCGTTCGCGCTGCGCGAAGTGCAGCCGGACTCGATCCCGATGAACTTCCTGCATCCGGTCCCCGGCACGCCGATGCAGGATCGGAAAAACCTGACCCCCCAGCGCTGCCTGAAGGTCCTCTGTCTGTTCCGCTTCCTGCACCCGCGGACCGAGCTGCGGGTCGCGGGCGGGCGCGAGTTCAATCTGCGCACCTTGCAGGCGCTGGCGCTCTACCCTGCCGACTCGCTCTTCGTCGGCGGCTACCTCACGACGCCGGGCATGCCCGCGCCCGAGGCCTGGAAGATGATCGAGGATCTGGGCTTCGAAGTGGACACCGTCGGCGCGCCGGTCACACCCTAACTTCTCGCGGGGCCTGTCGCCGTTTACTTAGCGGATCCTATTCATACTGTAGGCTCTCCGCAACCGGGAGGCGGGCCGCCCGTCGGGCCGGCCAGTACCCCGCGAGCACGGTCGCGAGCAGCGCCAGCGTCACCGCTTCCAGCAGGACGCCCGGCGCCGGATGGAACACGATGGTCCAGCCGAAGGACTGCTTGTTGATGACCTCGACCAGCAGAACGGAGAGAACCAGGCCTGCCGCGACTCCCAGGACCGTCCCCGCTAGCCCCAACAATCCGGACTCCCACAGGATGAGCCTGCCGATCTGGGCCGGAGTCCCACCGATCGCGCGCAGCACCGCGAGCTGGCGCTGACGCTCCAGGATGCCTGCCAGCAACGTATTGGCGATCCCCAGGAGCGCCACGGTCACTGCTATGATCTCCAGCGCATACGTGATAGCGAAGGTCTGGTCGAAGATCCGCAGTACTTCGCGCTTCAGCTCGCCATTCGTCAGGATCATCACTGGCGGATCGCCCTGCAGCCGCTCCAGGACGGCGCGGCGGACTACCTCCGGATCGGCGCTGGGCGCCAGATACAAAGGCACGACTGTCGCGTTGCGATCGCCCCAGTGTCGCGCGTAGAGGGAGCGGTCCAGAACGATCTTGCCGCCATCCGTCGAATAGTCATAGAACACCCCCGCGATAGGAAGCTCGACCGGCCCCTGCGGGGTCGGCAGCGCGATGCGGTCGCCCCGCCGCAGCGAGAACTGCCGGGCGAATGTCTCCGACACGATGACCTGCTCGCCTCGGACCGCCTCGGTCAGGACCGTTGTAGAGACCCCTTCCAGGAAGAGATACCGGCTGTGCCGCGCGTGGATCAGGAGATCCCTGGCGACCACCCTCACCGGTCTGTCGCGGTAGTCCATGCGGACGTCGCGATAGCTATCCGCCGCCAAGACGCCGGGAAGCGATTGCAGTCGCTCGTGCACGGACTCCGGCAAGGCCCATTCCGGGCCGTCGCCCAGCCATGTCGGTGGCGCCACAACCAGGTCCGCCTTCACAGTCTGGTCCAGCCACAGGTCCACCGTCTGGCGGAAGCTGTGAATCATGCTGCTGACGCCGATCATCAAGGCCAACCCGACCATCAGCGCCGAGACAGCAACGGCGTTCCGCGCAAGCGCGCGTTCCAGCTCGGCGGCCGCCAAACGCGGCAGACAGCCTGCCTGCCGGGACAGCACCAGCCGCAGACAGGGCGCAATCGACCGGATCACCACGGGGCTCAGCCACGCAAAGCCAAACACGACGAAAAACACTGCGACATATCCAAAGAGCGGCACGCCCTGCACGGGATCTTGCCAGGCGGCGAATCCGGCCAAGAGAAATGCAGCCGCCGCGCGCGTGAGGGCAGTCGCGACCCGCACCGTCCCGACCAGTTCATATCCTCCCGGAGCGAGGGCCTGGGTCGGTTCCACCGACACCGCTTCCCGGATCGGGCCCAGGGAGCCCACCACCGCCACGACAAGCCCGATCAGCAGCCCTTGCACCAAGACGTCGGACGACACCCACGTCAGGCGCGGTGGAACCAGCGACTGGTAATAGAGATTGCTCACGGTCGCCGCGAGCGCCTGTAGGACGCCGTTCGAGAGCGCGACACCGAACCCGATGCCCACCACGCCACCCACGATGCCGACCAGCACAACCTCCGCCAGCAAGAGCCACATGATGCCTGTGGAGGACAGGCCCAGCGAGCGCAGGATCCCGATCTCCCGGCGGCGGCGGAGCACTGCGAAGGAGACCGTGTTGTAGACGAGGAAGAGCCCGACCAGCAGCGCTACCACGCTGAGAATGCTCACGTTCAAGCGGAACGCGCGAGTCATCCGCTCGATCTGGGCGTTGCGTTGCTGGGGGCGCTTGACGGTCAGCTCCGGCGACAGGAGCGCTTGGACCGCGCGTTTCACCTCCTCCACGGGCCGGGCTGGGTCCTTGACGAGGTCGATGCGATCGAGGCGGCCCAGTCGGTCGAACAGAAGCTGTGCCGCCGCAATGTCCATGACGGCCAGCTCTTCAAATGTGGACCGCGCCGGGCCGTCCCCCTCCAGGATGCCGCGGACGACCAGCCGCCGGACGCGTCCACCGACGTTCACCTCCAACGCCGAGCCTAGGGCCAGGCCGTGGCGCTGGGCCAGCCGGCGGCCCACAAAGAGCGTGTCGGGCTCGAGGTACCGCTCCCAATCGGATTCGCTGCCCGAGTTGTCATGGCCGTTCTCGACCACCCGGTAGTCGCGGAAAGAGGATTCGGCCAGGAGATCCACGCCCAAGATCGGTAACACGATCCCTCTGGCCGAGCCATCGGCCTTCCAGATCCCAGTGAGGTCCAAGACCGGCGTGGCCAGGAGGACGCCGCCCGCGTGGCTGAGGGGCTCGATTATGCGCTCGTCGAAGCCGCCCAGGGAGTCCGTGGCATTGAAGACCTGCAAGGTCGTCCGTCCGGCCACCCCGAGTACGGCCTGCTCGAACGAGCGGACGATCTCGACATTCGCCGTCGCGACCGCCACGTACACGGCGACCCCGAGGGCCACGCCGCCGACCGTGAGGGCCGTGCGCGGGAGTTCCCCGGTGACATGACGCCACACCAGGAGACGGAAGACAGTCACAGTTCCTTGAGGCGACCCACGACAGTGGTGGCGGACGGATAGCCTTTCTTTTTCAGCACGGCCTGCAGCTCGCCGGCAATCCGGTCGAAGACTTTGGGCCCTTCCTCCACAAGGGCCGTGCCGATCTGTACGGCCGAGGCCCCGGCCAGCAAGTGCTCGAACGCGTCGGTGCCGGACGCGACGCCTCCGACTCCGATGATCGGAATTCTCCCGTCGAACGCTTTCCAGAAGGCCCGCACATTGGCCAGCGCGACCGGCTTGATCCCCAGCCCACCCAGGCCGCCGAATCCACCCTTCGGCTTGATCACGACCGACTCCCGGTCCGGATCGATCACGAGCGCGTTGCCGACGGAGTTGATCAGCGAGAGGAAGTCCACCGGCGCGCGCTTCAGGACTTCGGCCATCGCGGCGTGGTGGGCAGGATCGAAATACGGAGGCAGCTTGACGCCCAACGGGCAAGCCACGACAGCACGCACGCGGCGGATCAGTCGCTCCGAGGCCTCGAAGTCATACCCGATTTGCGGCTTGCCAGGGATGTTCGGACAGGAGAGATTCACTTCGACGAGATCGGGGCCCACGCGAGCGATCGTCCTGGCGATCTCCGGAAAGTCGTCCTCGCAGAGGCCCGCAACGCTTGCGATCACCGGCTTCCTAAACGTTTTAAGCGACGGGATCAGTTCTGCATATGCCCGGTAGCCGAGATTCGGCAACCCCATCGAGTTGATCGAGCCACCAGCAAAGGGATAGTACCGAGGCTCCGGGTTGCCCGTGCGGGCCTCCAGCGTCATGGACTTGGTGACGATGGCTCCGGCGCGGGACCGCCCCAACTCCTCGAGCTCCTCGCGCGTGACGCACAAGGCACCGGAGGCATTCATGAGGCAGAGGGGAAAGCGGACACCGGCGATGGTGCAGGAAAGGTCGACCGTGTTGTGCGAGTGGGTCACTGCACTATTTGTTGGGAGATGCGGCACTTAACCACCAGCGTCGCCGTGCCGCGTCCCTCGACGCACTTGTCCAGGTGCTTCATGTAGTCTAGCTTCCCGTCCAGATTCACCATGAACTCGAAGGAGAAGACCATCGTCATGAACATGTAGCGGCCCGGCCTGAGCTTCAGGGTCGCCACCTTATCGGTCATCATGCGGTCTCGGACCGACTGGAGCGGCTCCGTCACTCCTGGCACGCTCCAAGCCCTTGGAGGCACAATCGCGGTGGCGTCGATTACGATCGGATGCTCCTGCGCCAAGGGAAGCTTGGGTGGATTCTGTTCTGCTATCGTTACGCTAACCACTACCACTAGCATGGCGCCAGTCGCAATCATGACCGCGAAGATTGCTGCCCTCATCCTCGCACTTCCTCCCCATTCATAGAGCCATCCCGCATCAGCACGATCCGATCCGCCTCTTCCGTCGCGCTCCGGCTGTGCGTGGCCAGGATCACGGTTTGCCCGCCCTGCCGGGCCATTGTCTTAATCAGTTGGATGATCTCCCGCCCCACTTTCGAGTCCAGGTTGCCTGTCGGCTCATCCGCCAGCAGGAGCGCCGGCCTATGCACCAGCGCCCGCGCTACCGCGACGCGCTGCTGCTCTCCCCCGGACAGTTCCGACGGGCGATGTTGCCCCCGGTGGACCAGGCCCACCGCCACCAGACACTCCTCCGCCCGTTTCTCGTGGTCGGTTTCGCCGCGCAGCAGGAGCGGGAGCGCGACGTTCTCACGCGCGGTCAGCCCCGGCAGCAGGTTGAAGAACTGGAAGACGACCCCGATCCGTTCCCGTCGGAGTTGCGTCCAGTCGGCTTCGGTGAACCCGCGTGTGGAGCGCCCGTCAATGACGACATCGCCTTCCGTGGGCCGGTCCAAGCCGCCGATCAGGTTAAGGAGCGTGCTCTTTCCGCTGCCGCTCGGTCCCATGATGGCCAGGAACTCCCCCCTGGCCACCCCCAACGAAACCCCCTGCACTGCCTGGATGATCGAGGCGCCTCGTTGATAGACCTTGGAGACTGCTTCCAGCCGGACCACGCTCCCTCACAAGCTGCCCGCCCACCTATAACACAAAGGCGCAAGTCCCGACAATGTAGGGAACGTGAGGTGACGGCTTGCGCCGGGGCGGTGTCCAAGGAAGAGAAGAGCCGCCATGCCGGACGTGCTGGATATGATCTTGCATTGGGTCTTTCCAACCGACTGCGCTATCTGTAAGCGGCCAGCAGTGGACCGCCTGCTGCCCTTCTTCTGCTGGGACTGCTGGGAGACGATCCGACCCATCGAGGGCCCTGCCTGCCCCCGGTGCGGACACCCGTTCGACTCGCCGCTCGCGCTGATCGCCAGCCCTAGACACCTCTGCGGCCCGTGCCGGGAGAAACCTCCCGCATTCGACCGCGCCCTCTCCCCGTACCGCTACGAGGGCGTCTTGGAGAAAGCGATCCACCTGTTTAAGTACCGGCGCCGGGATGCGCTGGCGACACCTCTGGCTGAGCTGATGCTTGTCTGGGCAAACAAATTGCCATCCGTCTCCCTGGTCATGCCCGTCCCGCTCCATCCCAGCCGCCTGCGAAGCCGCGAGTTCAACCAGGCGCTGTTGCTGGCGGATCGGCTCGCCGACCGGCTCGGCCTCCCACTGTCGTTTGAGCAACTCGTGCGGGTCCGCCCGACCCGGCCCCAGACGGAACTCGACCGCAATGAACGCGCCCGGAACGTGCGGCGTGCCTTTGCCGTGCGGAACCCGGCTGGCTTGGCCGGCCAGCGGGTGCTCCTGGTGGACGACGTCCTGACGACGGGGGCGACCGTCAACGAGTGCGCCAAGGCGCTCCGCCGTGCGGAGGTCGAATCCGTCACGGTCCTGACCCTCGCCCGGCGGGCCTGACGGCGCGACAGGAAGGGGCCCAACGTGCTGTGACTGGCAAGGAGTGGCAATGACTGGCATGTAAAAATACTTGACAATTCCAGCCCTGCCCTTTAGGATGGCGACCGTATCATCCGGAATGTTCGATGGCCAAGGCGGTACGTGATGAGGTGCTGACCACCGCCGAGACGTGCCGCTACCTGAAAGTGGCGCCTCGGACGCTCTATCGCTACATTCAGGAGAAGCGCGTGCCGGCCTTCAAGCTCGGCAAGGACTGGCGGTTCGTGAAGTCGGAGTTGGACATGTGGCTCCGGAAGAAAAGCCGGGAGTACACGCGGAAAAAGCCCCGCTGAGGAGGCGACGCATGTTCTCAGGGGAATATTTCTGCAAGCTGGACGAGAAAGGCCGCTTTCTTCTCCCCTCGGCCATCCGCGACCTTTTGTGCCCGGACGGGCAAGCCGGGGAAAAAGGCGTCGTCTTCCTGAAGAGGACCGACCCGACATCGCTCAAGGCCTACCCCCTGTCCGAGTGGACGAATCTAATGAAGCAGACCAGGGCCAAGCTCGATGAAGAACAAAGCCGCCTCTTCATGCACTTCGTGGTCTCGGAGACCGTCACGTCGGAGATCGACAAGGCAGGCCGCATCCTCATTCCAGGCAAACTGCGCAAGCACATCAACCTGGCCGACGATCAGGAGATCGTCTTAGTGGGCATGTACGAGCACTTGGAGCTCTGGGAGCCCTCGGATTGGCGGCGCTACCTCGCCCAGGCGGAAAACCGACACGAGGTCTCGATGAGCAAGATCATGGATCTGCTGTAGCCCGCCCCTGTGAGGCGTACCCGCTCTTCACCCACACGTCCCACCGTCCTCCGCCAGACGTCCTTCCGCCCCTCGGGCACGCACGACCCGAGAGGAAATGACCGCGCGCCTGTGCAGCACTCGATCCGGCAGCTGCTGCTGGCCAGCGCGGTGAAACGAGGCCGGCGCCAAGCACTGCTGCCCATCAACGGTCCCACCTCCCCTGTGCCAGCGCGTCATCCCGTCGCGGACCATCCCGAGAACGGCCTGCGCCTGGTGTTGCCGCTCCCCCCCAGTATCAATCACCAGTACGCCACTGTACAGGGACGGCGCGTGCTCTCCTCAGCTGGGCGCCGGTTCAAGACGCTGGTCGGGCAGGAGGTCCTCTGTGTGTTGGCAAAACGAAAATCCGGTGCCTCGCTCGGTCAGCTGCTGGACGGGATCCCCTTGGCGCTCGACCTGCGGTTCTATTTCGAATCGGAACACCGCCGGGACATTGACAGCGGGCTCAAGATCACCCAGGATGCGGTCTGCGAAGCCCTTGGGCTCAACGACAACCGGATCGTCGAGGTGACCCTCCGCAAAAAGCAGGACGCCGCGGCGCCGCGCCTGGAACTGTCGCTGCACCTCTGCCCTCACCCAGCCCCCTAGGTCTCTCAAACAGTGAAAGGACTAGCCCGCTGGGAGCACTTTGCCCATGAGGCCGACATCGGCGTGCGCGGGATCGGCACGACCCGTGAGGAGGCCTTCGAGCAGGCCGCCCTCGCGCTGATCGCGGTCATCACCGACCCACAGACCGTCCGCCCGGACCAGCCGATCACCATCACGTGCGAGGCGCCCGACGACGATCTGTTGCTGGCCGAATGGCTGAATGCGTTGGTCTACGAGATCGGAACCCGTCGCATGCTGTGGAACCGGTTCCAGGTCCGCATCGAAGGCCGTCGCCTGGTCGCCACCGCCTGGGGCGAACGCACCGATGTCACCCGGCATCAGCCGGCTGTGGAAGTCAAAGGCGCCACCTACACGAATCTGTCCGTACGGCAGGAGCCGAGCGGCGTCTGGGCGGCGCAGTGCGTGGTGGACGTGTAGGGTTTCGCGACAGCCCCAAACGGTGAACAGGCTTGGTCAAGGCCAAAGAGGCGTGGCGTTGGTGGTTGCAGTTGACGCGGCCCTGGGTGCTAACTGGAGAAACCGCGTGTAATCCAGCCTGAGCGACGGCGGATCAGCCCCCAACACCCGCACGACCCAATCCCGGTCTTGGGCCACGACGTACTCGGGAGGATCAAAGACGAGCGTGAAGTGCTGCGGGGCCACCGCCATCTCCGGATGCGTCCGGTCATACGCCGGGAGTCCAGGGATGACGTCCACCCGATTCTGATAGTTGTCCAGCACGATCGTCAGCAGTCGGTCTTTCACGAACAGTGAGCCTGTCGTGACATCGCGGCGATCATTCCCTCGCCGTTTCGCCACGTAAAAGACGATCCGCTCCTGCACGCCCGCCTTCCCGATGGCCGCGGTCAGCACCGGCACCACTTTCGCCAACGTGTGCTCGTCGAAGAGCGGAACGGGCAGGATGGGTCCCGTGAGGAGCCTCTGCAGCCAGTGTGCCGTGAACTGTACCCGGACCTTTTTCAGTATTCTCGTCAGGTCCGGCTCGGAGAGCCGCACTGGATGGTCGTAGTCTGCCTGGAGGTCAGGAACCGACTGCACCATGACCGCGTCCTCCACCGGAGGGACGCTGGCGCGGTATTCGACCGAACAAGCCGCCACCATCACCGCCATCCCGGCTAGGATGAAACGGTACGCGATGCCCAGTCCGTCAGTTGCGTGAGTCATGGCGCCTGCTTGCTCTGCGCACCCCCGTTCGGTTTCGCCTTTTTCGCGGGCGCCCCTTTCACCGCACCCGCCTCTTTCGCGGCTTCCAGCTGGCCTTCCAGACGGGCGAGCTCCTCGGATTTCGCCATCACGACGTCGTCCATCAACCTCAGCCGCTCTTCGAGGGCGAGGACCTGCGCCTCTAGCTTCTTGGCCTTTTCCAGCTCTTGCGCCAGACGCTTCGTCTCCTCGTCCCTTGCCTTGATTTGCATCTTGAGCTGATCCACCTGGCGCCGGAGCTCCATCACCTGTCTCTCATGCTCCTGCATCATCTCGGCCGTCCCGAAGGCGCAGGCCGACAGCGAGACGAGCAGCATCCCACACAAGCCCAACAGGGAGGTTTTGGCGTTCATTGACCCTCCATTACGGTGACCGTCATCTCGATCCGTTCCAAAGGATTGTCGTTGCCGTCCTTCTTGGCCTTCAGGATGGCGTCCACGGTCTCCATGCCACGGACGACTTCGCCGAACACCGTATACTGCCAGTCCAGGCTGCCGCAGTCGTCGGCGCAAATGAAAAACTGGGAGCCTGCGCTGTTGGGATCATTGCCGCGCGCCATAGACAGCGTGCCACGGCGATGGGGCTGGCTGTTGAACTCTGCGGGGATCGTATAGCCGGGACCGCCGAGCCCGTGCGTGGCCCGGTTCATTGTCTTGCTGTTCGGATCGCCTCCCTGGACGACTTTGAGACCAGGAGGATTGACCCGGTGGAACGTCGTGCCGTTATAAAACCCGACCGCCGCCAGCTTGAGGAAATTCTCGCAATGGCGCGGGGCCACGTCGAAGTAGAACTTCACCTCGAGCTCCCCGTACTTAGTGGAAATGACCGCACGCGTATCTCTCTTCGCCACGCTCACGGGAATCTGACCCGTACGCTAATGCCGGGGAGCAGGATTGCGCGAAGTGGCGATGCCCTGGTTCGTGGAGAACCAGTGCGCCCCGTGGTCTTCCGTCTTGAAGACGCCCCCGCTCGTGCCGGCGTACACCGTCCCGTCCTTGCCCACCGCAAAAGACTGGATCGCCCGTTCGGTCAGGCCGTTGTTGATCTGCATCCAGGTCTTGCCCTGATCGCTGCTCCGGTACATGCCGACACCGGTCCCCACGAACCAGGACGACTCGCCGATCGCAATCCCCCTGACTGAGGCGTTCGCCAGTTGCCCGCCGATGATGCGCCAGGTCTCCCCGCGGTCCGTGCTCACGTAGACGCCGTTGTCGGCCGTCCCGGCATAGAGGGCCCCCGTCTTGTCCACGACCAGCGAGCGCACGAAATTCGCCGGAAGCTGATCGCGCGGATGCGAGAGCCGTGACGGGGTGATGCGGGTCCACTGCGCGGAGCCGGCCCCTTTACGGTACAGCCCCATCCCCGTGGTCCCGGCGTACATGGTGCCCTGGTGATCCACCGCCAGCGCGCGCACCAAGAGATTACTGAGGCCCTGGTGGTCGGCCACCCACTGCTCTCCGCCGTCCTTGGACCGGTAGACGCCGGACCCCGTGCCGGCGTACAGCACGCCCTGGTGGGCAAGCAGCATCTGGGTCTCCAGGCGATCCAGGCCGGTATTCACAGGCGTCCAGGACTTGCCCCCGTTCTTGCTCCGGAAGATCCCGCCACGCAGCGTGCCCGCGAAGACGGCCTTATCGGGCACGACCACAACCACATAGATGTAGGGGTCCGTCATCCCCTCGTTGACGGCCGTCCAGGTATTACCCCCGTCTTCACTTTTGAAGACGCCCTGGCCGAAACTTCCCGCGTAGACCGTCTGCCCCTCGCCCAACGCCAGCGATTGGATGCTGACGAAGCTCTCCGGGCCGAGCTCATCCAGCATGCCGCCTGGGCTGAGCTGAGCGAGCGCGCCCCCAGAGGTCAATCCCGCCGCGAGTACGACGAAGAAAAGAATCCTCCTGCCCGCCGTCCCTTCGGGAACCTTGACCGGCTCGTCCATTTCTTCTGCGGGAGGGGTTGGGGGACGGCCAAAGAGGCGTGCGCTCACGATACCGACTTCATAGAGGATGATCAACGGCCCCGCCATGAGCAGCAGGTTGAACAGGTCTGAGGTCGGCGTGAGAATTGCCGCAAGAATGAGATTCAACATGATGGCATGCTTGCGGTACCGCGCCAGGAGATCCGGGGTGACGACCCGCAACCGGGAGAGCAACGTGATCACCAGCGGAAGCTCGAAGGCGAAGCCGAACGTGAGGAGAAACTTCACATTGAAGTCCACGTAAAAGCCCACGCCAAGCTGGGGCACCAGCGCCCGGTCGATGCCGAACTGCAGCATGAACTGGAGCGCCAGCGGGACGATCACGAAATTCGCAAAGGACACGCCCATCGCAAAGAAGACCGAGGCGATGGCGAGGAACGGCACGATCCAGCGGCGCTCGCCCGGCAACAGGGCCGGCTCGATGAACTTCCACAGGTGGAACAGGAAGACCGGCATGGACAGAGTGATGCCCCCCAGCAGCGCCACCTTGATCGCCGCGAAGATGGCTTCCGTCGGCGCGTAAAAGATGAGGTCGTCGTGATAGGGTTTTTTGAGCCAGGCGATCATCTCGTCGGCGTGAGGAAACGCGATGACGCAGGCCACGATGAACGTGAACCCGCACCAGTAGAGCCGGCGCTTGAGGTCGGCGATGTGCCGCTGGAGCGGCGTGCGGACCGGCTCTCCTCGGAGAGCCTCTGCCGAGGCGTTGCCCATCGAGCCGCTCAGGAGGACGGGCCGGTCGCCAGAGATCGCTGCTGTTTGAACTGACGGACAATTTCAGCCATCTTGTCCTTGGTCGCAAGCTTGTCGAACTGAATGCGCTTCTTCCGCTGTTCCTCCTCCGGGGTCAGGAAATGCAGTTGGGTGAGCTCCGCGAGTTGGTGTTCGAGCCGCTGATGGGTCTCCTCCAGCGTTCTGAAGTCGTGGGACTCTTTGCGAACCAAGTCCAAGATGGCCGGGTCTTCGCTCAGCATCGTGTGCCCTCCTTTCTCTAGCAGTTCTCGCATCATGATGACCGCATCTTCGCGTGGGTGATTGTAATATCCCTTGCGCACGCTCTTCTGGACAAACCCGAGCTTCCGGTACATCGCGAGGGCGGCCGTGTTCGTTGCCCGCACCTCAAGTAGCGCCATCCGGGCGCCTTGCGCCGCCGCAGCCGTCAGCGCGTGACGGGCCAGCGCCGTGCCGAGACCACGGCGCCGGACTTCGGGTTGGACAGCCAGGTTCATGAGGTGCAGCTCCTCAAAGACCATCCAGAACATGATATACCCCAGCAGCGCGCCCGCCCCCACGCCCTCTCCGAATCCGGCCTCGCCCGCCCGCAGCACCAGATTCATCGCGAACGCGTTGCCCTGCAACTCGCCGAGGAACATCTTGCGGCTCCAGGGCTCGCTGAACGACCGCTGCTCCAGGGCCAGGACCTCATCGAGGTCACTCTCTTGCATCGGAATAAGTCTGAATGATCCGTCCAGCATCACGACGTCAGACGGGCCACCGGCGATTTGATGAGCCCCTTGTCCCAGTTGACTTCGGCTTCGGTCCGGCGCAGGTAGACCGGGACCACCTCCGCATCCGGCCTTGTGCCCTCGGCGAGCCGTTTATGCCCCAGCCTGGCAACGACCGCCGCGGATGGGACTGCGCCGAGTCCGATTTCGGTCACGCAAACCCGATTGCCGAGCGCCGTCTCGAGCTGCCTGCGATAGCGCGCCGCGCCGTTGCCGATCAGATGCACCGGCTGCTCGGCATCCGCCAGCGCATCCTTGACGGCTTCGGGAGCCAGGACGGCATCCGCGTGCAGCCGCTCGAGGCGGCCGGCCCGGCGCTTGAACACGGCCAGATACACCTCGCCCCGGTATGCGTCGAGCAGCGTGCAGATCGTGATCTCCGCGGCCGGCTCGTAGCCCGCAGCGAGCGCTTCCAACGTGGAGACGCCGACCACCGTCGCGCCGGTCCCGAGCGCGAGGCCTTTCGCCGTCGCCAGGCCGACGCGCAACCCGGTGAAGGATCCAGGCCCGATCGACACGGCCACCGCGTCGAGATCTTTGGCCGCCACGCCGGCCTTTCGGAGCACGTGGTCCACCGTGGGCAGGAGCAGCCCGCCGCGCGAGCCTTTCGCGTCATACGATACCTCGGTCAGGAGGCGATCCTCATCGAGCAGGGCCACGCTTTGGGCAGGAGTCGCGGTCTCGATCGCCAGCATGCGCATCACTGTTCCCTTCCCACCGCGACCGAGCCCCAATCCTGCGACGTCAGTTCCGGGTTCGGAATCACGTTATGAAAGGTCAGCACCAGCTTGGTGCGGCCCAGGCCGTCCTCCGCCTGCACGCGCGTGGGCCACGTCAGGGGGCCCGCCGAAGTGGAGCCGACCGCGCGATAGTTCTGATAGACCATCGTCGCCTGCAAGGCCCCCGACGCGTCGAAGAGGTCCTGGCGGGCGACTTCCAACGTGCTGCGCGTGAACCACAGGCGCCGCGCGACGTTTCCTCCGTCGGATACGGGCATCACATCCAGCACGTACTGGTCGTTCTCCTCTCGCAGGACGACCTGATCCGTCGGCAGGAGCGTCCCGCCAAGGCTCCCCATGGTCGCCTGCAGGCCCAGCGCGATCGGCGCGCCAAGGGCGTTCTTGTGATCCAGTTCGGCGACTGACCCGTTCTGGGATTTTCCCTGCATGGGAAACAATAGGTGATATTGACCGTCGGCGAGCATCAGATCAAACACGGCAAAGCCCATCCGGGAAAAGGTCTGCAACCGAATGGTTCCGGGACGCCGGTAGACCAGCGCCGCTTCCATGCGCTGAGGGGCCTTCAACGCCGCTCCGGACGCCTCGACCGCGAACTGGGCTTTCAGGGTCCGGACGGCGGCCTCCCGCTCCCTGAGCAGGATCACCAACTCCTCCGCCGTCACCGTCAGCGGTGCTGAGGGGATCACCGGCGCCCGCGCGCATCCGACCAGTAGGACCAGGCCGAGTCCCATGCTGAAGAGAGTCCGCGTCAGATTAGGTGAGCACTGCATCCAAGGCCTGTCCCACTTCCGCCACCCCGATGAGTTCCATGGACTCGATCGGCGGCATCTTCTGCAGATTGCGCTCCGGCAGCAGGCAGCGCCGGAAGCCTAACTTGGCCGCCTCGCGCAAGCGGATCTCGCCGTGGCCGACCGCTCGCACCTCTCCGCCCAACCCCACCTCGCCAAACACCACCGTCGTGGGAGCGATGGGCCGGTTCCGCAAGCTGGAGGTCACGGCCGCCACGATGCCGAGGTCCAGCGCCGGCTCCTCGATCCGCAACCCTCCGACCACGTTCACATAGATATCTTGGCCGCCGAGGTTGAGGCCCATCCGTTTCTCCATCACCGCGACCAGGAGCGCGATCCGGTTGCCGTCCACGCCGTTCGCCGTCCGCCGGGGCATGGGAAAGCTTGTCGGCGAGACCAGCGCCTGCAATTCGATGAGGATCGGGCGTGTGCCCTCCAAGCTCGCGACTACCACGGAGCCCGTCGCCTTTTGCGGCCGTTCCGACAGGAACCAGGCGGACGGATTGGCGACCTCCTTGAGCCCGGCGTCCGTCATTTCGAACACGCCGATCTCGTTGGTGGAGCCGAACCGGTTCTTCACCGCCCGGAGGATCCGGTACGCCTGGCTCTTCTCCCCTTCGCAGTAGAGCACGGTGTCCACGATATGCTCCAGGGTTCGCGGGCCGGCGATTGCCCCGTCCTTCGTCACATGGCCGATCAGAAACACCGGCGTCCCGCTGCGCTTGGCGTAGAACATCAACTGCGCGGCCACTTCCTGCACCTGGCTGATGCTCCCGGGCGCCGAGGTCAACAGACTGGTGAACGTCGTCTGGATCGAATCCACCACCAGCGCCGCCGGGGCCACGGTCTGCGTTGTTTTCAGGATTTCCTCCAGGTTCGTTTCCGGATAGATCAGCAGGGCCTCGGAGTCGATGTCGAGGCGCTCGCACCGCATCTTGATCTGGCGGGGAGACTCTTCGCCAGACACGTAGAGGACCCGTTCGGGCGGCTGGGCGAGCCACGGCAGGATCTGTAGCAGCAGCGTGGTCTTGCCGATTCCGGGATCGCCGCCGACCAGGACCACGGAACCCCGGACGACCCCGCCGCCGAGAATCCGGTCGAACTCCCCGACGTGGGTCAGGAGCCTGGCTTCCAGGCTGGATTCAATCTCGGCTAGCGGGAGTGGTCCGGACGGCCCTCCCACGGTACGGGGACGCCCCTTCCCGACCTCGGGGGTCCGCTCTTCCTGCATACTGTTCCAGGACTTGCACTCCGGACAGCGTCCCAACTGACGCGGGAACTGATACCCGCATTGCTGGCAGCGGAAGGTCGTCTTGGGCCGTGTCACCAGGGGGTTCCCAAACGTCCTCCCATGATAAAGGAGCCCCCTCCAAAAGGTCAATGACACCAGGTTACCGAGGGCCGACGAGAACCTCGAACAATTTGTTGAAGTCGGCCTTGGCCGTCTCGACGAAGACTCCCCGGTTGCCCCCGATAGCCACTGTGTAGTTGCCACCAGCGTACATCCAACCTCTCTGGGGTGCCCAGTTCATTTTGCTCAGTCGTGCGTAAGCGCCAGCCAGTGTGTTGAACAACATGGAGACCGTTGCGCAGAACTGAGCGGTCATCGCCGCCATCTCTCGTGACATTTCCATTTTTGCCTTGTAGTCCACCAATACGCCATCGGCAGTGAACTCACCAGCAGCGACGACACCATTGATTTTGAGCAAGTCATCCAGCGTTGCCATATTTCCCCCATCCTTTCAGTGTTGTAACGAGTGCCCAGCCCCAACCAGTATCTTTGTCTTTTGACCCCTCCGATGAAGATACGTCCGAATTCATGCGAATGAAAAATCCTACATAGCAATGTGTTTCTTCAGGATCGCCGAATCCTGAATCGCTGGGTTTGTTGGGGCCAGCGCGGCCGCCTT
>CAZSUT010000045.1:0-3823 GCA_964610095.1 uncultured Nitrospirales bacterium | reverse complement strand
ATGGCAACCTCCTTCCAGCATGTTCATCGATACAAAAAAAGGACCCTTCCTTGAGGATCAGTCTACGCCTCTCACTTTTCTCTGGGCAACTACGCGCACGTATGGGACTGACCGAGAAAGATAAAAGGGGACAGGCTACTTTTCGGTTCCCTGCACGCGCCACCAGGGTGTTCGCAGGCACCAATTCAGAGATCAGAAAAGTAGCCCGTCCCATTTATCCATCTGTTCACTTTTGTCTTCTTATATTTTATCTTTTACATATCTGTTACCTATCTTTTACAGGCCAGTCGGCAGGAAGAGCTGAGGGTGTAGTCAGTCGCCTTCAGGCTTCCCACAAAGAGATAGTTTGCCAACGTTGAGGACCAATGACAACCCAGACGAGATTGAGAAAAAGGAGGATGAATAGATGAAGGGAACACGCTTTGCTCGTATGAAGAGGTATGACCGCTGTTGTCTTCGCCCTGTTCATCCCCGAAGAGGTGCCTAGCCTCCTTGCTGTTCTGGGGTTGCTCTTTTGCTGGGAACTGCATGACATAGAGGTGCGACAGGGCCGCATTCAGCCCAAACCCCTTCTGGCTTACCTGATACCGCTACGGATTGAACTGCCCACGGTGGGAGCCAGACCAACGCTCTACCTTTACATGGCGAGGAACGATCCACGCACGTGTCGACGGTGCCGCGCGGCACATGCCCATGTGTTCTCAGGCCATACACCATGGGAAGCAGGCGCCCGCATTCGCTGTGAGGATTGCCTTGGCTGCCGCTGTGTCATCATCCCTCTTGAAGGGCGATGGCCTGCAGCCAAGCAGCTCCTTAACGAGCTGAACAGCCAGCGTGGACCCGTGCAGTTGTCAGAGCAGGACATTCACGCCCTGATCCACCAGGGCAGCAGAGGCGGGAAGATCGCAGATCACGATCACCTTGCCCTCAGACTTCTGAGCGCTATGCTTCTCGAAGTGACGAATCCTCCGGCGGCTCTTTCCCGGTATTCCCAAGCGCTAGCCCAAGCCACGGGAGGGCACGACACCCTGATCCGTGCTGCCGCCTACATACGTTCGGCGGAATTCCTCGAACAGTCGGGCCACTCCGAGGACGCGCTACAGGTGACTCGCGACTTCATCAGGGAATTCACGGACAAAGAACGGGACTGCTTCCTGACAAAACCTCAGTACGATGGGATGGTTGCACGTCGAAACAGACTGCTTCGATCCCTGATGCGCTCTCCCAACACGCCCGGGAACTGACCTCGTTAAAGGGGACAGATTTATTTCCTATGAGGAATAATAAATCTGTCCCCTTTTATGTTTAGGTTTCAGTGCAGAGGTCCTCTATAACCCCCACAAGCCGTTGCATTTCTCTCTCTTGGATGCGGACAAACTCAACCCCAACCGTGCTTTCATACTTCCGGTCCACAA
This sequence comes from uncultured Nitrospirales bacterium, assembly GCA_964610095.1. GTDB lineage: Bacteria > Nitrospirota > Nitrospiria > Nitrospirales > NS-4 > NS-12. The sequence goes on along the minus strand of CAZSUT010000045.1, from coordinate 2,408 downwards.
CATACAGAACCGCTGCGGCTTCAATCTCAAACAGCGGGTGACCGTCAGGCTCATGGACCCTGAGGTGAAAAAGCTCGCCGGGGGGTATCGGGCTGTTAGTTTCTATCGCACAGCCTTGTCGAGACAGGTCGACCACGGTTCCCACGCCCGCCACCTGCTGGCCGGAATAGGTCAGTTGGAATCGAACCGGAAACCGAACATACTCTCGACGGTCATCGTCGTTGATGAAGCGGCGCCACCCCCAGTGAAAGGCGAGAAATCGGTGCGTGCAGAGTTGGCAGCGAAAGGGATAGAGGCAGAGGAGGCCCCCAAGAGCCTCGATCAGGCCCTGCCGTCGAGACTGATGAACACGGTTCTTTCTACAGTTGGGGCAAGGCGGAAGCCCCATCGGAAATCCTACATGACCGTCGTGTGTTGATGACCTGTCCCCAGTTGTTTTACCGCCCTTCACGAATGGAGCAAGGCTAGGCCTCCCTGCGGGACCTGTCAAGCGTAGCTTGGGTCAACTCCATCAGTCATTTTTCGTCCTGATTAGAGTTTCTCTGCAGCTAAACGAGAAAGGCTCATACCTTTCCTTTGCCAGAGAGTGAGCGTGTCATGGCATCCGTTCGTGATACATCCGCCATACGGTGCTGGCGACGTAGCCGCTCGCGACGATTGCGAACGCCCCTAAATACGGTGATTGTTTGCTCATCGCGTCCCATCCGCAGGCGAGCAGTACCATCGTGGCGTAGACCAGCATCGCGGCGGTCATCGGGCCCGAGGTCATGATCCTCCAGAGTTTGTCCATCAGGCCATCCCCGTCCTGGTGCTCCATGCGTTCCTCCTTCCGTCCCCCCGCACCGCGACGTTCACCGTGAGCGCAGAAACGGGGACAGGCTACTTTTCTGGCTCCCTTCTTCGGACTTAGAGTGGTTGCCAGCGCCAATTCGGCTGTTAGAAAAGTAGCCTGTCCCCATTTACGCTGCCAGCGGCACCGCTTACCACTTCTCGGCCCAGACCGTCAGGTGGGTGGAGAAACCGTTACTCCGTGTAGATCAGTAACTCGACCCCGATGAGCAGGACGAGAGCCGACCAGGCCAGCCCCCATCTCGATCGGGCGCCCGCGACTCGGTCTCCACTCAGCGCCAGCGTCTGGAAAGGATCGGCGGCCAGCTTGCATATGCCGGCGAGAATGGCCATCGTGCACATCATGCCGTGATGAAAGGCGATCTTATCTGCCGACGGGTGCGCGCCGTGGCGGTGCAGAAAGAGCATGAGGCTCCCGACGAGGGCCAAGACCGGAAGCGGCGCTCCCCACGCCACATGCCTGGCACGTCCCATCCGCCTGAGCAGCTCGATGGATCCCACCACCAGGAGCAGGATCGCAAACAGCTTGTGCAGAATCGTTTCATAGTCGTCGCTGAAGACGGTCTGGGTAAAACTGAGAGACCCGATCGGCCACGCGTCGTGGTCGCTCCAGATCATTAGATACCCACCCGCTCCCAGCATCGCGGCCGGCAGCAGGAAGCGGGTCCAGGCCAGCAGCATGACGCCCATCGCTCCGCGCAACTCGCTGAGCCCGATCAGCAGCACGAAGACCCCGACCAGGCGATGGTTGAACTCGGAATAGGCCTTGCCTCCCGGGGACCCTTCCCATTGCCCGGTAGCTCCGGATGACCCATGGGCATGCTGCAGGGAGGGCTGGGGCGTTGCGGCATGGTGCTGGGCGAAGGCGGATAACGCCAGAATGATCAGTAAAGCGCTTACCAGACCGACTGCTTCAAATTGAACCCGTCGCATGAGCTTTTCTCATCCAATTACCTGAATTGTCGAGCGGCCTCAGGCCAATCTTTGGACCTGACGGTCTTCTCTGGCCATCTCTCCTGGGACGCGACGGTCGGAGCCGCCACGGCTTTCCGCTTGGTGTCCGTCAGCGCCTTCGCCTCCTCAGCGGTCTCAACGATTCCTCCCCTGATGTTCGTCCATCCCTCTCGATGCCAACGCTCCAGCTCCCGCGCCAGGCTCATTGGACCCGGCTTGAGCAGGATGATGGGACCCCGCGGCAGCCTGTGCATCACCGTCCATTCGCGTAGCTCAGGCTGCTCCAGCCGGTCGCCCCCGGTCATATAGAGCAGGTAAGCCCGCCCGTCAAGCTCTTTCAACGCCTGGACAGCCCCGGCCTCGGGGGCCGGCCGTTTGGCTCCGGAGCGAGGCACGGGTATCTCCAGGCCGGGGGGCCGGGAACGAGCGACCAGGGCATTGAGCGACACGAGCACGATTGCGCGCCGGCGGTCCCAGACAAAGAGCCTGGCTGTCGCCTCCGACGCCGTGACCCGCGGACTCTCCGCCAGCCCGACTACCACCGTGCTTGCACCAACGTGCCGAGGCACGACGGACAGCAGCGCACGCCCGTCGCCGCCGGTCAT
>CAZSUT010000044.1:0-19837 GCA_964610095.1 uncultured Nitrospirales bacterium | reverse complement strand
TTCGTCACTGCATGACGCGCGCGACATCCCCCTTCTGAAGCGGTCCCAAGGCGGTCACGGCCAGAAAACGATCATCGAAGAACTCCCGGCTGAGACGCCACAGCTGCTCCGCCGGGATCGCGTCGATGTCGGCCATGACCTGCCTCAGCGGGATATGGCACCCGAAGTACAGCTCGTCCTTGGCCAGTTTGCTCATCCGGCTGCTGGTGCTCTCGAGCCCCAGCATGAGGTTGCCCTTCAACTGGCTCTTGGCCCGCTCCAATTCGGCGCGCCCGACCGGCTTGTCCTGCAGCCGACGCAACTCCTTGAGGATGAGCCGGATCGCGCGGGGCGCCGCGTCAGGCCGGACCCCGGCGTAGACCGTCACCAACCCGCTGTCCGTAAAACACGTGACGAAGGAATAAATGGAGTAGGCCAATCCGCGCTTCTCCCGCACCTCTTGGAACAAACGGGAACTGACGCCCCCGCCGAGGACGGCGTTCAACACGTGGACCGCGTACCGATCCTTGTCGCTGTGGGCGACGCCTTTGGCGCCCACGCATACGTGGGCCTGCTCCAACGGTTTCGAACGGACATGCATGCCTTTCGTGACCGTCGGCGGGATTCGGTGCGCGGATCCGGTCTCGGAATCCCACGGGCCGCCGAACGCCGACGCCAGTTGCTTCAGCACCGGCCCGAAGGCGAAATTCCCCGCCACCGCAACGACGACCTGCGAGGGTCGGTAGTGCCGGGCCCTGAAAGACAGCAACTGTGCCCGGCGGAGCGCTTCGATGGTGGCAACTTCCCCGAGCACGGGCCGTCCCAGCGGGTGGGAGCGGAGGGCGTTCTTGGTGTGTAGGTCATGGAGGTAATCCTCCGGGTCGTCTTCGACCATCCGGATCTCTTCCAGCACCACCTGCTTCTCTTTGGTCACTTCTCTGGCGTCAAACCGGGAATGATGGAAGATGTCCACGAGCAGGTCGAGGCCCTGCATCAGATGTTCGTCCAGAACCTTGGCGTAGAAGGTGGTGCACTCCCGGGACGTAAAGGCATTGAGCTCCCCGCCGAGCGCGTCGATCTCACGCGAGATGGCCTCGGCCGAGCGCCGTCGCGTGCCCTTGAAGACCATGTGCTCGATGAAGTGCGAGAAGCCTTCTTCGCCCGGCTGCTCATCGCGCGAGCCGACATCCACCCAGATCCCGATCGAGACCGACCGCATCGAGGGTATCCGCTCGGTGACCACCCGCACGCCGTTGTCCAGTACCTCTTTTCTGAACATGCCGCCTGCGCCTCAAGCCGCTACGATTGCGCGGAGGCCTTCGGGTCCGGCATCGCCTCCTTGCGGCTGAGCCGGATCTTGCCTTGCCGGTCCACCTCCAGCACCTTCACGAGCACCTCGTCGCCTTCCTTGACCTCGTCCGACACCGCCTTGACGCGATGGTGCGCCAGTTGCGAGATATGCACGAGCCCATCCACGCCGGGCAGCACTTCGACGAAGGCACCGAAGTCCATAATCTTCTTGACCTTGCCCATGTACAACTTGCCGACCTCGACTTCCTCGGTGATCTGGTTCACCCGGGTGATCGCCTTCTGAGCGGACGCCTCGTCGCTCGAGGCGATCGTCACCGTTCCGTCGTCCTGCACATCCATCTTCACGCCGCAGGTGGCCACTATGTCGCGGATGACTTTGCCGCCGGGGCCGATGACCTCGCGGATCTTTTCCGGCTTGATCTTGAGCGTGTAGATCCGGGGTGCGTAGGGTGACATCTGCGGACGCGGCGCCGCGAGGGCCAAGCGCATGCGTTCCAGAATGTACAGCCGCCCTTCGCGCGCCTGCGCCAGGGCCCGCTCCATCAGTTGGGCCGTGATTCCGGCGATTTTGATGTCCATCTGCAGCGCCGTCACCCCCTGCGCCGTGCCGCAGACTTTGAAGTCCATGTCCCCGAGATGGTCCTCGAGCCCGAGGATGTCGGAGATGACCATGACCTTGTCGCGTTCTTTGATCAGCCCCATCGCGATGCCGGCCACGGGCTCCTTGACGGGCACGCCGGCATCCATGAGGGCCAGGCTCCCTCCGCAAACGGTCGCCATCGACGAGGACCCGTTCGACTCCAGGATGTCCGAGACGAGCCGCAGGGTGTAGGGGAATTCCTGCTTGGAGGGGAGCACCGGCTTCAAGGCGCGCTCCGCGAGGGCACCATGGCCGATCTCGCGACGGCCTGGAGAGCGCAGCTGCCTGGCCTCGCCGACGCTGAAGGGGGGGAAGTTATAATGGAGCATGAAGTTCCGGTAGTATTCGCCCTCCAAGGCGTCGATCTTTTGCTCATCATCGCTGGTGCCCAACGTGACGACCGCGAGCGCCTGTGTCTCCCCTCGCGTGAACAGCGCCGAGCCGTGCGCGCGTGGCAGGATGCCCACTTCGCACGTGATCGGCCGGATGTCTGCGGGCCCGCGCCCGTCAGCGCGCTTGCCTTTCTCCAGAATCATCTTCCGGACTTCCGTGTATTCCAGATTGTGGAACACCAGCTTCACGTGCCGCTCGCGGTCCGGGTCGTCCTCCTTCGTGAGGGCTTCCACCGCCTCTGCCATGATCGCATCCAAGCGTTCTTGGCGGGCGGTCTTGTTCGGGATGAAGATCGCTTCTCGGATCTTCGCGGCCGTGAGTGTCTCCACCGTCGCCGCCAGAGCCGGATCGATCTGCTCGGTCACTGCAACGCGCTTGGGCTTGCCTCTCACCGCGACGAGCTTCCGGATGGTTTCCACGATCTTCTTGATTTCCACGTGCGCCCGCTCGATTGCCGCGATCATCACGCTTTCCGGCAGGCCCGCCGCCCCGCCTTCCACCATCATGACGGCGTCCGCCGTCCCGGCCACCACCAGGCTCAGATCGCATTCATCCAGCGCGCTCAAGGTGGGGTTGATCACGAACTGTCCGTTCAGGCGGGCGACCCGCACCGCCCCCACCGGCCCGTTGAAGGGGATGTTGGAGATCGCCAGCGCCGCCGAGGACGCGATGATCCCCACCACGTCGGAGGTACCGGACTGGTCGGCGGAGATCACTGTCGCAATCACCTGGGTCTCGTAGTACCACCCCTCTGGGAACAGCGGCCGCATTGGCCGATCGATCAAGCGACTGGTGAGTTTTTCTCTCTCCGACGGTTGGCCCTCACGCCTGAAAAAGCCGCCCGGAATCTTGCCCGCGGCATAGGCTTTCTCCTGGTAGTCCACGGTCAGCGGCAGGAAATCGGTGTCCTTCTTGGCAGCCTGCGAGGCCACCGCTGTGGCCAACACATACGTGTCGCCATAGGTGGCCAGCACCGCGCCATCGGCCTGCTTGGCCAAGTGCCCGGTTTCCAACCGGAGCGTGCGGCCCCCTACTTCGAGTTCAACTGTCTGCGCCATGGGTCCCCTCTCTCCTTTGTGCTCTGAGGCGCCGGCAGATGTCCACGGATCTACCCTGCTGGTCAAACCGCCAGCAGACCAGATCGGTGTCCACCTGCGACGCCTGGTTATGAGGGGCCAGCCGGACGCCCACCGCCCGACCGCCCCGCGTGTCTCCTAGCGCCTGATCCCCAGTCGCGTGATCACGGCCTTATAGCGCTCCTCATCATGCCGGCGGAGATAATCCAGCAGCCGCCGCCGCCGGCTCACCATCATCAGCAACCCGCGCCGCGAATGGTGGTCCTTCTTGTGACCCCGGAAGTGCTCCGTCAGGTAGGTGATCCGGTTGGTCAGGATCGCGATCTGCACTTCGGGAGAGCCGGTGTCAGCATCGTGAGTCTTGTATTGCTGAATGAGCGTGGTCTTCGCCTCTTTCGCTAACGCCATGCCGACTGTCCTCCTTCATAATGGATCATGCCAGAACCTTCTCCAGTTTGATCACGGCGCCAGGTTGGGCCTGCTTCAGCTCTTCGGCGCTGCATGGGGCTTTGCCGATTCCCACCAGCCTGCCATCCGGCGACAGCAAGCGGACAAAGGCCCCAGCCGTCCAGGCACCTTCCAAACTGACGACCCGCGACACCGGAACTGCTACCCCGTGGCGGAGCCCCTCGACCGCGTCGCGGTCGACGTGCAGAGCCGGCAGGTCCGCCAAGGCCGCCGCCAGCGTGTACAGCCGTGTCTCGACCGCGCCGCGATCCGCCAAACCCGCCAGTTCGTCCAGGCCCAAGGCCTGTTCGATGCCAAACCTTCCCACCCGCCGGCGCTCCAGACCGGCCAGATGCCCCCCCACGCCCAAGAGCTCGCCGATGTCGGCGCACAGCGTCCGGACGTAGGTCCCTTTGCTGCAGACCACATCGAACGTCACATCCAGAGTGGGAGGGGGACCATAACCCGTTGCATTCGACGGAGCAACGGGTACCCGCGCCCCTCCCGCACCCACCGTAGTGGGGCTTATGGAAAGAATCTCCAACGAGCGGACCGTGAATTCGCGCGGGGAACGGGACACGGTGCGCCCCGCGCGCGCCGCCTTGTACAGGGGGATGCCTTGCACTTTGACCGCTGAGTACATCGGCGGCATCTGTTGACGACGTCCGACGAAACGGTTCATGACCGCCACGATGGCCGCCTGATCCGGCAGCGTCTCCGCGACCCGCCCGACCACCGTGCCAGTCGCGTCCTGTGTGTCGGTCGCAACCCCCAGTCGGAGCACCGCACGGTAAGCCTTGTCCGCATTCGTGAGATACTCCGCGATCCGCGTGGCCTTGCCCAGGCACAACACCAACACGCCGGTGGCTGCCGGGTCCAGCGTGCCGGTGTGGCCGACCTTGGGCACCCCGAGCAGCGTCCGTGCCCGGGCCACAACGTCATGGGACGTCCACCCGGACGGCTTGTTGATGACCAGCACACCGTCCAAGGCCACGCCCGCTTGGCGATCGGTGAGATCAAGCTTCACGATGGTTGTCCTTCGGCTCGGCCGGCTGCGGCTGTACCTGATCCAGCAGGGTCATCACCCGTTTCACCCGATCGAGCGAGGTATCCTTGACAAACGTCAGCGCGGGGATGTACCGCAGCTTCAGGCGCCGCCCCAACTCGCTCCTGATGAACCCCTCGGCCCGCGCCAGCACCGCTAGCGTCTCCGCCTCCTGAGGGCCCTGCTGCAAGACTGTCACGTAGACCCAGGCCTGCCGCAAATCCGTTGTCACGTCCACGGCCGTCACGGTCACGAAGCCGACCCGAGGGTCTTTGACCCGGCGCGTCAGGATATCGGCGATCTCCATACGGATCTGATCGCCCACCCGGTCGGTGCGCTTGTAGCCTGTCATGGGTCAAAGCAGCTCCACGTGATGATCGATCAGCTCGACGGCCGGATTCGCGCGGATCTCGCTGACAACTGCGTCCAGCATCTGGCGTGCATGTCGGCCATCGTTCGACACGCAGGCCACGCCCAGGACCGCCCGCTGCCAGAGATCGTTCCCGTCCACTTCGGCGACGGAGACATTGTACGTCCTCTTGAGGCGGTCTTTCAGGCTCAGGAGGATCTGGCGCTTGCCTTTGAGCGAACCGGTTCCCGGCAGGTGCAGATCAATCGTACAGACGCCAACGACCATAGCGCGGGAGGATCAGAGCTTCGCGGCGACCTTGTCGACGGTAAAGACTTCCAACCGGTCGCCGGGCTTCACATCGTTGAAATTCTCCACAGTGATGCCGCACTCGTACCCGGCCTGTACCTCTTTCACATCGTCCTTGAAGCGTCGGAGCGAGGCCAACCTCCCCTCGTACACGACGACACCGTCCCGCACCACCCGCACACTCGCGCCGGCTCGGACGATCGTCCCATCCGTCACGTAGCATCCGGCCACGGCCCCGACTTTCGCGATCATAAATACCTGCCGCACTTCCGCTCGGCCCAGCACCCGTTCCTTGAGCGTTGGCTCCAGCAGCCCTTCCATCGCCGCCTTGATGTCGTTCAGCACCTCGTAGATGATGCTGTACGTGCGGATGTCCACCCCTTCGCGTTCGGCTAGGGCCGCCGCTTTCGCTTCTGGCCGCACGTTGAATCCGATGATGATCGCGTTCGACGCCGCCGCAAGCTGGACGTCATTTTCCGTGATGCCCCCCACCCCTTTCAGCAGGACATGCGGCTTGACAGCCTCGGTCCCGAGCCGTTCAACGGCGTCCGCGATGGCTTCCGACGACCCCTGGACATCGGCCCGGATGATGATCCCGAGGTCCTTGACTGTGCCCTCCGTCACCTGCGCGAACAGGTCGTCCAACGTCACCTTGCGCACTGGAGTCGCACCGGCGGTCCGCTGCTTCTCGAGCCGGGACTCGGCGATCTCGCGGGCGATCCTCTCATCCTTGGTCACCACGAACTCGTCGCCGGCCATCGGCACCCCCAGCAGCCCGACCACCTCCGCCGGGATCGAGGGTCTCGCCTCCTTGACCGACCGGCCCGCGTCGTCGAAGAGCGCACGGACCCGCCCGCTGAAGGTGCCGACGACGAACGGATCGCCGGCGCGCAGTGTGCCCGTCTGCACGAGCACAGTGGCAACCGGGCCGCGCCCCCGATCAAGCTTGGCCTCGATTACGGTGCCCTTAGCCAGCCGTGCGGGATTGGCGCGCAATTCCAGGACTTCTGCTTGCAGCAAAATCATCTCCAGCAGGGTGTCCAAGCCGGTTTTCTTCTTGGCCGACACCTCGACGTAGATGGTGTCCCCGCCCCACGCCTCGGGGACGAGCCCGCGTTCCGCCAATGAGTTTTTGACCCGATCCGAATTGGCGTCCGGTTTGTCCATCTTGTTGATCGCCACGATGAGCGGCACGCCCGCGGCGCGCGCGTGGTCGATAGCCTCGATGGTCTGCGGCATGACGCCGTCGTCGGCCGCGACGACCAGGACCACCAGATCAGTGACCTTCGCGCCCCGGGCCCGCATGGCGGTGAAGGCCTCGTGGCCGGGCGTATCCAGAAAGGTGATGGACTTGCCATGCACGTGCACGACGTAGGCGCCGATGTGCTGCGTGATGCCGCCAGCCTCTCCTTCGGTGACCCGCGTTTGACGGATCGCGTCCAACAGCGACGTCTTGCCGTGGTCCACGTGGCCCATGATCGTGACGACCGGCGGCCGTGGAACCTGCGCGTCTTCCGTCTCTTCAGGTTCCTGGAGCAGCGCTTCCGCCGGGCGCTCGGCGGTCATCTCGACCTTCACACCGAACGACTCGGCGACCAGCGTGGCCGCATCCGGCGAAATCGACTGGTTCAGGGTCAGCATCGTTCCCATGTCCATCAGCTTGCGGATCACTTCAGCGGGCTTCTGGCCGAGCGCTTCGGCAAAATCCTTGACGGTGAGCCCTTCCGACAGCTTGACCGCCTTCAGGCGAGGCTTGGTGACTTCTGCAGGCGGACCGCTTGGCGCGTGCCGGGTTTTTTCCTCGCGCCGGTGCATGGGCATCGCGCGCAGGTCGCGCCAGCGGGTCGCGTCATCGCGGGTGGGAATCGGTTCGTCTTCTCGCCCCCGCCCGACCCGGCGGAGTTTCTTCACCTTATCCTTCAAACCAAGCAGGTCAGCCTGCGGCGCATCCGGAGGCAACCCCTTCTTGCTCACGGGGTGACGATCGATGCCGGAGGCAGGCAAGGGCGGCTGTGGAGGAAGCGTCACCTGCGGCGTCAGGGATGCCGGTGATCCTGGGGGTCCCGCAACTATTGGCTCAACCCCGCCCGGGCGGGCAGGATGCGAAGACGGCTCCGCGTGAACCGGGCCTGGCGGCGGCGGCGCGACCACCTTTGAGAGATCGATGGGACCGGCGCTGATCGCGGCCAACTCCTCGACCGGCTTGAGCGGCACCACGTCGCCTACCGCGAGGGTCTCGCTTGGCCGCCGTTTGACCAGGATCATTTTCTTCTCTGCCTTCGGCGGCTCGACGACCGGAGGAGGTGTTTTCTTGGCTTTCAGCGCGGCAATGTGGCCCTTCTCCTTGTCGGCTTTTTCAGGCTTGTCCGGATTTCCTTCAAGCGGCTTGGCGGCTGCGGCGCGCTTGGGTGACTTGACGAGAGCGGCGGCTGCGGGTTTCTTGGCCTTCCCGGCGGCCTTCGCCAGGATCTTCGCGACCGTGTCGTCCTCGAGGGTGGCCATGTGGTTCGAGACCGTCACCCCGATTCCTTTGAGGTCGCTGATCAGATCCTTACTAGCGATTCCGAGTTTCTTTGCTAGTTCGAAAACCCGCATGCCCGTCCGTGCTCTGGGCTACCCGGTCGCCGCCTCGGAATCAGGCGCCCCCGCAGCGGGAGTGGCCTGAGGCTCCGCCTCCTCGGCACTCGCTTGCTGCGCGGCCGCCGCGGCCGATTCCGCTTGCACCAACCGGGCGTGCTGTTCTTGCAACTGCTGCGCGATAGCCGCCCGGGTCTCCTGATCCCGCACGACCCGTTCCTTCTCGTACTCGCTGGCCCCGATGATATCGATCTTCCAGCCGGTCAGCTTGGCGGCCAGCCGGACGTTTTGCCCGTTGCGTCCGATGGCCAGCGAGAGTTGATTGTCCGCGACGACGACCAGCGCCGACTTCTTTTCCTCATCCAAGCCCACCTTTTCGATGACGGCGGGGTTCAAGGCCTCGGCGATGAAGACCCGCGAGTCCTGTGTCCACGCGATGATGTCGATCTTCTCGCCCCGGAGTTCCCGCACCACCGCCTGGACCCGCGAGCCTTTCATGCCCACGCAGGCCCCGACCGGATCGACGGCGCGGTCCCGCGAGGCAACGGCGATCTTGGTCCGATCGCCGGGCTCGCGGACGACGCCTTTGATCTCGACGATCTTCTCGGCGATCTCCGGCACCTCCGCTTCGAACAGCTTAACGATGAAGTTCGGATGGGTCCGGGAGAGGATCACCTGCACATCGCGCTGCGTCCGTTTCACCTCCAGCAAGTAGGCTTTGATGCGATCCCCGCGCCGGTAGGTCTCCCGTGGAATCTGTTCGTGCGCCGGCAAGATCGCCTCGGTCTTGCCGAGGTCCACGATGTAGTTACGGCGCTCCTGGCCGAGAATGATACCGTTGACGAGGTCGCCTTGGCGAGCCGAATACTCCCGCTGGACGACTTCCCATTCGGCTTCGCGGACTTTTTGGAAGATCACCTGCTTGGCCGTCTGCGCCGCAATCCGCCCGAAGTCCTCAATCTCGATGACGGCTCCGATCTCGTCCCCGAGTTCGGCCTCGCTGTCGACCTTGCGGGCCTCCTCCAGGGAGACCTCAGACTTGGGGTTGGTCACCTCGTTGACGATCTTCTTCAGGGAGATGGCCTCGACTTCCCCGCTCTTGCGATCAATTCGAACCTGGATGTTCTCGGCTGCCCCGTATTTCTTCTTCGCGGCGGTGAGCAACGCGGACTCCACCGCATCGAGGATGCGTCCCGTATCGATTCCTTTTTCCCGCCCAATCTGTTCGATGACCGTAAGGAGTTCTCGACCCATTGCCCTGCTCCGCCCCCTCAGAATTCCACTTCCAATTTTGCTTCCAGAATCTCGGCCAGCGGGAGTGCCACCGGCGTTCCCTCGACGACGCGTTTGGCTTTCGCGGCCTGCGTCTCCACCCACACCTGCGTCCCGTCCAGCTTCTGGATCCGCCCGACGACCACCACCTGTCCCTGCACCGGCTTGATCATTTTAAATCGCGCTAACCGCCCGCGGAAACGCTCATAGTCCTCGGGACGCCGGATCGGACGGTCCAGCCCCGGCGAGGACACCTCCAGCAGATACGCGTGGGGGATCGGGTCCTCCGCGTCCAGCGCATGCCCGCTCAGCATGTGGGCACGCGCACAGTCGTCCAGAGTAACGGCCCTCACACCCTGATCAGCCGGCCTTTCGATGACCACCCGGATCAGTGTCTTGGGGCCACGCCCCCGCACCTCCACGTCGACGAGGACCAACCCGAGAGAAGCGAGAACAGGCTCGACGATCCGCTGGACGATGAAGCCAACCCGTTCGGATCCTCGGGCGGTTCCCGGAGGAACGCCGTTGGCTGGTTCTAAGGGATGGTCTTGACCCGTCATGACCGAAAAAAAAGTGGGCAGAGCCCACTTTCGACAGCGCACCATACCACACCTATCCTTGCGAAAGCAAGGGGAAACTAGGCAAGGATGCGCTTAAAACCGTCCATCACCAGGCGGGTCACAGGACCCGGAGCGCCGGCCCCGATTGGACGACCATTGACGCTGGCGACGGGGAGTACTTCGATCGTCGTGCCCGTCAGCAGGACTTCATCGGCCGTATAGAGGTCAGCCTCAGTGACGGGCTCCTCTTTGACCGCTACCCCGCCTTGCTGGGCCACCGTCAGCACGACCTTGCGCGTCACCCCGGAGAGGAGCAGGGGCCCTTCGGGCGGCGTGATCACGACACGGTCCCGCACCATCGCGACATTGCTGGTCGTGCCTTCTACCACATAGCCGTCGCGCACGAAAAGCGCTTCAACTGCCCCCCTATCCAGCGCTAGCTGCTTGGCGAGCACGTTCGCCAGGAGGCTGACCGACTTGACGTTGCATCGAGCCCACCGGATGTCAGGAACGGTGACGACATCCACGCCGCTAGCATAGAGAGCTGGAGCGGGCGGAACCAGGGCACGAACTGTGATGACCACGGTCGGTGGCACATGGCTCGCGAGCACGTGGTCCCGCGGGGCCACGCCCCGGGTGATCTGGATGTAGACCTTGGCTTCGAGATACCCGCTGCGCGAGACGGCTTCGGAGACCAGCGCCGTCCAGCGCTCTCTGGAATAAGGAACGGTAATCGCCACGGCGCGGGCGCTCTGCTCGAGGCGGTCGAGATGCTCCGTCAAACGGAACGGGTGCCCGGCGTAGATCCGAATGAGCTCGTAGACGCCGTCTCCGAACTGAAAGCCACGGTCTTCGACCGAGACACGGGCCTCGGAGAGCGGCAGAAAAGTATCGTTGACAAAAGCAATATCAGGCACGCCCGAGTCTCAGGCAGACACTGGGTTGTCACCCGCCACCGTGACGGTGTAGACCCGCCGGTCCTCGGGGGTGAACTTCCAGCCCATCCGCTTCTCGAACACGAGCCGGTGGACTCCGGGCTTCAGGGCGCGGAACTCGAAGGCCCGTTTGCCCGAGTCGATAGCATTGTTGCTGTCACCAAAGCTGCGTTCGTACTCGTCGTTGAGCAACGCCAGTGCTTCGGGGTCATACGACGGCACGTAGATCTCTCCCCGGGTCCGGTCTTCCCACAACCGGATGGTAAAGGTCTCGCCGACGCTCGTCTCCAGGACTTTCTCTTCCTTCCCGCCTTCTCCAATCCCGACCGCCTGCATACAGATGCTCTCCCGAGATTGGCGCTATCTTACGCGAGCTGACAGAGTGAGTCAAAGCTTCAAGGTGAACCGCAAGTCTACTCCCGGATCCAGGCCTTCTCGGCGTGCAAAGCCGGCACGAGTCTCGATCACGTAGCGGGCCTTTTCTGGTGGCGGGCCGTACTCCTGACACTTCTCGGAGAGACACGGGGTGACGTTTTCCGTGATCAGCAGCACCCGCTTGCCCTCGTCAAGCCAGATGATGTCCACGGGGAAGCGGTACTGGCGCGTGTTGCGGCGGTGGAAATCTGCCCTTTCGTAGATGAACAGCATCCCCCAGTTGGGAGGGAGCCTGTCTCGGAAAGCCAGTCCGGCATACAAGAGCAACGGACTGTCGGCGACCTCGACAGTCATCTGGGCGCCTGACGGGAAGCTGACCATCATGGATTCGGGCCCCTGGCCCGTCGACATGAAGTAGCTGCCCACCATCAGCAAGGCCAACGCCAGGGCGGCGAGGACGCCCAACCGCGTCGCTTGGGACTTCTCCATAGGTTGCACTCCCTCCTCCCACACACCTGTTCCCATCATGCAAATCTTAGAGCCACGAACATACCAGAACCCACAAATGAGGCACGGCGCTAGGGCTTTTGTTCGGCTCCCAACAGGTCTTCCGGCCTATGCGAGGCAAGCAAAATCACATTGACAAGAGCCCTTGCGTCCTTCTAGAATTTCGTTTCACCATAACATGAGTAAGGTGAGATGGGCCATCCGCCATGCATGATGGCCTCTCTCGACAATGCAGCGATAAGTTTGCTACAGTGCTTCAGGGAAGGAGGCATGGGCTATGGCGTTACTGATTACGGAAGAGTGTATTTCCTGCGGGGCCTGCCTCCCCGAGTGTCCGAACGAGGCCATCTTCGAAACCCGTAGCGACGCCGAGGGGAAAGGCTACCATGTCGGTGAAGGCCAGGGCGTCGGCGACAATATCTATGTCATCACTCACGAGCGGTGCACCGAGTGCGTCGGGCACTTCGACGAGCCCCAGTGCGCCGCAGTCTGTCCAGTGGATAATTGCTGCATCTCCGATCCAGCCTATCCCGAATCGACGGAGGTTCTCTTGGAGCGGGCCCGGAAGTTGAACCCGGACAAGGAAATCGATCCCAACAAGGTCTGGAGCGGCGTGCGCAACGGCTGACACCCCGCGCCTTCTCCCTCTGAAAATAGAAGCCCCCTCTTCTCAGTTCAGAGAAGAGGGGGCTTCTTCGTTGAGCCGCTGCCCTGGGGGAACGACGTCCTTCCCACCACCCTCACTGCGCTGATTACAATGTCCCCCAGTTCTTGAAATACCGGAGCAAATCCCGAACGGAAAGAATGCCGACGATCTTGCCATCTTCCGTGACGGCCAAGTGGCGGATGCCACGCTCGGCCATCAAATCACTGGCCTCATGCGCGGAGCGGTCGATCTCGATCGTGATGAGCGGGGCATGCATCACCTGCGAGACTCGTACCTGGTTGGCGTCTCCACCCACCGCCAACACGTTGCGGACGAGATCGGACTCGCTGACGATCCCAACAAACCGCGAGCCTTCCGCCACCAACAGGGCCCCGACCTTCGCCTCGCGCATGGTCCGAGCGGCCTCGACGACCGGCGCAGAGGGGGAGATGCTTAAGATCTGACGGCTCATCATCACCGCCAACGGTCTTTGAATGGCCGATCCCCCGATCGCCATGGCGGGCGTGATTGTAGAGAAGCGGCCTGGGACAGTCAATAGCGAGGGGAATCTATGATATACTCCGCCGACACACCGGCGGGCGGAGGGGGTATGAATATCAGCGTCATTGGCACCGGCTACGTGGGGTTGGTGACAGGAGCCTGTTTCGCCGAGTTCGGGGTCCACGTGAGCTGCATGGACACGGACGAGCGCCGGATCGCCCAACTGGAGAAGGGCGAGATCCCCATTTACGAACCGGGACTGGCCGAACTGGTCCGCAAAGGGCTGTCGGAAGGGCGGCTGCGCTTCACCACCGATCTCGGACAGGCTGTGGAAACCGGCCTGGCGATTTTCATTGCGGTCGGGACTCCCTCCCGCGAGGACGGGTCCGCGGACCTCTTCTTCGTGGAAGAGGTGGGGCGTGGCATCGCGGCCCATCTCAACGGCTATAAAGTGATCGTCACGAAATCGACGGTCCCGGTGGGAACCGGCCAGCGGTTGCGAGAATTGATCGAACAGCACGGCCCCCGGCCTGTCCACTTCGACATCGTCTCGAACCCGGAATTCCTCCGAGAAGGTTCGGCCATAGAAGACTTCATGCGCCCCAACCGCGTGGTCATCGGCGCTGACAGCCCGCAAGCCGAGGCGATCATGCGCGATCTGTACCGCCCCCTGTACTTGATCGAGACCCCGTTCGTCTTCACGGACATCGCCACCGCCGAGATGATCAAGTACACCTCCAACGCGTTCCTTGCCACCAAGGTGTCCTTTATCAACGAGGTGGCGAATCTCTGTGAGCGGGTGGGAGCGGACGTCCAAGTGGTGGCCAAGGCCATGGGGCTCGACCATCGCATCGGGTCCAAGTTCCTTCACGCGGGGCCGGGCTATGGCGGGTCGTGTTTTCCTAAAGACATCGCGGCGATGATCCAGACCGGCCGCCACGCGGGCTGCCTCATGGAGATCGCCGAGGCGACCGCCCGCGCCAACGTCAAGCAGCGGGCGCGCATGGTGGAGAAGATCAAGACCGCGATGGGGGGCTCCGTAGCGGGCCAGTGCATCGCAGTGCTCGGGCTCACCTTTAAGCCCAACACCAACGACCTGCGGGACGCCCCGTCGCTGGAGATTATCCCGAAGCTCCAGGAAGAAGGCGCGACGATCCGCGCCTATGACCCCGCCGGGATGGACGAGGCGCGCAAGCTCCTTCCGGGCATCACGCTCTGCGCGAACGCCTACGATGCAGCGACGGGCGCCGACGCGCTGGTGCTCATGACCGAGTGGAACCAGCTGCGCAACCTGGAGCTCGAGCAGATCAAGCGGAATCTCAAAGCGCCCGTCTTTGTGGACCTCCGCAATGTGTATGAGCCGGCCCGCATGGCGTCACTCGGCTTCCACTACACGTCGGTCGGCCGACCAGCCTCCCGCGCCAAGGAAGGCAAGTAATTACATCACTTCGGTCTTCGGCTTCGGCTTATACCCCATCCGGTCCAGCAGCTTGCGGATGCGTGCCTGGAGGGTCTCGTCCGCCGTGAGCATGACCTCCGTCAAGGGCTCGACGGCCGGTTTGCCGATCTTGCGGATGATCTCGGAAGCAACCTGCCGGAGGTCGTCGTCCTCGTGCGTCAGCAGGCTGGCCACCGCCGGCACGCTCGGGGCGCCGATCTTGATGAGGGACTCGTAGGCCCGCTGCCGAATGTCGTTCACCTCGTCGGTCAAGGCTTCAATGAGTGGTCCCACCGCGCGGGGATCGGCTAAGTTGCCCAGGACCTCCACAGCGTACTTCCGGGTGAGCCAGTGACTCTCATTGAGCGCGGCCAGCATCTCTTCCACGCGTGTCTTCTGGGCGTCCCGAGAGCGAACCGTGATGCCCTTGACGATGCGTCGCTTGGTCGGCGCGCCGTGCAAGGTGCCGCCCGGCTCTTCCTCGACCACGCGGACCGTCACCCCATCGCCCGGCTTGATCTTCTTGAGCTCTTCGACGAGATCCTCCCCGACTTCCAGCATGACGGTCTTCCCTTCGTAGGCTAGGAGCTCGATCTCCAGCGTTCGGTTCTCGACATCGACCTTGACCACCTTTTCGGAAATGAGATTGAACCCGTCCTTCTTGATCCCCGGACCGCCCTTGCCGATCTGGATCAATTTGGGTGCTTCGTCAGCCATTCGTACTCTCCTTCGCCTTACGCGTTCGGCGGGGTCCAGCCCAGACTCGACAGTGCCCCCTCTGCCGTTTCCCGAACCATGTCATTTTCATCCTCGAGCAGTGGGAGGAGATCCTCGACCGCCCGACGGTCGCCGAGACGGGCCAGCGATTCCGCCGCGTTCCGCCGCACCAACCAGTCCTCGTCCCGCAGCGCCTCTCGCAAGCCGTCCAGCGCCCGCGTGTCTCCGATCAGCCCGAGAGCCTCAGCCGCGTGGCGTTTCACGATCCAGTTGCCGCTGACCAGGCCCCGTAACAGTCCGTCCACGGCGCGGGGATCCGGGATCTTCTTGAGCGCGCGCGCGGCTTCTTCCCGCACCGTCTGATCAAGCAGGGCTTCGATTAGCCCGTCCACCGCCCGCGGATCGCGGAGTTTCTCCAAGGCCAAGACCGCCGCCTGCCGCACCGCCCCATCCCGATCCTTGAGGGCAGCGATCAGCGGCTCGATGGCCCGTTCATCCTTGATTGAGCCCAGGGCCTCCGCCGCCTGCTCGCGCACTGCCCAGTCGTCGTCTCGCAGGGCTTCAAGGAGCGCAGGGACCGCATCGTCGCCCACCTGCACCACCGCCTGCCGAGCCGCTTCCCGGATCACGCGGTCTTCGTCGGCAAACAGATTGATGAGACGTTCGATGGCCGCCGCCCCAAGCTGCCCGAGGCTGGCCACCGCGTGATCCCGTAGAGCCTCGTTGTCGTCGCGCAAGGCCGCGAGCAGCTGTTCGATGCGGCGGTCCGTCTCACCGCTCATACGATGATGCCCCCTTTCGGCGCACCCGGGCCCGCCGCCGTCCGTGGCGTAGGAGCCGGTACCTCTTCGTCCCACTCATCGCGCTCCACTTCTTCTTTCTTCTGCATCCCCTGCTCACTCATGAGCTTTTCCAACTTGTCCAGGATCAACCCGCCGTGATAGCTCACCAGCCCATCCCGATCCGACTTCATCCGCGTGATGAGCTCGATGTGGGGTAGGAGGACACTCACATCCTTGATCTTGGACAGCCCCTCGGACGCGGCCAGACGTGTCGTCGGGACATTGACGGCCTCGACCAGCACCTCGACCGCGCGCGCATCGCCGAATTCGCCCAACGCCTTGATGCAACTCTCGCGGACGCCCATATCGCGGTCGGCCTTCGCCTTGCGGAGCAGGGGCTCGACAGCCCGTAGGTCCCCAATGAGCCCCAGCGCCTGAGCCGCCACTTCACGGACCATCCAGTGATCGTCCCCCAGTGCCTCGAGGAGGTCCGAGACCGCCGGGCGCCCCAACGCCGTTAGGTTCATCACGACTCCGACCCGGGCTTCTTCCAAGGCGACCGTGTCCTCAAGCTCCCGCAGACCGTTCAGGATGTCCTCGATCCGTTCGCGAAGCTCGGCGATGTGCTTCAGCGACCGGGAGGCAATGACACGGAGCTCGAGGTCGCCCATGGCTTCGATCCAGGCGTCGGCGCTCCGGGGGTCCGCCAGTTGTTCCAAGGCCTCGGCCGCCATCCGGCGTGCGGTCGGGTCCTGGCTCTTGAGCATGGCGACCAGAGGCCCCATGGCGCCGGAATCTTTTAACCGGCCCAGGACCGCCGCGGCGGTATCGCGAGGTTCCGGCTCTTCGAGCAGCCTGACCAACGTGGCCAGCGCCGCATCATCGGCCACATGCTGCAAGGCTTCCGCAGCCGCCGTCCGGACCATCGGTTCGGGATCCGTGAGGAGCTTGACGATGGGGACGCCGGCGGTCCGGTCCTTGATCCGCCCCAGCATGAGCGCCGCCTCGGCGCGCACGCGTGGGTTCTCGTCAGTCAGCACCGCAAGCAGGTGCCGCACAGCCTCCGGTCCCCGCTTCAAGAGCTCGGCGGTCGCGTTCATCCGCTTCCAGTCTTCCTCGTGGATGAGCTCTTTGACCAGGTCCTCTGTCTTATCGCGCTTGGCCATGCTTGTCGGTCAGCCTTTGGCTCCCTCCGCGGTCTTCTTGTCGGGCGCACTTTCCTGGCCCTCTTCGGGCGGCGTCCAGCCGAGCTGCATGAGGATGTCCAGCACGCAGGCCCGCAAGGACGCATGCGCGTCCAGCCGGTTCGTTGCGAACGACATGACGTTCTCGCTGAGCTGTTCAACCTTGGACGCCTCGGGATCGTTAATGAAGTCCACCAGCATGTCGATGATCTGCGGACCCAGCTCTATCAGCGCCTGCGCAGCCTTCTCGCGAAGCCGTGTGTCTTTCAGGGCCTGGCTCAGGGCCGGCACGCTGCGGAGGTCATTGATATGGCCCAAGGCCAGCGCCGCCTGTTCCCGGATGAACCACTCCTCGCTGACGATGCAGCCCGGCATCGGTGTGCCTTTGAGATTGATCCCGACGCCCTCCAAGACCCGGATCAGGGGTTCGACAGAGCGCGGGTCCGCGATCATGCCCAAAGCCATGACTGCCCGCACCCTGACGGCGCCGTCCTGCAGCGCCTCGATGAGAGCCGGCACGGCGCCGGGATCGCCGATCATGCCCAGCGCGATGGCCGCGTCCTCCCGCACGGCGCGGTCCTTGTCCTTCAACAGCGCGATGAGGTGCGGCACGGGGCGGGAATCCTGCAACCAGGACCGGCCAGTCGGATAGTCACTGGTGATCCCGCCCAGCGCCTGCACCGAATGCAATCGGACCTGGAAGTTCTCGTCCTTCAGTCCTTCGATCAAAGGCTCCACCGTTGGCTCCCCGATCTGGGTGAGCGCGATGGTCGCGGCGACGCGCACCAGCTTGGAGGTGTCCTTGAACAGGGCCATCAGGCCCTTGATGGCCTTCGGATCGCCGATCCGCCCCAGCGCCTCAGCCGCGATGGTACGCACGGACCCGTCCCGATCCCGCAAGGCGGCGATCAGCGGGTCTATGGCGCGCTTGTCCTTGATCAGGCCCAGCGCCTTGGCCGCGCCTTCTCGGACCCGCCAGCGCTCGTCGCGCAAGGCCGCGAGCAGGCGCTCGACGGCAGGCGCGCTGATCGTCACGAAGTCTTCCACGGCCCCGTCCCGGCACTCTTTAATGGTGTCGCCCAGTATCGGGATCAGGGCCTCGATCACTCGCGGCCCGCTGATCTTCGCCAGCGCGTGCCCTGCATACATCCGGACGGACCAGTAATCGTCCTGCAAGGCCTCGATCAAGGCATCCGTCGCGGCGGGGTCGGCCAGCTTGACCAGGACTTGCGCAGCCTCCTCCCGTGTCGCATCGTCCGGGTCTGTCAGCGCTTCCAGCCAGTCCGCCAGTTTGTTCGCCATGGGTTATACGCCTTCTTTCATCGTGGGTGCGGGCCTCCAGCCGACCGCGGACAGGATCCCCCGCGCGTGAAACAGGATATTGGAGTCGGTCTCGGTCTTCATCGCCACCAGCAGCGGCACCGCGATCCGGAGCCCCATCTTGCTCAGAGCGGCCGCGGCGGCGGCGCGGAGCCGGGTGTCCTTGAGAGCGCGGATGAGCGGTTCAATCGCACGATCATCCCCGATCTCGGCCAGCCCGCCGATGGCAAAGATCTGCACTTCCATCTCTTCCACGTCCAGTTCCCCGGATTCGTCCCCGCAGACTGGAACCTTGCGGGCGTTGGCCAGGCGGTTCTTCCCAGCGACCACATCAATCAAGAGCGGGACAGCCCGAAGGTCCTTGAGCCTGCCCAGCGCGTCCACCGCATAGGGTCTGACCGAGAGGTCCGCGACGGCCTTTGCCAGGGCTTCGAACGCCGCCGGGTGACCGATGCTACCCACCGCCTTCGCCGCGTCCTGCCGGACCGCCGCGTCGCGATCGTGGAGCATCACCTCGCACAACGGCGCGACGGCTTCCTCGGCGCCGATTTTTCCCAACGACTCGCAGGCATGCAACCGCAAGATCCATTCCTCATGCCGCAAGGCCGCCAGCAGGGTTGCCAGCGCCGGCCGCCCGATCCTGGCGAGGGCGTCCGTCGCATCCACCCGCACCGCCTTGACCGGGTCCATGAGCAGCGGGATCAAATGGCGGATGGCCCGCTCGTCTCCCAGGTTGCCCAGCGCCTTGGCGGCGTGCATCCGCACGATCCAGTTCTTGCTCGTCAGGCAGCCGATCAGTGGCTCCACTGCCTCGGGCGTCGGCAGGTCCTTGAGGATCGCCACGGCCACTTCCTGCACGTTGCCGTTGGGGTCCTGCAAGGCCGCGATTAGCGCTTGCGCGGCAGGCGATCCGATCTTTCGCAAGGCCGCTGTCGCGGCCTCCCGCACGGCGCGATCTTCGTCGTGAAGCGCCGCCACGAGCGGGCCGACCGCCCGCGGGTCGCGGAAATCCCCCAGCAGCGTGGCGGCCTCTTCGCGTAGGGCCCAGTCCTCATCCCTGAGGGCCGCTATTTCCTCAAGCACCCGATCGCTCATAACGCTGAATCGCTCACGTTAGCACACGGTTTTCAGACTGGTCAACAGCGTGAAAACGTCACGGATGGGCCTCGCGCCAGTTCCGGCCGACGCCCACATCCACCCTGAGCGGCACCGCTAGGGTCACGACCCGTTCCATCTTTTCGACCACGAGCTTGCGAACCGTTTCGATTTCGCCCTCCGCCACCTCGAAGATCAGTTCGTCATGGACCTGGAGGATCATCCTCGCCGAGGCCCCTTCCGCTTGCAGCCGGCCTCGGACGGCCAGCATGGCGAGCTTGATCACGTCCGCCGCCGTGCCCTGGATCGGCGTGTTCATCGCCATCCGTTCACCCATGCTGCGCTGGGTCGGATCGCCGCTCTGCAACTCCACGATCGG
>CAZSUT010000043.1:0-19851 GCA_964610095.1 uncultured Nitrospirales bacterium | reverse complement strand
CGCGGGTCGTGATTCCCAACCGCAAGATCGTCGGCGAGATCCTGCACAACTACGGGAAAGTGCGCCAGCTACAGCTGACCGTCGGCGTCGGTTACGAGACAAACCTGACCGACGCGCTCGCGATCGTGCACGACGTCCTTAACCAAAACCCCCGCGTCCTGAAGGACCCAGGGCCTTTCGTGGGAATCTCCCAACTCGCGGACTCTGCCATCAACATCTCGATCCAGCCGTGGACGAAAGTGACCGACTTCGGCGTCGCTCAGGCGGAGCTCTACCAGACGCTGGTCGAGCGACTGCATGCCCACAATATCGAGATCCCATTCCCGCAGCGCGAAGTTCGGCTGCTAAATGCGCCAAAAACGGCCCGGACGTAACGGCTACGCCCGCAGCCGCTGCAGCAGGCTCTCCATGTCCGCCGGGGGCGGGACCGTGTATTCGAGGGGCTTGCCGGTCGCGGGATGGGTGAAGCCGAGCGTCCGGGCATGCAACATCGTCCGCTCGATGGCCAGGTCGCCGAGCACGCAGACCTTACGGCCTCCGTAAACCTCATCGCCGAGCACGGGATGGCCGAGCGAGGCCAGATGGACCCGGATCTGATGCGTGCGGCCCGTCTGGGGCTGCACTTCCACCAGAGTTGCTTCATCTCCCGATCCCTTCGCCCCGAACCGCTCCGCGACCTGAAACTCCGTGATCGCGTCGCGCGGCGAGGTCGTCCTGGGCGAGAACTTCTTCCGGTTCTTGGTGTCGCGTCCGATGGCCAGCTCCACGCGGCCCATCTTGCCCTTCACCGCCCCCCTGACCAGCGCCAGGTAGACCCGACGGATGGTATGGGCCTTGAACTGCTTCGAGAGGCCCTGATGCGCCGCGTCGGTCTTGGCGATCACCATCACACCGCTCGTGCCTTTGTCCAGCCGATGGACGAGGCCGGGCCGCTCGCGGCCGCCGATGCCAGCCAGCCCGCCCGCCCCTTTCGTCCGGAGGTGGTGCAGGAGCGCGTTCACCAGCGTCCCGCTCCAGTGCCCTGGCGCCGGATGCGCCACGAGGCCCGCCGGTTTGTTGAGGACCAGCAGGTAAACATCCTCGAATAGAATCTCCAAAGGGATCGGTTCGCCGGCGATCTCGAGCGGAGTCGGCTGCGGCACGTCCCATGCGATCGCATCGCCCGGCTTGATCTTGAGCGAAGGCTTGGCCGGTCTCCCGTTGACCGTGACGGCGCCCTGCTCGATCAAGCGCTGGGCGGCGGCGCGGGAGAGGCTGGCGGTGTGGGTGCTGAGGAAGACGTCGAGGCGCTTTGGGGTCTCGCCCGCGGAGACGGTCACGCGGCGGGTCACCTACGTGTGGACCTCCGACTTGTGCCAGAAAAAGTGCAGGATCAAGAAGCCCACGCCCACGGTGATCGCCGCATCGGCCACGTTGAAGGCTGGCCAGTGATGGCCTAGGAGGGAGAAGTCGAGGAAGTCGATGACTTCACCGGAGCGGATGCGGTCGATGAGGTTGCCGACAGCCCCGCCGAAGATCGCGGATACGCTGACCTGGCCGGCCCAATCGGCAGGCGACAGCCGCACATAGATCGTGCCGAGCAGGGCGAGAGCCAGGACCGAAGTCAGCCCGAAGAACAGCAGGCGGAAACCAGCATGGCTGTCGGCCAGGATGCCGAACGCCGCGCCGGAGTTCCTGATGTAGGTGATGCTGAAGAGGCCGGGAATCACGGGGATTGACTCATGCAACCGCATCGTGTGCGTGATCTTCCACTTGGTGAGCTGGTCGAAGGCTATCACGGTGGACACGATCAGAAGCATCAGGCTCAGGTGCCGCTTGTGCCCCAAACCGATGCCCATCAAGCTATCGACTCGACGCAGCGGTCACAGAGCTCCGGGTGGGCCGCATTCGCGCGGACGGAGAGTTGGTAGCGCCAGCAGCGCACACACTTGTTGCCGTCGGCCTTGAGCACGTCCAAGGCGAACCCAGAAGTATCACTCAACAGGTGCCCCTCTGTTGGGACCTCTGCTACCTCACGGAGCTCGACCTGTGAGACGATGAAGAGCGCCGGCAAGTCCTGCACATAGCGTTTCAGAATCTTGTAGGTTTCCGGACTCGCGGAGAGCCTAACCTTGGCTTCCAACGGCGCCCCGATCAGTTTCTCCCGGCGTTGCATTTCCAGCCCGGCTTGAACAACGGTTCTCACATAAAGCAGTCGCTCCCATCGCTTCTCCAGTTCCGCGTCCTTGTAACGCGGGTCTGCCTGCGGGAACTGCGTCAGATGGACGCTGGGTGACTCCCGCTGCTGCTCGGGGATGCTCTGCCAGAGCTCCTCCGCTGTGAAGCTCAACACCGGCGCCATCAGCTTCGTCAAGGTCAGCAAGGTTTCGTGAAGCACCCGCTGTGAGGCCCGGCGCGCCGAGGCGCCCTTGCGGAAGGTGTAAAGCCGGTCCTTCAAGATATCGAAGTAAATCGCGCTCATGTCCACGGAGCAGAAGTTGTTCAGCGCGTGCACGATCAGATGGAACTCGAACTCCTCGTACCCCCGGCGGACGCGGTCGATGAGGTCGTGCATCCGCATGAGCGCCCACCGGTCGAGTTCGGAGAGCCGTTCGTCAGGCGGAGCGTCACATGCCGGATCGTAATCGGCAAGGTTGCTCAACAAAAAGCGGGCCGTGTTCCGGATCTTGCGGTAGGCGTCCACGAGATGCGAGAGGATGGCCGGCGAGATGCGGACGTCTTCCCGGTAGTCCTGAGCCGCCACCCACAGACGTAGGATCTCCGCGCCATGCTGCTTAATGACTTCCTGGGGCGCCACGACGTTGCCGGCCGACTTCGACATCTTCTTGCCGTCGCCGTCCACGACAAAGCCGTGCGTCAGGACTGCCTTGTAGGGCGCGCGCCCATCGGTGGTGATGCCGGCCAGCAGCGTGCTGTGGAACCAGCCGCGGTGCTGGTCGGAGCCTTCCAGGTAGAGATCGGCCGGCCACCAGTCCTGGCCAGCCGCCTTGCCCCGCGGCTTGAGGACCGCTGCGTGGCTCACGCCGGATTCGAACCACACGTCCAGGATGTCCCGCTCCTTGTCGAAGTCGTGTCCGCCGCACTTTGGGCAGGTTGTGCCTGTCGGCAGCAGTTCAGCAGCTTCCCGTTCAAACCAGACATCGGTGCCGTGCCGCTCGACCAGCTGGGCGACATGCTCGACGATCTCCGGCGTGATCAGGACCTGGCCGCATCCACGGCACGAAAACCCCGGGATCGGCACGCCCCACACGCGCTGGCGGGAGAGGCACCAGTCCGGCCGGTTCTGGATCATGCCGTAGATGCGGTCTCGGCCCCACTTCGGAATCCAGCGCACGCGGCGGTCGATCTCCCCGAGCGCCTTCTTGCGGAGATCGTTCTTTTCCATCGAGACGAACCACTGGTCGGTCGCCCGGAAAATCACCGGATTTTTGCACCGCCAACAATGCGGGTAGGTGTGCGTAAAGGTCCCCTCCCCGAGCAACAAGCCCGATGCCTTGAGCTTCTGCACGATCAGCGGGTTCGCCTCGAAGACGGTCTTCCCCTGCCATTCCGGGGCCTCGTCCGTGAACCGGCCCTGATCGTCGACGGGCGCCAGGACTTCCAAAGGCGCCTGGATCACAGGCTGATAGTGCGGGTCGTTGTACTTGAGCGCCAGCTCGTAGTCCTCTTGCCCGTGTCCCGGCGCGATGTGCACGCATCCTGTCCCTTCGTCCAGGGTGACGAACTCGCCGAGCAGGATCGGTGAGGTGCCCTCAGACGCCGGGCGGCGGCAGCGCAGGCCCTCGAACCCCCCCAACTGGATCCGCCCCTTCCTGACGCCGAGAACGTTGAAACCGGAAAGCCCGCAGGCCTTGGCGACCGCGTCCACCAGCTTCTCCGCGATCACCAGCACCTCGTCTCCGACACGCACGAACGCATAGTCGAAGTCCGGATGCAGACACACGGCCTGGTTGGCGGGCAGCGTCCACGGGGTCGTCGTCCAGATCACGATCGAGACGCGCGTGACGTCGGGTGGAAAGTTGACACCCAGGACGGCGCGGCTGGAGAGCACTTGGGGTGAGTTCTCCAGCGGAAACTTGACGTAGATCGACGGCGAGGTGTGCTCCTCGTACTCGACCTCGGCCTCGGCCAGGGCGGTCTCATCCACGCGACACCAGAGGACCGGCTTCTTCCCCTTGTAAACCCCGCCGCCCTTCACGAACTTGCCGACCTCGCGTAGGCTCGCGGCCTCGTAGTCGTAGGTCATGGTCAGGTACGGGTTGTGCCAGTCGCCCAGCACGCCCAGGCGCTGGAACTCCTCCCGCTGGATCTTGAAGTACTTCTCGGCGTACTCGCGGCACAGCTTGCGGATCTCGACCTTGCCGAGCGATTTCTTCTTGTCGCCCAGTTCCTTCAAGACTTGATGCTCGATCGGCAACCCGTGGCAGTCCCAGCCGGGGATGAACGGCACCTGGTAGCCCTCCATCGTCTTGGCCTTGACGACGATGTCCTTGAGGACCTTGTTCAGCGCGTGGCCGATGTGGATGCGGCCGTTGGCATACGGCGGGCCATCGTGCAGCATGTAGAGAGGCAGCCCTCGCCGGGCCTCCTGGATGCGCTCGTAGAGGCGCTCGCGCTCCCAGCGGGCCAGGATCTCCGGCTCGCGTTGCGGGAGATTGGCCTTCATGGGAAAGTCAGTCTGGGGGAGATTCAGCGTGGCCTTGTAGTCCATCATCGTGGCCCGGAACGTGGCGCATCGTAGCACCGCCCCCCATCCAAATCAACAGAGCCTGCGGGCTCCGCGGCCGAGCAGTGGCAGTCGGATCACCAGTATGATAGCTTACGGTATGGCCTCCGGTCGTCTCGCTGACATTCTACTCCCGAGCACGCCTACCCTGGGCAATCCGAAAGCCACCGTTCTCCTCATCGAGTTCTCCGACTTCACATGCGGGTATTGCGGCCAGTTCTACCGCGAGACCCTCCCCGCGCTCAAGGCGGAGTACCTCGACGCAGGCAAGGTCCGCTTCGCGTACCGGGACTACCCACGTGATCCCGAAGGCTGGGGGCTCGTCGCCGCGCATGCCGCGCGCTGCGCCGGAGAGCAGGGCAGATTCTGGCCGATGCACGACCGGCTCTTCGACCAGCACGCCCGCCTGGGCACGGGGATCATCATGCAGCTCGCCAAAGACTTACAGTTGAACAACAAAACGTTCGCGGCCTGCATGGACTCGCAGAAGCACGTCCCTGCGATCATGGCCGATCGCGAGCTCGCAACCTCGCTCGGCTTTTTTGGCACGCCGGGGTTCCTCGTCGTCCGTACGGACGGCCGGCGCTTCTCCGACTCCTTCACGATCCCCGGCGCCGTGCCGTACGCCACCTTTCAGAAGGAGATCGAACGCCTCCTCAAGAAGCACTGAAGGGGGACCTGCTCCATTTCCGAATGGTGCCTGTCCCCGTTTCTTCTTAACTCTTGGCCTTGGTCATAGTATTCTTGGTTGTAGCCAAGGGGGCCGGCTAGAAACAAAGGGAATAGAGGCCGGCTCGAGTCCTGGCCGGGGAGCCATCATCCTTGCGTAAAAAATTCAGCAGCTTAGCCCATTGCCCGGTTCAACAAGTTCGAACCTCCTATCCTTGTCCTAATTTAAGAGGTGCACAACAATGTCCCTGAGACGCATCAGCCAGGGAACGGTCGGAGCTCTCTTGTTTGTATTAGCAGGTTCACTCTGCACGCAAGCGGAAGCAGAATCTTCTATGGGCATTGCAGGGCCTCAATCGCTGATCGCAGACTCTACCGTGTTTGTATCCAATAAGGAAAACAGGACTAAACCTGACTTTAGCTTGCCTCTTTTAAGAGTTGCGATCGTTAGGGAAGACAACGATATTGGTATTTCCGATGACCAGTCAGGTAACCAAGTCGCTCTCCCTGGAATAGTCGGTAACAAAATCCACGAGATAGCCTTAAAAACCTATCGTGAAAGGATTGAATGGATTCGCGAGCATGAAGGTCCTTCCTTTCCCAAGTTGAAGGAAATCTACGGGCCTATTTTCAGAGTGGATGCTCCGCACAACAGACACCTCTATGTCTTCAAGCTGTATCATGAGTTGGGCTTCACCACCTGCTACTTTCTCCTGCTGCATGATCCACATTCGAACAAGCTGTCGAAAGAGCCGCCATGCATATATGGCAGGTGGACTGATGTGATGAATCAAGGAGGAGAAGACTCCCGGATGATGAAGCGCCCCTATGTATTCTTTGATGATCTGAACCTGGACAAAGAACCTGAGCTTGTCATCGAAGAGCAAGTGCACAATGGGACCGTGTACAATGCTGCGGTTTATCATTACTTCCATGTTGGCAAAGATCTATCGCTCAAGCATCTTCTAGCCTTAGAGGCGCGCCTCATTGACCCCTTTTCGGAAAAGGAGTCAGGTCTGATCGTAAGAAAGATAAAAAAGCTTGGTCCAAACAGAATTAAGATCGTAGTTGGCACAGAAAGCTCAATTGGAGCCAATAAGTCCGAGGCTATCGGTGAGATTCTTTTGGAAAGCCCAGATGCACGTACTCCCTTTGTCATCAAGTCCAAGACCGTCTTTGTAGAGAGATATGGAGGCATGCTTGTTACAGGCTCTGAGGGGAAAGAAGAGAAAAGTATCCAGTCCCCTTAAGAGCGAGACGCGGGGTGGTATGCCCACACACTTAAGAGTGTCAGCCCTTGTGTAACAGATACGTTTGTGTAATATCTAACTCTACATTACTTCAACTAGATTCATAGAGAAGGAGAACACCATGGCTTACGATTCGGGTGAAGAATATAACCCCAGTTCCGTCTCTACGCGGAAAGACCCGGCATGGAAGATCAGACTGGGCAAGGCGATCTTCTGGACCACCGTCGCGTTTGCAGTCTGGTTCTTCTACTGGTTCAACGCGATCCAGTGCCCGTGCTAGGAACGCGCGGTAGGGACTAAGACCAGTTCCGTTCGGAAGGTACTGTAAGCATACCCGCCAGATTGACACGCTTCCGATAATTCAAAAGGACGGTATGAGTGCCCTATGACTGATTTGGTGAAATCGCAAAGTTAGCGAGCTTCGGTCACGGGGGGAACATATCCCGAACCTTGTACGAAGCCCACCATAATCAGCAATGACAGAATAATCACCAATGCATTGCCAATAAGAAAACGGTTAAATGTATGACGACTCTTTTTCCAATGCTCCCATTGGCCCGCTGTTTTGAAAGTCAGCCAAACGCCAATGAAGGACCAGAGGTCGGCTGCCATGAGAACAGGGTAGCCCAGGAATTCAATAAACCCGAGGTAAAACGGATACAAATAATCATCTAATTCCTCGTACAAATAATCGTCTAATTGTCGGTTGGAGCCAAATCCTTTTAGATTTTGGATGAACGAAACAAATCGAGTTTTTCCATTCTTTCGCTCTGGCACCTTCAGTAGTGCCATCACTACTCTAACAGCGAGGGAAAGTAAGCCAGCAAAAAGGACATAATAGGACAGCGGGTCAATAGACACCCCTAGAAGGTCTATCGTCAGCGCATTCCCCATCAGATGGCCCTCACGTTACGATGCCTTGGGGGACAGAGAAAAGGGGACGGGCTACTTTTCCGGCTCCGTTCTTCGGACGTAGGATGGTTGTCTGCGCCAATTCGCTGTTAGAAAAGCAGCCTGTCACTTTTTACTTTCCCCTAAGCACCTACTTCCGTAGTCTGTCTCTCTCAATGATCCGTTGGTACGCCGTCTCAAAGGCTTGAGACACCTTCGGGCAGTCTGTGATTATCACGTCGCTGTTGTCCTGCTTTTGGGCGTTGTTCGACCAGTTCCAACTCCCCATGATGACAATGGTGCCGTCGATCACGCAGAACTTGTTATGCTCCAAGGTTGCCACGAGCTTGATCTCGACGAGAATTCCGACCGCCTGAAGCTTGGCGTGAAGGTCGTGCTGGCCCGCCGCCTGTTTCTTGTCGAGGCCGACCCCGACATCGGCTCCTCGCTTCTTGGCAGCGATCAGATCGTTGGCGAGTCGCAGATTCGTGATCCCATACAGCGAGCAGTGAACGGATTTGCGTGACTCCTCAAGTTGGGCTTGGATGGCATCGTCAACCTTGTCGTAGGGCGAGAACAAGGGTTGGACCTCGCAGGCCCAGGCAGTCGAGACCGCCAGCAAAAACCAGAGCGTGAAAATGTATGTTTTCATGGTTGCCTCCGGTCTAGGGTGGGCAGGGCGAAGTCTAGCGCAGGTGGTCGAAAAAGGCCAGAACGCTGCTCTGGCAAAGAGAAAACAGAAAAGAGGGATTTCCGACTCCGACTGGACACTTGAGTAGCAGAAAGGCTAGGCCACCGTTTGGAACCTGTCAAGCGCGACTTCGGTCAATCGCGTAATGAGGTGTGGAAGCTCGAACTAGAGGATCTGAATCGATTTAAGGGGCAGGTCGGAGGGGCTAAGGAGGATCGCCCATCTTCAGCCAGAAGACCCAGGGGAAAATAAAGGGGTAAGAACGGGGATAAAAATTTCCGCCTGGGTTAACCTTAACTGTTCAACGGTGACACCCTTAACCCCATGGAATAATTCGCTCCGATGACATAACTTTTCCTATCACCCAAAGGTGTATTTTATTACGGCTGGCATCGGACGAAAGAATTGGGGTCAGACTCGATTTATTTGTTCAAGAAACGATTAGAAAGTAGGTGGGCTGCTGAGCCGACAGGATCCGTCAATGCGTTTGACGAGCTGACTGGCGGTTCACCAGCCACACGCCAGCCAGCACCAGGACAATGCCGGCGACCTCCGTCAGCCCGATCCGCTCGCCGAGGAGGAGTGCCGATAAGACCAGCGCGGAGACCGGAATCAGGTTGACGAAGACGCCGGCGCGCGAGGGGCCAATGCCCTGCACGCCGTAGAGCCAGGCCTGCTGCCCCAGCGCGGTCGCGAACACGATCAAATACCCCACCACCAGCCAGTCGGCAAGCGGCACAGTCCCGAGCCCCACCATGAGGGCTTTCTGATTCATCCCCAGCAGCAGGATCTGCGGGAGGATCGAGAACGAGAGCGTCGTCCAGTTCACCGTGAGCGGCGAAAACCGCTCCATCGTGCGCCGCCCCCCGATGCTATAGAGCGCCCAACTCACCTGCGCCAGCAGCACGAGCGTCGCACCCAACCACGGCTGCTCCACGGCCGCCGCTTCCCCTTTCAAACCAACCACGAGAAACACGCCGGCGAACGAGACCGTGCAGCCGCCCCACACGAGCCGGAACGGTACGTCTCGGATCAACACCGAGGAGAGGAATCCCTGGATGACCGGGCTGGCGCCGATGATCACCCCGGCAGCGCCAGCGCTGATGTGGCGCAGCCCGAACAGCGTGAGCAGATGATTGCCCAGCACACCGAGCCCCAGCGCGGCGAAGATCCCGATGTCCCGCGCCGTGAACCTGACCGTTCCGCCCTCCTGCCACCACCAAAGCGGGATCAAAATCGCCAGGGCGCCTAGTCCTCGGGCGACGGACACTTCGACCGCGGAGAACGAGCCGAGCGCGTATTTTTGGGCGACGACCGAGCCGCCCCACACGACCGCGGTTGTGACAAGCGCGGCGTAGGCGCCGAACTCAGAGGGCGTGGTGGAGGAAATAGTCGGCTGAGGAGGGGCGACGGAGCGGTTCAAGCCGGGACGGATACGTCGAGCATGCGTTGCAGGGCGATCCGCGCCCAGTGCTTGTCATCGTTGGGAACGGAGATCTGATTGACCACGTGGCCTTCGGCGAGGTTCTCCATCGCCCAGCAGAGGTGCGGCGCGTCAATCCGGAACATGGTGGCGCACTGGCACACGGTCGGCGACAGGAAGTAGACCTGCTTGTCAGGCTGCCGGCGCTTGAGGCGGTTGACGAGGTTCAACTCGGTGCCGACGCCCCAGACGCTATTCGGCTCCGCGGCGGACACAGTTCGAATGATGAACTCGGTGGAGCCGCACAGATTCGACAAATTGACCACGTCCTCGTGGCACTCCGGATGCACGATGATCTTGATGCCGGGATGCTTCTCACGAAAATAGCGGACGTGTGCCGGCTGGAACATCTGGTGCACGCTGCAGTGTCCCTTCCAGAGCAGGATGCGGGCCTTCCTGATGGCCTCGGGCGTGCTCCCGCCGTCGGGCAGGAACGGGTCCCACACGAGGATCTCCTCGCGGGGGATGCCCATCTTGTTGGCCGTGTTGCGCCCAAGATGCTCGTCCGGGAAGAAGAGGATCTTCTCCCGGCGCGCCCATGCCCATTCGATCACACGGCGCGCGCTGGACGATGTGCAGGTGATTCCGCCGTGCTCGCCGCAAAACGACTTGAGGTCGGCCGCCGAGTTGACGTACACGACCGGGGTCACCGTTTCTTCCACAGGCAGGATCTGGCCCAACTGGGCCCACGCCTCATCCACCTGCTCGATCTGGGCCATGTCGGCCATGGAGCAGCCTGCCGCCAGGTCGGGCAGGATCACCGTCTGTCTGGTCCTGGAGAGGATGTCGGCGGTCTCGGCCATGAAATGGACGCCGCAGAACACGATGAATTCGTGGTGGGAGCGCTCGGCGGCAATCTGGGAGAGCTTGAGCGAATCGCCCTCGACGTCCGCGTGGCGGATGACCTCGTCGCGCTGGTAATTGTGGCCGAGCACGATGACGCGGTCGCCCAGCTTGCGCTTGGCCTCGGCCGTCCGCTCGGCCAGCTCCTCCAGCGACAGGTCACGGTACGCCTGGAGCTCTAACGGCTGACTGATAAGGCAAGACGCTCGTTCCACCGTTCCACTCCCTACGATCATCTAGCGTTAGCCTGGGCCGGAAGCGTCCGAGGAATTAAGTAAAGTTTCATTCTATGGTGCGGTTGTCATCTTTGTCAACGAGCCCAAAAGACCCAGAACCCCGCCACTCGAAAGACCCAGCAGCCAGATTGATGCGTCTCTGTGGTTGACAGTCGGAAAACCCAGCGTGTATGCTGATGAGCTAACAAGCTAGGGGAGCCTACGGTGGCTGAGAGCGTGGCCCCCGGACCCAAGGTCCGGAAAGAGTGAATGGCCCGCCACGCACCCTCTGAACCTGATCTGGATAATACCAGCGCAGGGAAGCGACCATGATCCCATTTCTCAGACCGCACTTGTCCTCCCCTTCCGGTGGATTGGTGCGGTTTATTTTTTGACGCGAGAGAAAGGACGGGACCACTATGAACTCATCCTTTATCACGACGCAACCCTTCCCGGCCTCGCGGAAGGTCTACAGCGAAGGTGACAAGCCGGGCATGCGCGTCCCGATGCGGGAGATCCGCCTCACACCGACGAAGTCGTTCAAGAACGGCGCCGTCGAGGAGAACGCGCCGTTCCTGGTCTACGACACATCGGGCCCGTACACCGACCCCGACGTCACAATCGACATCCGCATGGGTCTTGCCCCTCTGCGGCTGGCCTGGATCATGGCGCGCGGGGACGTGGAGGAGTTACCCAGCGTCACCTCCGAGTACGGGCGCCTGCGCCTCACCGATCATAAGCTGGACGCCTTGCGGTTCGCGCACCTCCGCAAGCCGCTGCGGGCGAAGCCTGGCCACAACGTCACCCAGATGCACTACGCCCGCAAGGGCATCATCACGCCGGAAATGGAGTTCATCGCCATCCGCGAGAACATGAAGCGGCAGGCCGCGATGGATCTGGGGGATGGAAACGGCAACGGGCGCGGCGGCAGCCGCCTCACCAGCCAGCATCCAGGGAACGCCTGGGGCGCCAGCATCCCGGACGAGGTCACTCCGGAGTTCGTCCGCGACGAGGTCGCCCGCGGCCGCGCGATCATCCCGACCAACATCAATCACCCCGAGCTCGAGCCGATGATCATCGGGCGGAACTTCCTGGTGAAGATCAACGCCAATATCGGCAACTCCGCCGTGGCCTCTTCGATCGAGGAGGAGGTCGAGAAGATGATCTGGGCCATGCGTTGGGGTTCGGACACGGTCATGGACCTCTCCACGGGAAAGAACATCCACGAGACGCGGGAGTGGATCATCCGCAACGCGCCGGTGCCCATCGGTACCGTCCCGATCTATCAGGCCCTCGAGAAGGTGGGTGGCAAGGCCGAGGACCTGACGTGGGAGATCTATCGCGACACCCTGATCGAGCAGGCGGAGCAGGGCGTGGACTACTTCACCATCCACGCGGGCGTGCGGCTGCGCTACGTGCCGCTCACGGCCGACCGCGTCACCGGCATCGTCTCGCGCGGGGGCTCGATCCACGCCAAGTGGTGCCTCGCCCACCACGAAGAGAACTTCGCCTACACGCATTTCGAGGAGATCTGCGAGATCATGAAGGCCTACGACGTCTCCTTCAGCCTAGGCGACGGGCTGCGGCCCGGCTCGATCGCGGACGCGAACGACGAGGCGCAGTTCGCCGAGCTGGAGACTCTGGGCGAGCTGACCAAGATCGCCTGGGAGCACGACGTGCAGGTCATGATCGAGGGCCCCGGCCACGTGCCTATGCACATGATCCAGGAGAACATGGAACGGCAGCTTGCGGCCTGCCACGAAGCGCCGTTCTACACGCTGGGCCCGCTGACGACCGACATCGCGCCGGGCTACGACCACATCACCTCCGGCATCGGCGCGGCCATGATCGGCTGGTTCGGCTGCGCGATGCTCTGCTACGTCACGCCCAAGGAGCACCTGGGCTTGCCCGACAAGGACGACGTGAAGGCCGGCGTCATCGCGTACAAGATCGCCGCGCACGCGGCCGACCTGGCCAAGGGCCATCCGGGCGCGCAGGCGCGGGACAACGCGTTGTCAAAGGCCCGCTTTGAGTTCCGCTGGGAGGACCAGTTCAACCTCTCACTCGATTCCGACACGGCCAAGTCGTTCCACGACGAGACCCTCCCGCAGGACGCGGCGAAGACGTCGCACTTCTGCTCGATGTGCGGCCCGCATTTCTGTTCGATGAAGATCACCGAGGACGTCCGCAAGTACGCAGAGGAGAAAGCGGTGGACGAGCAGACCGCCATTGAGGTCGGCATGAAGGAGAAGGCGGAGGAGTTCAAGAAGGCGGGGCTGGAAATCTATCAGTAGGACGAGGTTCATCATGGCAAACAAGAACAAATGGACGGCTCCGTTGCGGGAGCGCGACATCACCCGGCAGATCGCCCGGGAGCACTTCCAGGAATTCGACCGCCTCATCGAGAGCGACGTCATCGTCGTCGGCGCGGGGCCGTCCGGGCTCATGTGTACGCGGGACCTCGCCGCCGCCGGTTTCAAGACCCTGCTCATCGAGCAGGCGTTGCACCTTGGCGGGGGATTCTGGTCCGGCGGGTACCTCATGAACAAGGCGACCATCTGCGCCCCCGCCGACAAGATTCTCGACGAGCTGAAGATCCCCGCGAAACTGGTCAAGGAGTGCGAGGGGATGTTCATCGTGGACCCGCCGCACGCCACCGCCAAGCTGGTCGCCGCCGCCTACGACGCCGGCGTCCGGGTCCTCAACCTCACCAAGGTCATAGACCTGATCCTCCGCCGGGAGAACATCCTGGAGGGCGTCGTCGTGAACTGGTCGCCGGTCGAATACGCCGGGCACGACGCAGTGCACGTGGACCCGATCGCGCTGGAGTCGAAGGTCGTGGTGGACGCCACCGGCCATGACGCCGCGGTGGTGACACTCTTGAACAAGCGCGGCCTGTACAAGGCGGTGCCCGGCAACGGAGCCATGTGGGTGGAGCGCTCGGAGGAGCTCGTGGTGGAGAACACCCGGGAGGTCTATCCCAACTGCTTCCTGGCCGGGCTCTCGGTGTCCGCCGTGGACGGCTCTCCACGGATGGGCCCGGCCTTCGGCGCCATGCTGCTCTCCGGGAGGCGGGCGGCCGAACTCGTCAAGAAGAAGCTCAAGCAGGAACAGGCGAACAGGATTGGCTAACACCGAGACTTCGGGCAACAGGCCGATGGAACCCGAAGACGACCAGAAAGCCGCGTGGGACCTCTTCCGGAAGGCCTACGAGCGCCAGATGAAGGGCGAGTTCGAGGAGGCGATCAAGCTCTACACGGAATCCATCGAGCTGTATCCAACTGCCGAAGCCTACACGTTCCGCGGATGGACGCACAGCTTCATGGGGATGCTGGACGAGGCGATCGAGGACTGTCACCGCGCCATCGCGGTGGACCCAGACTTCGGCAATCCGTACAACGACATCGGGGCCTACCTGATCGAGAAGGGCCAGCTCGACGACGCGATCGAATGGCTGGAAAAAGCGACGCACGCTAAGCGATACGAGAGCCCGGCATTCCCCCATCTGAATCTGGGGCGCGTCTACGAGAAGAAGCGGGAGTGGGACAAGGCGCTCGAGTGCTACAATCGCGCGCTGAAGATCAACCCCAAGTACGATCTGGCTCAGCGCGCGTTCACGCGGCTGCGGGCCATGATGAACTAGGTAAGGGCCGTGGAGAACAAAACCATCCTCGTCGGCGTGAACGACGTCTTCTTCTATACCAAGCTCCGGGACGCCCTGAAGCCCCAAGGCTACACGATCGAAAAGGCCCGGACGCACGGCGAGGTGGCCGACAAGGCCGGCGCGCTCCATCCGGCGGCGGTGGTCCTCAACATCAACGACGAGGGGCTCGACGCGTTCAAGGCGCTTGAAGCCCTCAAGAGCGACGTACGGTCGAAGTCCATTCCGGTCCTGGCCTTTGCCAACCACGAAGAGGTGGACAACTGGAAGCGGGCCCAGCAACTGGGGGTCACCAAGATAG
Organism: uncultured Nitrospirales bacterium; assembly: GCA_964610095.1. Classification (GTDB taxonomy): domain Bacteria; phylum Nitrospirota; class Nitrospiria; order Nitrospirales; family NS-4; genus NS-12. The sequence goes on along the minus strand of CAZSUT010000043.1, from coordinate 5,121 downwards.
TGTCCCGGAACGAGTTCTCATCCCGAACCCTCCAACTAGTCCAAGAGGTAGTGGGTACGGGAGGGGTGATTTCTGCATGAAGCTCTCGCGCCTCTACGACGAGCACTCGAAGCGAGGAGCGACCTTCATCGAGCAGGGCGGCTGGGAAGTGCCCGCGAACTACGGGGACGCAACTGCCGAGCATCTGGCCGTGCGGCGCGGGGTCGGCGTCACGGATCTCTCCCAGCGCGGGAAGCTCCGGGTGACCGGCGAGGACCGCGCGAAGTGGCTGCAGAGCGTCATCAGCAACGACATCCTCCGCCTGGCCACGGGACAAGGGATCTACTCGAGCCTCCTCACGCACAAGGGCAAGATGGTCACCTACTTCCGGGTGTATCAGCTCGGCGAGGCCCTGATGCTGGAGGACGTGGGCGAGATCGGGGACGCCACCTTCTTGGCGCTACGCAAGTTCCTGCTGTTCGGCACCAAGGCCAAGATGGAGAACTGCGCCGAGACCTGGGGGCTGCTCCTGGTCAGCGGCCCCCAGGCGCCAGCGCTCGTCCGCGCGGCGTTCGGGACCGATCCTTCCTCCCTCAAGCCGCTTTCGTTCGTGTCGGTGGACATCGACGGCCATGCTGGGATGCTCATCCGGACCGAGGAGACCGGCGAGACCGACGTGGAAATTCTCTTGCCAGCAGACGGGCTCAAGACGGCCTGGGACCGCTGCTGGTCGCACGGCGAGCCGCTGGGCTTGAGGCCCTTCGGCGCACACGCCCTGGAGAGCCTGCGCGTGGAGGCGGGCCTCCCCAAGGCCGGTCCAGATCTCAATGAGAACATCGTCCCGCCGGAAGCCAATCTGGAGGGCAAGGCCTTCAGCCTGACCAAGGGCTGCTACCCGGGACAGGAAGTGATCGCCCGCATGGACACCTACGGGTCGGTCCGTCGTCATTTGGTGGGGCTCGTCGTGGAAGACGCGCTGGTCCCTCCTCCAGGCGCCAAGCTCTTCAGCGGGGAGCGTGAAGTGGGCTGGGTGTCCAGCGCGGTCCGGTCGCCGTCGCTCGGCAAGGTTATCGCCTTCGGGTTCCCGCTGCGCGATTTCACGCCACCCGGCACCGCGTTGACCGTCGAGATCAATGGCGAGCGCAAGCCCGCCAGAGTCCACGCCCTGCCGTTCGTTAAGGGATCGTAGAGGGTGGATCCCGCCGTTGAACAACGGGGACTTCGTCTCGAGCAGGAACTCCACCGGATGATCGAAATCCTCACCCGGGAGTACAAGCCCGAGAAGCTGATCCTCTTCGGCTCGGCCGCGCAGGGCGAGCTCCACGAGTGGAGCGACCTCGACCTCGTCGTGGTCAAGCGGACCGACAAACCCCTGCTGGAGCGGATCGAGGAGGTGCTCCGGCTGGTCAGGCCCAAAGTCGGACTGGACGTGCTGGTCTATACCCCCGAGGAGATGGAAGGCCTGATAGCCGAGCGGCGAGTCTTCGTGCTGGACGAGATCATCTACAAGGGAGCCGTGGCCTATGAGCGCCGTCACTAGGTGGGCCGCATTCGCGGCGGAGGACATGGCCATGGCCGAGGCCGCGCAGGGCCTGGGACTCTGGAACCAGGTCTGCATGCATGCCCAGCAGGCCACGGCCAAATCGCTGAAGGCCTTCCTCGCCGAGCGCCACCGGCCAATCCCGATGGCCCGCCACCTCGCGGAACTATTGGCGCTGTGCGCGGAGGCAGACCAGGACCTGTCGCGCTTCGAGGATCGCTGCTATACTCTCGACAAGTATCTGATCCCGCTGACCTACCCCGATGCCGTGCCCACCGGCCAGACTGACAGCCTGCCCACCGAGAAAGACGCCAAAGAAGCCCTCGACATCGTGAAGGAACTGCGCGAAGCGCTGCGGGTGCACTAAGGCATGACAGGGGAGCCGTGGTGATGAATCATCAGCCATCGCCCCTGCTGTCGCTCATAGAGGTTGGTGGCCAGCACGCGTGACTCCTGCCCCTCGCCGTCCGTGCTGCTGGTGATGTTTTCCATGCAGAGCACCCAGGCCACGTCGCCCGCCACCTGGATCATGACGTCGGTGAGACGGAACTGCATCGTGAAGGTGTTGTTGAAGATCATGACCCAGCTGTCGCGGACGGCCGGCCAGCCGGATCTGAGATTCCAACCGGGATGGATGCAGGTCACGTAATCTTCCTTGGCCCACACCTCATCCATCTTCTTGATGTCGAGGCTCTCGAAAGCCTCGTAGAAGCCCACGTTGGCCTTCGCGACCTCCTCGATCATTTCCTTCAGCATGGGGGAATAGTGGGCGCGCGTCAGTCGCCTTCAGGCTCGGCGTGGCCGTGCTTGTGCTTGACGGTCTCTTCCTCGAAGAGGTCTTCCATCTCGCTGGAGATGTCTTCCTGCTCCGATGGATGCGGGACGATGTCGAGCTCCTTCTTCTTTTTCTTGGATTCGTCCGGCTTAGGGTCTTTCGGTTGTTTAGCCATGTCGCTGTCCCCGCTTACGGATCTGAACAGTCCCGCATGAACCCGCACTTGCGGCAGATCAGCTTGCAATGCACGTCCAGCATGGGGAAGCCGCAGATGTCGCAGGGCTCACCTTCAGGCAGCGTGGAAGACAGGGTACGTGGATTCGTCTCAGAGTCCCGAAACTCTGTTGCGAAGAAGTTGCGACTCATCGTGGCCCTCCCGCCTGCTGCTACTAGCGGCATCATCCTACCCCAACTGTGAGATGATTTCCACCGCGGCGAAGGACCTGGATGCGCGGCAAGAGATAACGGCGGGCGGAAGCCGGATCAGCCGGTTTTCACCACCCCCTGCATGGAGTGGCCGTTGATATTACACTGGAACTGGTAGGTCCGCCCCTTCTCCGCGTAGAACCAAATCACCACTTCCTCGCCGGGATAGAGGAGGACCCTGGACACGCGCTTCCCGCTGTATTCGACTTTCCCGGTTCCCATGACCTGAATGAGGGTCCCCGATTCAAAGAGGCTTTGGGAAATGACTTCATGCAGAATCGGGCCATCTTCCCGGTTCTGCACCACCAGGACGGCGAAGCTATCGCCGGGGACTTTGATCGAATCAGGGTGAAAGCTCAACTGCTCCATCGTCACCACATCGCCGAAGATCCACGCCGGGCTCGAAGAAGGCAGGCCAAACAGCGCCAGAGCCAGCACGAGCCCGGCTAAACCACATTTGCTCAGGATGTACATCGGAGTTCCTTTCAACGGTAAACGTCATTTATATTGTCAACCTTCGTGAGCCTGCTCCGCAAGCCAGGCAGATCGAGGGCATACTACGAGGCAAAGCAGAATGGATGTCACTGAGAGTCTATAAAATGTTGCAGAAAATCAGAGTGATGGGTGGCTGGCCAGAATTAGCACATGGACCGGCTCAGCCACCAGGTGTGGTTTTCAACCAGAGGTGACTCTTTTAGAGGGTGTGGACGAGCGGTGAACGCCGTCCCCGCCTGTTCTTCAGGATCAGCGGATCCAGGACGTCGCCGCAGCAGACGCATCGCCAACCGACAAAGCTGAGATGCCCACTGTCATCCAGCATATCGAAGAAGTGGTCCTGCACCATCAACCCGCGACACCGTATGCACCGCATGGCATCCCCCTTTCCGACTGGCCTGGGCCAATCACTTCTTTAACAAAGATATAGGCAAACCGGATGCCAGCGCCCCAACTCCTTGATCTTCTGTCTCTTGCCAAAAGAGGCGTTGCCGCAACACAGGTAATCGCCTTCCCAAATTAGGAATGCTCTCCACACCATTCAAGAACGCTACGCCTTTTCTTGACGAAGCTCACCAAATTCTTGTAAGGGGAAGCCATGACGCTACCGCGCAAAGCAATCATCGCCCGGGAATGGATCATCTTTGCCTTGAGCTTCGGGCTCGGCGGCCACATTGCCCTCGGCCTGGTGCTGCACAACCCGTCGCCCGAACGGTGGCAGGCAATGGGTTGGAATGTCGTCTTCATCGGGCTGTTCGTCTACGTCGCCGTGCAGGCTGGTCGCTCGATTTACCTGGTGATCCGCTCGAGCCGATCGAAACCCGACTGACGGGAAGGGGCGCGTCCCCCAGACAGGAGCCTGTCTTGGCAGGCTTGGGGCGGGCGGGTGCAATAAGGAAAGGAGATCCTATGGGTTCATTACAGAAGCCCAGCGAGAAAGAAGAAGAGTACTTCGCCCGGCAAGCTGTCGAGCGCATGAAGAAGGAGGCCGCGGAACGACAAGCCCGCATGGCCGACGAGGAGAAGAAGAAACTCAAAGAGCTCCACTACATGCACTGCCCCAAATGCGGGCACCAGCTCGCGGAGCTCGATTACAAAGGGGTGAAGATCGACCGTTGCATGAACTGCCAGGGCGTCTGGCTCGACGCCGGCGAGCTGGAGCAGATCAATCAGAAAGAGGGGCTGCTCGGCGGGTTCACGAGGCTGTTTAAGTGACAGCGAACGCTGTCACTCCGAACGCAGTGAAGGACCTAGATTCTTCGCTGCGCTCAGACTGACACTTGGGCTCAGATGTAGTGGACCTTCGGAGCGTCGTCTTTGCGGGACTTCCAATACGCGAGCTTGTTGAGCGCGTTCAGGTAGGCCTTGGCGGACGCCACGATGATGTCGGTGTCGGCGCCGTGCCCGGTCACCGTCTTCGGCCCTTCCTCCACCCGCACCATCACCTCGCCCTGTGCGTCCGTCCCGCCCGTGATGGCCTTGACGGCGTACGTCACCAGCGTGCTCTTGGTCTTCGTCATGGTCGCAATGGTGCGGTAGGCGGCGTCCACGGGGCCGTCGCCGGTGCCGGTCTGCTGCACGACCTGCCCGTCGATCTCCAGTTCGATTCGCGCCGTCGGCGTCTTGTCGGTCCCACTCTCGACGTATAGCGACTTCAGCCGGTAGGTCTCCGGGATCGTCTGGAGCTCCTCACTGATGATGGCCTCCAGGTCCTCCTCGTATATTTCCTTCTTCTGATCGGCCAACCGCTTGAACCGCTCGAACGCACGGTTGAGCTCGTCCTCGGTCGGCTTGAAGCCGAGCTCTTCCAGCCGCTGCCGGAAGGCGTGGCGGCCGGAAAGCTTGCCCATGACGAGCGTGCTCTTGCCGAGCCCGACCGACTCGGGCCGCATGATCTCGTATGTCG
>CAZSUT010000042.1:0-19920 GCA_964610095.1 uncultured Nitrospirales bacterium | reverse complement strand
CTCCGCCTGGGCGTTACCCAGCACCCTGCCCTAGGAGTCCGGACTTTCCTCCGGCCTCTTGCGAGACCGGCGACCACCTGCCCGACTCCCACACGCGAAGCCGATTATACCAGAATTCACGGAAATGTTACACGGCGCTGACTAAGACGGAACAGCCGAGCAGTAGAGTCTGAACTCACAATGACCCATCAGCAGCCGGCATCGCAAAAGATACTGGTCATTGAAGATGACCTTTCCATCTCCGAACTTTTAAGCGCCACGCTGGCCAGAGAGCGCTTCACGCCCATCGTCGCACACGACGGCGGGGTCGGTCTCAACGAAGCACGGCGTCTGCTCCCGTCGTTGATTCTTCTGGACATTATGCTGCCGACCATGGACGGCTGGGAAGTCTGCCGCCGGCTCAGGGCCGAGGAGAAAACGCGCGCCATCCCCATCATCATGGTCACTGCAAAAAGTGAAGAGGAGGACCGCGTGGCGGGGTTGGACATCGGCGCGGACGACTACATGACAAAACCCTTCAGCTTGCGCGAACTGGTGGCCCGCATCCGGGCCCTCCTCCGCCGGAAAGCAGGCCGAGCCACGAATACTGCCAGGCTGTTGCACGTAGGCGCATTGGGGATCGACTCGGACCGCCACATCATCACTATCGACGGCACGCCCGTCCATCTCACCATGATGGAATTCGCCATCCTACAGCGCCTCGCCCAGGAACCCGGCCGGGTCTTCACCCGCGATCAGCTTCTCACGTTCCTGTGGGGCGCGGATTGCTACGTGCAGGAACACAACCTGGACGTGCACATCCATACAATCCGTAGAAAAATCGAGGCGGATCCCAGCCACCCGCTATACGTCCAGACAGTGCGGGGGATCGGGTACAGGCTCAGGGATACCAACTGCAAGATCGGGGAATAAAGTGCATTCGAGTGTCGCCACCATGTTCGACGCGCTGGAAAGCAACCGGACGAATTTCTGGGTCAAAGGGATCAAGCTGGTCTTGAGCCTGCTCATCTTGACCATCCTGGTCGCGCTCGCGGGTGGAGTGATCAAGACCTTCCTCGATCTGCGCTTGCTCTTCAACAACCCAGTGGAAGTCGCCCTTCGTCACGTGATCGTGGACACCTTGATCCTCCTGGCGGTGGTCGAGGTGTTCAAGACCACGCTCACATACTTTACCGAGGGACGCGTCAAGGTCACGTTCATCGTGGATACCATTCTGGTGGTCATGTTGACCGAAGTCATCTCCCAATGGTTCCAAGGCGGGGACCTGATCCATCTGGCGGTTCTCGGAGGGATTCTGGTGACGTTGGCAATTATTCGAGTCCTAGCCGTGCGCTGCTCTCCCGCATTTGGAGACATCCCCCGTGAGGTCACATGAGCATGCGAAGACTGTTCAAAAATTTACCTGCTGGTAATATTGCTTTGACGCAGCCGACACGCGGATGATCTAGGCTCGGGACTGTAGCGTAACTCCTGTGTGCCTCAGTGCCGCTCCCTCAGGGTTGTGCCCCCTGGGGGAGCACTGGGACGCAGGAAGAAAGGAGCCAATCTGATGTGGTGCCCCTACTACGCCGACGAGGAGAGCACCGGGACTACCGCGCAATGCTTCGGACTGATCGTGCCGTTCGAGCCGAGCGCGATTGATCAGACCGAGTATTGCACCACCAGCCGCCATCGGCGCTGCCCGCTCTACCGGAACGCCTGCAGCGACCTGTCGCTAGGGATCAATCGGGAAGTGGAAAGAGCCGTCGGCTGAGACTCGCCGTCGACCCCGCGCGATTTCGGACTTCGCGGTCCGCACCCTCTCGTAAAGCAGATCGTCCCTGCCTGCATAGGTAGGCGAACTAGTGATGACAGACTGCCTCATGGCTAGGGTCTTCTCTATGGCTCGCATGGCTGTGGGCAGGTTCGCGAGGACGCGAATCTCAGGCGGGGCGTCGTTGCGCTCCAGGCAATCTTACGATGCAGGTCAGGCTGTCGTCCAGGGTCAGGACCAGTTGACCAGCCTGACGCAGGCGATGGATCTCGCTGAAGACCTCTCTGCACGTTAGTTCAGGGAAGGCCAGGACCAGCTCATCAAACTTGCAAGTGCCAAGATGCAACACCTGCTCGATGATCTTATCGGCAAGGGTCTGTTCCTGTATCACAGCCACCTCCGGCCAACCTGGGCCTTTCAGTTTCACAGCCTAATAAGCCTATAGCACCTGCAATTACAGCCCCCTCAAGGCCAGCTTTCGGCGGCGTAAAAAGTTTCAGCGCCAGCCCACGGCAAACCTCGCTCAAAATTAACTCTTTCTTGATGCTTGCTTAAGTTCGGTTTTACGCACTCCTGGCAACGTTCAGCGTCAAAACACCGGGAGAATCTGTGATGCCGAGCCAATTCTTGGAAATCCCAACTGAGAAAAGTCGCCTGCAAGTGGGTCTCGCGCAATCTGAGTCAGAGGTTCTGGAAGCACAGCGCCTGCGGTATAACGTGTTCACCAAGGAACTAGGGGCACGTTTACCCGGCGACGCCTTTGGGATCGATAGCGACTTCTTCGACCCGTTCTGCGATCATCTGCTCGTACGCGATGCCCAGACGAACGCAGTAGTGGGCACCTATCGTATCCTGTCCGCACTGCAGGCCGAGAAAATCGGCGGGTTCTACGCGGAAACCGAATTCGATCTGACCGGAATCTTTCCTCTTTCACCGCGCCTGGTCGAAGTCGGACGGAGTTGCGTTCACCCCGACTATCGCCACGGCGCGGTCATTGCCTTGCTATGGGCAGGACTCGCCGAGTACATGCAGACCCGGGGATACGAATACGTGATCGGCTGCGCCAGCCTCAGCATGGCCGACGGCGGGCAAACCGCGGCGGGGCTCTATCACATCCTTAAGGACACGTGCCTCAGTCCGGCGGAATGGCGCGTCAGGCCGCGTTCGCCGTTGCCGGTGAAACCGGCCCAACAGACGCGCATCCCCCCGCTACCCCCGTTGGTCAAGGGCTACCTGCGCCTCGGCGCCTACATCTGCGGAGAGCCCGCCTGGGACCCCTGCTTCAATACGGCCGACCTGTTCATGCTACTCCTCATGTCGCGCATGAGCGAGCGGTACGCGAAACATTTCTTGAGGAAGTAGCCGGCTTGCGCGCTCCTCTCCGTATCAGGCTCTATCGCCTGTTTCGCCTCGTGCTGCACCTGTCGTCAGGAGTCGCGCTCGCGGGAGTGGTCTTGCCGGTTGTGGCCCCGAAGAGGCGCGACCGCCTCGCCAGTTCCTGGGCGTCCCGGTTACTCGACATTCTGAACATCAGGCTGAGCATCCACCGGCGCTGCCAAATTCCGGCCGCACACGCCGCGGTGTATGTCGCGAACCATATTTCGTGGATCGACGTGCTCGCTCTCTATGCGACCAGACCCGCCCGGTTCATCGCAAAGTCTGAGGTGCAGGCATGGCCACTGATCGGCCGGCTTGTCATCGGGACGGGCACGCTTTTCATCGGACGCCGGAAGTTCCGTGACATTCTGACGGTTCTCGACGCCATGCGCGCACTCCTCCGCGGAGGGAACCGCGTCGCGTTTTTCCCAGAAGGTACGACGACCGCCGGCAGTGAGCTCAAACCGTTTCGTAGCGGCCTGTTGCAGGCCGCGGTGGACACGGCGGCTCTGGTATGCCCCGTGGCGATCCGCTATCCCAACCCCGATGGGTCCAACAATCCTGCTCCAGCTTTCGTCGGGGACACATCGCTGGTCCGCGCCCTGTGGCGAGTCGCCGGTGAGGAATCGCTTCACATGACGCTCGACTTTGCAAAGCCGATCTCAGCGCGGAGCAGGAACCGGAAGGACCTTGCACGGGACGCGTCCGCTCAGATTGCGGCATCGCTGCATCTTTCAGCTCCGGCACCTGCAATCACTCATGGACGTGCTCCTGAACCATGCGTCACAATCCCATCCAGCATACCGGCACCGCCCGTGCCGTCTCTGGCTTCCATCAAATCAGCCTGCTGAAAAAGTTACCCCGCCTTGACCTCCTCTGAACAATCCCGAAAACGCTGAAGTGTACCTTTGCCCTGTTCTCAGGTCTGTATCCCAGAGAAGCCCGCAGAGAAGAGCGATCTAATAACAATCAGAAAGGAGACCTTATGAGAAATTTCATTTCAAATCGTCATGTCACCTGGCGCTGGCTGATGGCCGCTGGGCTTAGTTTAGGAGCGCTCGTTCTCGGCACGGCGGTATCAGCGAAAGACCGTGATGATGCGCCGACGAAATGGCCGATCAAACACGTCGTGGTGATTTTCCAGGAGAACGTCTCGTTCGACCATTACTTCGGCACGTACCCCACTGCACTCAATCCAGAGGGTCAACCAACTTTCAAGCCGCGCCCAGGCACACCGTCCGTGGACGGCTTGACCGGTGCGCTTCTGACTGCTAATCCGAATTCCCACAATCCATTCCGCCTGGATCGCTCTCAGGCGGCCACCTGTGACCAAGACCACGATTACGGGCCCGAACAGGAGGCGTACGATGCAGGGCTCGTGGACAAATTCGTCGAGTTCGTCGGACTGACAAGCCCGACGTGCAAGAATTTTGCGAACGACAAAACGGTTGTCATGGGGTATTTCGACGGCAACACGGTCACAGCGCTCTGGAATTATGCCCAGCATTTTGCGATGAGCGACAACTCTTTTAATACCACGTTCGGTCCCTCCACCCCAGGCCATCTCAACCTCATTGCGGGGCAAACGCACGGGGCGATTCCAGTGAACAAGGCCGGCGATACGGTGCAGGGGACGGTGATCGGTGATCCGCAGCCGTTTTACGACGATTGCGATACTCGCGAAACAGTCGCGATGTCGGGGCTCAATGTGGGCGACTTGCTGAATGCGAAAGGCCTAACGTGGGGATGGTTTCAGGGCGGCTTTACGCCAACCGGAGTATCGCAGATCGGCAAAGCCGTGTGCGGCAGCACGCATATTGGAAGCGACGGGAACCCAAAGGGCGACTATATTCCTCACCATGAACCCTTCCAGTACTACCAGCAGACCGCCAATCCCAAGCATTTTCCACCAACCGCTGTCAACATGATTGGCCAAACCGATCAGGCAAATCACCAATACGATTTGACGGATTTCTGGAAAGCAGCGAAGTCAGGGCATCTTCCGGCGGTGAGCTATTTGAAGGCGCCCGGGTATCGCGATGGGCATGCCGGCTACTCGGATCCACTCGCCGAGCAGACGTTTCTTGTGGAGACCATCAACCGTCTGCAGTTGCTACCGGAATGGGACGAAATGGCGATCATGATCTCGTGGGATGACTCGGATGGCTGGTACGATCACGTGATGCCCCCGATCGTCAGTCAATCGAGCACCAGCGCCGATGCGCTGACGGCGCCCAGTCATTGCGGAACGACGCCAGCGGGTGCCTATCCGGGCCGCTGCGGGTATGGGCCACGATTGCCGCTGTTGGTTATTTCGCCGTTTGCCAACGTGAATTTCGTGGATCACACCGTGACGGACCAAAGCTCGATTCTTCGGTTCATCGAAGACAACTGGAATCTAGGGCGAATCGGCAACCAATCATTCGATGAGAAAGCCGGCAGCCTCGAGAATCTCTTCAACTTCTCCAAGGATGATCGAGCCCAGCGTCTCTTCCTCGATCCGACGACCGGATTGAAAATAGACACAGCGCCGGCCGCCCAGCAATGAAGTGTCGCGTGCAAGACGGGACATGTACGGTCCCGTCTTGCGCCTCTCTAAAGAACTAGCGTGGAGAAGCTGCCGCTTTCTCTTTGAGCCTGTTTAGTTCGAGGACCTTGTCGGCGAGGAGTTGTTTTAGTTCGGAAAGCTCCTGGCGAAGTCTTGTCAGATCACCGGCCGCCGCCCCTGCGTGTTGGGCAGATTGTTGCAACTGTGTGAGTTCCTTCTGCAAGACCTTGAGCGTTGCTTGGAGGTCCTGATTGACATCGGTCAGTTCCTTCACCTGCTGTTGCAGTTTCCGGACCGTATCCGAGTCCGTGCTCGGCGGAGCGACCTGGGCTTGCGACGATGCAGGACGAACGTCGGCAGGAGTTGTTACAGGCGGTTCCACGGCGGCGCTCGGCAAGGCAGGCTCAGTGTCGTCTCGGAATCGTTGCGTATTGATGATGATGCTCGGTTGGTCAGAGCCCAGCCACCGTGCAGCAAACCCCTGCTGCCTGTGAACCACTGCGTCCGCCGGTTCGTAAAGAAGCTCAAAATCAGTGCCGCTGCCTCCTTCAGCTCCTGCGTAGTCCATTCGGTCATAACCACGAAACTTGGTCAGCGTAACGTACAGGAGATCGCCTCGCATGAAGACTGCGCCGTCGGTCTCTTCGCGCACGCCTTTGGCGGCGGTGCGGAATAACCGGAATGCCACACGTTGCTGACCAGAAGCCAGTTCTAAACCGTGGTGCAGCTCGCGAGCGACAAGCGGCAGCTCGCCCTCATTAAAAACTGATTCGCTGGGCGTGTCGATGATGGACTGAAGAAATCCCACTTTTTTGCGGGTGTATAACCCTCTGAGTGAAGCTGAAAGCTGTTGAGCGGTGACGGCTTGTGCGGCCTTCTGCACCTGCGCTTGTCCATCGCTTCCCGGATTCGTCTCGAGACGTACAGTCAGGGAGTCATCTTTGTAGACCAACGATCCGCCCGGCTGAAACAGCGCACAGCCGGCAAGCCCGCCGCCAAGCAGAGTCAATACAGCCAATGCCATTGTTCGTCGCATCATAATTCCTCCTGAACGGGGGCTTATTGTACGGAACTGATCGTCTCCCGGCAAGACAACGTGGTTGTGGATCGGAAAATTTACCTCTTTGTAACACTCCGTTGATCGGTGGAGAATAGGCTTCGCCTAGGGTGCCACTGTCCATAGAACGGCTTCATGCCTGTCGGGACAAGTTGGAATCCGATAAACGCGAGCCATCACATAAGGAGGGTCAGCAATGCTGAGAACAAGCGTGAGAAGCCGACAGCGAAGTTTGTTGTTGCTCGTCGGCATGTTCGGTCTGATGTTGTCCATTGGCTTGGTGAGTCCAGCCTACGCAGACATCGAAGACATTCTCTATGAAAAGGGCACAATCACCAAGGAGGAGTGGCTCAAGATCAAGGCCGACAAGGAAAAGACGTCGGCCATGCCGTCCGGATCCGGGATGGCATCGGGAAGCAAAGGCCCGCGTCCTCCCACGCCGCCGATCGGGGGAGGCAACACCGAGAAAGCGAAGACGACCGACTATCTCAAGGGGGTCGATGTCGGCCTCACGGTCTATGCAGATTTCACCGGCGCGTCAGGAACCTCCTTCACCGGAGAACCAACGAAAGGCATCAGCAACGCAACCGCAAACAACAACAAGGGCCTTGCCAGCGGTTTCCACTTCACGCGGACCTATTTGAACGTGCGGAAATACTTTGACAACGGAGACCATATCCGCTTCACACTCGACCAGATGGTTAATGATGTCGGCGGAAATTCCTGCAACCAAGTCGCCGGCGCGCCTGCAGGAAACTGTCATGAAGCCGCTCCCTTTGGACTGTCCGGTTTTTCAGGAACCGGTCGCAATAACACATTCGTGAAATATGTGTACTACGACCACCTGTTTATGCCGGGAATGCAACTGCGGTTTGGGATGCACCAGACGCCCTGGATCGAATACGAAGAGCATCGCTGGACCTACCGCTATCTGTTCCCGACCATGGTGGACCAACAGAACTTCCAGACTTCGTCCGATCTGGGCGTCAGCCTGTTAGGAAAAGTCTTGGACAACAGGGTGGAGTATCACGTCGCGTTCCAGGAAGGCGAGGGCTATCAGAACACGCCGGATGGCCGGGGGTACGCCCTGTTAGGCCGGGTCAGCGTAGAGCCGTTCGACGGTATCATCCTCTCGGTCTTCGGTCACAACGAGCGGGAACGCAACGGCATCGAGGGTTTCAACCCGCAGCGCTTGCTTGGCAACGTGGAGGTCTACGACCCCTCAAACGACCGGTTCAAGGTCAATGCTCAGATGGTCTGGGGCGACGACGGCGGCGACATCGGGAAGAGCTTTTCAAGGGCCATCAACGTGCCGGGCACTTACAATACAAACGCAGGAGTTGCTGCTAACACGGCGGCGACCTTAGGCTCAACCGCCGGCCCGACAACCTCGATTCCACGCTTTCACCAGGCACGCGGCTACGAGTTCTGGGCCTGGTACCGTATTCCGGGATTCGAGAAGGTTCGACTCCATGGGCGCTACTACTTCATGAAGCCCAACAAGGACACGGTAGCTGGCGATATCCAATCGTATTATGCCGGCATCAGCTATGACTATTCGAAGAACCTGTCTTTCTCAGTGGATTACACCGTCCTGCAAGAAACGGTATTGGGGTCCCTCACACCGGCACAGGCTCTGCCGGGACTTCCCAACGTCGCTACATCAGGAGCCTGCGCCGCCTGCGGCCAGTTCGTGAACTATAACAACCAGATCATCGGGTTGCGCGCGCTGGTCCAGTTCTAACAACAGGCTGAGTTAACCGATCTGTAACACGCTGTTAACGATCCGGCCATGCAATGCAAGTAAATTTGAAAGTACGAGGAGGTAGTATGGACAACCGAGACAACATTCCCTGGCTCGCATGGCTCATGTGGCTCGTATTGGTTACGGCCATCGCCATCGTGGCAGGTCCTGCTTTTGCCGACGAGGCCATCAAGCTCGACCCGAATCTGAAGTCGTACGCCAAGGTCAGCGGGGTCTCCGGCAACCTCAACAGCATCGGATCCGACACGCTGAACAATCTGATGACACTCTGGGCCGAAGGGTTCCGCAAGCAATACCCGAACGTCAAGATCCAGATCGAGGGCAAGGGCTCTAGCACCGCGCCGCCCGCCCTGATCGAGGGGACGGCTCAGATCGGTCCCATGTCGCGGCTCATGAAGAGCACAGAGATCGACAAGTTTGAAAGCAAGTTCGGTTATAAGCCCACCACTTTCCCTGTCGCGATCGATGCGCTCGCGGTCTATGTGAACAAAGACAACACGATCAAGGGCATGACGATGGCTCAGGTAGACGCCCTCTTCTCCAAATCTCGGCGCTGGGGCTACAAAGAAAACATCCAGAAATGGAGCCAGTTGGGATTGGATGGAGAACTCGGCAACAACTCGATCAGCATCTATGGCCGGAACTCCGCGTCCGGCACCTACGGATTCTTTAAGGAACACGCGCTGAAGAACGGGGACTATAAGGATGAAGTAAAAGAGCAGCCAGGGTCTGCGTCAGTCGTGCAAGGTGTGACCGAAGATAGCGCCGGCATCGGATACAGCGGGATCGGCTACATGACCTCGAGCGTGCGGGCCGTTCCGCTGGCGGAGAAGGAGGGGATGCCGTTCCATGAAGCCACCCAGCCCAACGCGGAAAACGGTTCCTATCCCCTGTGGCGGCACCTCTACCTGTATGTCAACAAAGCGCCCAACAAGCCGCTCGATCCCCTGGTGAAGGAGTTCCTGAAGTTCGTTTACAGCCGGGAAGGCCAGCAAGTCGTGGTGAAGGACGGCTTCTTCCCGCTGTCGGCAGCCGTGGTGGAAAGGGAACTCAACAAGCTTGAGTAATATCGAGACTACCGTCCCTCCCCCCTCTGCCTTGACGCCGGAGTCGGCTACCGTGCCGGCTCCGACGTCGTCCCCAACCTACATAGACAGCCACAAGTTGCGCCAGAAGTTGGACCGCCTGGCCCAGGGTGTCATCACGCTGGGAGGGTATGCCGTCATCCTCAGCATTCTGGGGATTTTCGCATTCCTCGTGATGGAAGTGGAGCCACTCTTCATCAGCGCGTCGGGGCAAGTCACCAGGCGCTTGGCCGCCTTCCCGCCCTTGCAAAACCTTCCTCAGGCCCTGCTGGTCGGAGTCGATGAGCACATGGAAGCTGCCTACGTGTTAAAGGCCGGTGCCTCCGATCCGGTGGCCTTTTTTCATCTGCCCGACGGCAAGCCGATGCCGACAGACATTCCGCAAGCACTGACAGGAACGACCATCACGGCTGTCGCACGGGCCGGTGACAAAGGAAACCGCTTCGCTCTCGCAACTGACTATGGGCGAGTGATTCCTCTTAAGATCGAGCTGATGGCCAATTTCGACAAGGGCGCCCGCCAGATTATCCCGACGGTGATCGCGTCTCCCCCAATCCGGATCATTCCCGTAAAGGACAAGATCGTGCGTTTCGCCTATCAGCGGACGGACGCGGGAACGGCTGCAGCGGTCCTGACCGAATCAGGCCGGCTCTGGTATTCCACCGTCCTTTCGCCAGGCGACTCGCAGGCTGAACCCAAGGTAAACGCCGTCGAGCTGACTGCGCAGATTTCGGGCACGGTCACAGCGCTGGTGTTGGATGGAAGGGGCGAAACTCTCTCGATCGGGACGGCTGGCGGGAACCTCTACCACTTTGATGTGCGGGAGAGCACCCGGCCTGTCTTGGTCGAGACCCTGGCTGTTGCACCGTCCGGCACTGCCGTCACTGCCCTAGCATACTTGATCGGCGATCGCTCGCTGGTGATCGGGAACGTTTTCGGTGATGTCTCGGTTTGGGTGCCAGTCCGCCTGTCGAAAGAAAGCAATATCACCAGATTGCAACCTGTGCACCGATTGGCCCCGCATCCGGCCGCCGTGACCAGCATCTCCTCATCCCAGCGAGATAAAGGATTCATCACCGGCGACGCGCAAGGCAACCTCTTCGTCCACTACTCCACGTCAGAGCAGACGCTCCTGCGTTTCCCAGGCGACAAGGCTTCCATCCGGACCGTGATGTTCGCCCCGAAAGCCAACGGCGCGATCGCCTTGACCGAGAACGGGCAGATCGTGACGTACGCCATCCATAACCCGCATCCAGAGACCACATTCGCCAGCCTGTTCCGGCCGGTGTGGTACGAAGGCTATGACCGGCCGGAACACGTCTGGCAATCGTCCGGCGCCACGGATGATTTCGAGGCCAAGTTCGGGCTGACTCCCCTGATCTTCGGAACTCTCAAGGGAACGGTCTATGCGATGATGCTGGCAGTGCCGCTCGCCGTTTTGGGCGCGATCTATACCGCCATGTTCATGCACCCGGACCTTCGAGGGAAGATCAAGCCGACCATCGAACTCATGGCCGCCATGCCGACGGTCGTCCTGGGGTTCCTGGCCGGTCTCTGGTTGGCTCCTCTTCTCGAGCGTATTTTCCCCGCGGTCGTGGCCATGTTCGTGGTAGTCCCCGCCAGCGTGCTCCTGGCTGCCCTGCTCTGGCAACTGGCGCCCGCCATGGTCCGCCACGGTATCCGGCCAGGCTTCGAAGCGTTGCTGCTGGCCCCGGTCATTATCGGTGCGTGCTGGCTGTGCCTAAGCCAAAACTCGTTCTTCGAAACGCTCCTCTTCGGGTCAAACTACAAAGAATGGCTCGCCGCTCATCTAGGCCTGCGCTATGACCAGCGCAACGCCTTGGTCGTCGGCTTTGCGATGGGCTTTGCCATCATCCCGATCATCTTCAGCATCTCCGAAGAGGCGCTGACCAACGTCCCAAAGAACCTGATCGCCGGGTCCTTGGCCTTGGGCGCCACCCGATGGCAGACCCTGGCCCGGCTGGTTCTCGTTTCAGCCAGCCCCGGCATCTTTTCCGCTCTGATGATCGGCTTCGGTCGGGCCGTGGGCGAGACCATGATCGTGCTCATGGCGACCGGCAACACTCCGGTGATGGATTGGAGCCTCTTCAACGGGTTTCGGACTCTGTCGGCCAACATCGCCGTCGAGATTCCGGAGGCGCCCCATGGGGGCACGCTCTACCGCACGCTCTTCCTGGCGGCGCTGCTGCTTTTCGTGGTCACGTTCCTCGTCAATACCGGCGCGGAACTCATCCGCCATCGCCTTAGGACGAAATACAGCCAATTCTAAAGAGCGTGACCGTTAATCGTTAACCGTTAAACGTCTTCGATGTAATCTTGATACTCACGATGAACGTTTCACGAATAACGTCAGGCTTCATGAAGTTCGTCGCATCGGGAGACCTCTTCGTCTGGGCGAGCGGAGCCGGCTTGGCGATCGCCCTGATGATGGTCGTCGGGCTCCTGGTCCTGATCGTGGTCAATGGCATGGGCTTCTTCTGGGTCGGGGACATCGTCGAGTTGACCCTGAAGGACAGCAAGCGCGTGATGGGACAACTGGCCGGACGGGAGATCATTCCCACTTCGATCACGTCGGAATCTCCCGAAGGTCGGGCTCGGATCCGCGTGAAGATCGGCAACCGCGACCTGTACGGCCTCGACTTCAAATGGGTGGACGAAGCCAAGATCGCTTCGAAAGCTTTCCCGCCTGACGCGGTCCTGCTGGAGCGGCGAGAGTGGGGCGACATGTACGCCCGGCTCAAAGCGATCTACAAAGGCGAGACTCCCTACTCAGAAGGAGGCGAACTCGGCTGGAAGACCCTCCTGCCGCTGGTCGAGCAGGCCAACGCCCTCCATAGGCAGATCTACCGGATCGAGCGGGTCGAGATCGGTGAGATGAACGCCGAAATCGAGCGCGCCCGGCTGAAAATACACGCACTGGAACTGCGAACGCCGCCCGGCCAGGTCCCGCACGGCCCGACCCTTGATCGCTTGAAGGCCGCCATCGTCGCGGCCGAGGCTCGATACCGGGAGAAGACTGGGGAGTTGGAGAAGCTGTATGCCCGTTTCAATGAATTCTCCGTGGTGATGTCGGACGCGAACGGCCGGGAGAAAACACTTCCCGTCGGACAGATCGTGCGGGCGCTGCGTCCCAACGAGTTGGGGACCCTGTCGAAACTCTGGCTCTATGCCGGCAACGTCTGGAGGGTATTGACCGACGAACCACGGGAAGCCAACACTGAGGGCGGCATCTTCCCGGCCATCTTCGGGACGGTGATGATGGTCATCATCATGAGCATTGCGGTGGTCCCGTTCGGCGTGCTAGCAGCGTTGTACCTGAGGGAATATGCCAAGCAAGGGACCTTCGTGCGATTGGTGCGCATCGCGGTGAACAACCTCGCCGGCATCCCCTCCATCGTCTACGGGGTCTTCGGGTTGGGCTTTTTCGTGTATGCCGTCGGCGGCACCATCGACGCCCTGTTCTTCCCTGAAGCGCTCCCCACCCCCACGTTCGGGACCGGAGGCATTCTCTGGGCTTCGGTGACCCTGGCCTTGCTGACCGTGCCTGTCGTGATCGTGGCAACCGAGGAAGGTCTGGCAGCGGTGCCTCGGGATTTCCGCGAAGGGTCCATCGCGCTCGGCGCCACCAAGCTGGAAACGATGGCCCGAGTCATCCTGCCCTGCGCTCTGCCCGGTATCCTGACCGGGCTGATCCTGGCGATCGCGCGTGCGGCCGGCGAGGTCGCGCCGCTCATGCTGACGGGAGTCGTGAAGCTGGCTCCGAGCCTCCCAGTGGACAGCGCCTGGCCGTTCTTTCATTTCGACCGCAAGTTCATGCATCTCGGATTCCATATTTACGATGTCGGCTTCCAGTCTCCCAACGTCGAGGCCGCCAAGCCGATGGTGTACGTCACGACGCTGGTGTTGATCTTGGTGGTCGTCAGCTTGAACCTGACCGCGATCACCTTACGCAACTACCTGCGCAAGAAGTACGCGGGCTCCGCCGTGTAAGGAGGCACTATGCAGCCGTCATTATCCAGCATCGTCAACAGCGAAACCGCACATCCGCAGTCTCCCGACTGGCTACGCCGTCCCATGCTCACGTCGGCTTCGACTCAGGCCGCACAAGGCAGCACGGGCCTCGCGCCCAAGATCGCCCTGAGCGACGTGAACTTCTTTTACGGCACGACCCAGGCGCTTTTGAAGGTCTCCATCGAGGTCCCCGCCAAGCAAGTCACCGCGTTTATCGGCCCATCCGGCTGCGGGAAGTCCACGCTGCTCCGCTGCCTGAACCGCCTGAACGATCTGATCGAGGGCGCCCGTATCGAGGGCAAGATTCTCCTGGACGGTCTGGATATCTACGGTCCGCAGGTGGACGTGACCGACCTCCGAAAGCGCGTCGGGATGGTTTTCCAGCGCTCGAATCCGTTCCCCAAGCCGATCTACGACAACGTCGCCTACGGTCCGCGGCTGCAAGGGATCCGCAACCGCGCGAACCTGGACGACCTCGTCGAGGAGAGCCTGAAAGGGGCAGGCTTGTGGGAGGAGGTCAAAGACCGCCGGCACGAGAGCGCGCTCGGCCTCTCCGGCGGGCAGCAGCAGCGGCTCTGCATCGCCCGTGCGCTGGCCGTCAAGCCGGACGTGCTCCTAATGGACGAGCCCTGCTCCGCGCTGGACCCCATCGCCACGGCCAACATCGAAGAGTTGCTTTTCGACCTGAAAAAAGAATTAACTGTCGTCATTGTGACCCACAACATGCAACAGGCGGCGCGCGTCTCGGACTATACCGGATTCTTTCTCATGGGCGAGTTGGTCGAGTTCAGTGATACGAAGACGATCTTCACCACCCCGCGGGACCGGCGGACGGAAGACTACGTCACCGGCCGGTTCGGCTAAGGAGAAAGGCCATGCACCGCCATTTCGACGACGAGCTGAAAAGCCTCAAGGAGAAAATCCTACGAATGGGAGGCATCGCGGAGGAACAGGTGCAAGGCTCGCTCCGCGCCCTCATCGGACGGGACTCGGACCTCGCCAGGAAGATCATCGAGAACGACCGCCGGGTCAACGCGCTGGACGTGGAGGTGGACGAGGACTGTCTGCGGCTGCTCGCGCTGCAGCAGCCGACGGCGCGGGACTTACGCTTCATCACCACGGCGATGAAGATCTCCACGGAACTGGAGCGCATCAGCGATCTGGCCGAGAACATCTGCGAGCGCGCGATCGAGCTGAACGAGGAGCCACAGCTCAAACCCTACATCGACATCCCGCGCATGGCGAACTGGTCCCTACGGATGGTGAAGGAGGCACTGGACGCCTTCGTCACCGGAGATGCGAGCCTAGCTCGCAAAGTGTGCACCGACGACGATTTCGTTGATGACCTGACCCACCAACTCTTCCGGGAGTTGCTTTCGTTCATGCTAGAGAACCCCCAGACGATCACCCGCGCGATCCGCATCACCTTCATCGCCAAGTATCTGGAGCGCATCGCCGACCACGCCACGAACGTGGCGGAGCTCGTTGTGTACATGGTCGAAGGCAAGATCATCCGCCACACGATAAGCTGACTGTCACGACCCTCCGCGCCATGGGTATCAGCACGGCAGACCGGCGCCTTGACTCCCCACGGACCCTTCGATACGCTGACGCCGTGACCATCGCGCGTAAGATTCTGGTCATCGAGGATGAGCGGGATATCCTGGACCTCGTCCGTCATTACCTGGAGAAAGAAGGCTTCCGGACAAGGACGGCGGCGGACGGCGGCGCCGGCCTAACCGCCGCCAGGCAGGAGCGTCCCGATCTGATCGTGCTCGACCTGATGCTCCCCGGCATGGATGGCCTGGAGCTGTGCAAGAAACTCCGGGCGGATCCGGCCACGGCGCTCACACCGGTCATCATGCTGACGGCCAAAGCCGACGAGACGGACCGGATCGTCGGGCTGGAACTCGGTGCGGACGACTATCTCACCAAGCCGTTCAGCCCGAAGGAACTGGTCGCCCGGGTCAAAGCGCTCTTGCGGCGGACCGAGCAGCGGGACACACCTGCTCAGTCTTACACCTACGGTGCGCTTCGCCTAGACGCCACCCGCCACGAAGTACGGGTCAGTGCCAAGGAAGTCACGCTCACGGCCAAGGAATTCGGCCTTTTGGAGCAGTTGCTCCGCAACCGGGGGCGTGTGCTCACGCGGGATGCGCTTCTCAATTCGGTCTGGGGTTACGACTACCATGGGACGACCCGGACGGTGGACGTGCATATCCGCCGCCTGAAGCAAAAATTGCCCCTCCTGACCGATGCCATCCTGTCGGTCAAATCGCTCGGATACAAACTGCGCGACCACGACGAGTAGCTCGCATGCGTCTGTCCCTGCAGTGGAAAGTCTTGCTCGGCTACCTGGTTATCGCCGGAGCGGGACTGGGGATGGCCGGTTGGCTGGCGCTGAACGCCCTCGAAGCAAGCGACCTGGACCAGTTGCGGCTCGGGCTCACCGCCCAGGCCCGCATCACCGCCAAGCTCTTCGCCGCGCCGCTCGCCCAGGCTCGACCGGACTCCGCCACCATCGATGCCCTGGCCGACGAACTCGGCAGCACGATCCATGCCCGCATCACTGTGATCAATCCGGAGGGGCTCGTGCTCGGGGATTCCTACGAATCCGGCGAAGCCCTGCGCCGCATGGATAACCATGCCACCAGGCCGGAAGTGCGCCAGGCCGTCACCGACGGGGTCGGGAGCAGCATCCGATACAGCGACACCGTGGGCACCCGTCTGCTCTACCTGGCTCTCCCAGTCCGATCCGGCGGCCCCGACGGTCGCCTTCTGGGATTCGTCCGGGTGGCGCTTCCTCTGACAGAGATCGAGGCACGGCATCGTGGCTTGCGCAGCCTGCTTGCCGCCGCGCTCGGCGGAGCGTTTCTCCTCTCGATGGGCCTCAGCTACTTTGTCGCTCGTAGCGTCACGCACCCGCTGGGCGAGATGGTCGCCGCTGCCCGTCGGATGGCCCGCGGCGAATTTCGGGAGAAGATCCACACGCACTCCAACGATGAGGTCGCCGACCTCGCCGCCGTGCTTAACCAGATGGCCACTGCCATCGAAGAGACGATTCAGACCTTGAATGACGATCGCGCCAAGATGGAGGCCACGCTGACAGCCATGCAGGAGGGCGTGATCGTGCTGGCGCCTGATGGGACGGTCCGCTTAATCAATCAGGCGATGGAGCGGATGGTCGGGCGGCGAGGCACAGAGGTCCTCGGCCGGACGTATCTTGAAGTGATCCGCCAGCCGCGCCTGAACGAGTTCATCACGGAGGTGCTCACCCAGAGTACCACCTCCTCGACCGAGATCTCGTTCGTGGCCGGACCAGAACGGACCTTTCAGGTGCAGGCCTCGCCCTTGCCCCAGGGAACCGGCGAGTCGCACGGCCTTGTCCTCGTCTTCCACGACATCACCGAATTGCGCCGTGTGGAACAGGTTCGCAAAGACTTCGTGGCGAACGTGTCGCACGAATTGCGCACCCCGCTGACGGCGATCAAAGGCTACATCGAGGCGCTCGAGGACGAGGCCTTCGAGGATCGGGAACAACGGCACCGGTTTTTGGAGACGATTCGAAAGCAGACCGACCGGCTGAACCTGATCATCACGGACCTGCTGTTGCTCGCGAAGATCGAATCGGGACAGGTCCCGATCAAGCAAGAGCCGGTCGCCCTCGCCGGTCTCATTGACCGGACAATCGGGCTTCTGAAGCGCCTCATCGAGCAGAAGCAGCATCGGGTAGTGATGAAGATTCCTGCAGCGTTGCCTCCCATCCTGGGCGATGAAGAGCGGCTGGGGCAGGTGTTCTCGAACCTCCTGGACAATGCCATCAAGTACACGCCGGAGCAGGGGACTATCACAATCAGTGCAGAGCTTCGTGATGGCCCCCCTCCCGCTATGATCGAAGTCACCGTCGAGGACACGGGCATAGGGATCCCGCCGCAGGACCTCCCGAGAATCTTCGAGCGGTTTTATCGAGTGGACAAGGCGCGATCTCGCGAGCTCGGCGGCACCGGCCTGGGCCTGTCTATCGTGAAGCACCTGGTGGAAGGGCACAGCGGCACTGTGTGGGCCGAGAACCAGGGCAAAGGCACGAGGTTTGTTGTACGACTCCCGATCTCAGTCTCTGCTGCCCGGACATTCTGACAAGGGTTCCTCCGTCGCCGAAACTGTGCTAGGGTGCCCGGCCATGACGGCCGCAACAGGATGGATAGGCATTGACGAATCAGGTAAGGGCGACTACTTCGGCCCCCTCGTGATCGCCGCCGTCCACGTCACGCCTCGCGTGGCGGAGGACCTCGAAGCCCTCAATGTCCGCGACAGCAAGAAAATCTCCGACGGGATGATCAAAACGCTGGCCGTGGACATCCGCGTCCTGTGCAAGCACAGCATCGTCGCGATCGGGCCGGAGCGCTACAACGAGCTGTACAAGAAGATCCGCAACCTCAACCGCCTCCTCGCATGGGGCCACGCCAAGGTGCTCGAAAACCTCCTCGAGCAGGTACCCAATTGCGAGCGCGCCATCGCGGACCAGTTCGGTGACGAACGGTTAATCCTCAACGCGCTGCAAGAAAAGGGACAGAAGATCCGCCTTGAGCAGCGGCACAAGGGCGAAGAGGACATCGCCGTCGCCGCGGCCTCCATCGTTGCGCGCGATGAGTTCGTGCACCGCTTGGGGCGGTTGTCCTCGGAGTTTGGCATTCCGCTGCCGAAGGGCGCCTCACAGACGGTCGAGCTGGCGGCGAAATCGGTGGTGCGCAAGCACGGGCAGGAAGGCCTGGCCAGGGTGGCCAAGCTCCACTTCAAAACCACGAAAGCTGTCTTAGGGGAATCGTAAGGACGGTTCGCGAACCGCCCCTACTCGGTCGTCTCTGCGGTTTCTTCCACCTCGACTTCGTCAGTCTTCGGCTCCTGCTTGGGAATGATCTGCACCGGCTCTCCGGTCCAGTAGAGGATGCGCTGGCAATGTTCGCAGGTATGGATCGTGGCCGCGCGCTTGACCTCAGCCACCACCTGCGGCTGGACGTGCAGGCGGCAGGCCATGCAGCTTCCATCCTTGTTGACCCCAGCCAGGGCATGACCCTTCTTGCTGCGCCGGAGCTTTTCATAGGTGCGCAGGAGCGTAGGCTCGATCGCGGAGACCATCGCTTCACGGTTCTGCTTGAGCGCGGCCAACTCTTCGTCCAGCGCGCCCACTGAGCCCTCCAGGGAGCCCTTCTCGGCTGCAAAGCGCTTGTCCGCCTCTTTCACGGCCGCCTCGGCCTGCGCCAGGTCCTTTTTCCTCGTGTCCACCTGGTCCATCAGGATCAGGAGCCGCTCCTCGATCTCGCCCTTCTTCTTCTTGGCGAGCTCGATCTCGACCAGATGCGCCTGGTACTCCCGGTTGGTCTTGATCTCGCCTTTGGTGGTCCGGTCCTGCAGCTTGCTGATGGCCTGCTCCTGCTCGGCGAGGTCCTGCTCGCAGGATTTGCGGTCCTTGGTCAGCTTGTCAACTTCTTGCTTGAGGGAGTCCCACGTCGCCTGTGCGGTCAGGAGGGGTTGGCGGACGGCCTCGACCATCTCGGGGATGCGGCGCTTGCGCTCGGCTATTGTTTCCAGTCGAAGGTCGGCCTCCTGGAGGGCGATCAGTCGTTCGAGGTGCTCTTTCATGGACGAACTGGACGGCGCATCGTCACTCTCTCCCCTCGAGCGGCATGGTGTGGTGGGCCCACCAGGCCTCGAACCTGGGACCAACGGATTATGAGTCCGCCGCTCTGACCATCTGAGCTATGGGCCCTTCGGCAATCACTATAAACTCTCGACGAAGCTCCGCAGCTTCTTGCTTCGGCTCGGGTGACGCAGCTTGCGCAGCGCTTTCGCCTCGATCTGCCGGATGCGCTCCCGCGTGACCGCGAAGTCCTGCCCGACCTCTTCCAGCGTGTGGTCGGTGTTCTCGCCGATCCCGAAGCGCTTGCGCAGCACGCGCTCCTCGCGCGGCGTGAGAGTCTTCAGCGCGTTGTTGATCTGCCGCTGCAGGTCGTAGCGGATGGCGGCGTCCAGCGGCGAAATGGCCTTCTTGTCCTCGATGAAGTCCCCCAGGTGGCTGTCTTCCTCCTCGCCGATGGGCGTCTCCAGCGAGATCGGTTCCTTGGCGATCTTGAGGATCTTGCGGACCTTGTCCAGCGGGAGGTCCATCTTCTCGGCGATCTCTTCGGGCGAAGGCTCACGCCCCAGCTTCTGGACCAGGTGCCGCGAGGTGCGGATCAGCTTGTTGATGGTCTCGATCATGTGCACCGGGATCCGGATGGTCCGGGCCTGATCGGCGATGGCGCG
>CAZSUT010000041.1:0-20153 GCA_964610095.1 uncultured Nitrospirales bacterium | reverse complement strand
CTGATGGATGCGGCCAACAACCGCGGCACGGCCGTCAAGAAGCGTGAAGACACCCACAAGATGGCGGAAGCCAACCGCGCCTTCGCGCATTACCGCTGGTAACGCGAAAGAGACTGAGAGGCACCTCCCATGGCCCGCGAATACAAAATCGAAGACTACCGCAATTTCGGTATCATGGCGCATATCGACGCCGGCAAGACGACGACGACCGAACGCGTCCTGTATTACACGGGCAAGTCGCACAAGATCGGCGAAGTCCATGACGGCGCGGCCACCATGGACTGGATGGAGCAGGAACAGGAGCGCGGCATCACGATCACCTCGGCTGCCACCACCTGCTTCTGGAAGGGCATGGACCTGTCCTTCCCCGAGCACCGCATCAACATCATCGACACCCCCGGGCACGTGGACTTCACCATCGAGGTCGAGCGGTCGCTGCGCGTGCTCGACGGCGCTGTGGCGGTGTTCGACGCCGTGCAGGGCGTCGAGCCGCAGTCCGAAACGGTATGGCGGCAGGCCGATCGCTATAAGGTGCCCCGCATCGTGTTCATCAACAAGATGGACCGGACGGGGGCGGATTTCTTCATGAGCGTGAAGAGCATCGTGGACCGGCTCGGCGCCCGCGCGGTGCCGGTGCAGCTCCCGATCGGGCGGGAGGGCGACTTCAAGGGCCACATCGATCTGGTCACCATGAAGGCGATCAACTTCAAGGACGAGACCAAGGGCGCCCAATACGACGTGAGCGAGATCCCGGCTGGGATGCTGGAGCAGGCGAAGGAGTATCGCGAGAAGATGCTCGAATCAGTCGCCGAGTTCGACGATGCGATCATGGACAAGTACCTGCATGGCAAGGAGTTGACCGAAGAAGAGGTTCGGCAGTGCATCCGGATTGGGACCATCACGATGAAGATCAGCCCGTGCCTGTGCGGCTCCGCCTTCAAGAACAAGGGCATCCAGCACCTGCTGGACGCGGTGGTGGACTACCTGCCCTCGCCGCTGGACATCCCGCCGGTGCTGGGCTACAGCCTGGACGGCGAGCGCCGGATCGAGCGCAAGGCCTCCGACAGCGAGCCGCTCTGTGCGATCGCCTTCAAGATGCTGAACGATCCGCACATCGGCCAGCTGACCTTCGTCCGGGTGTACTCCGGCGTGATCACCCAGGGGATGAGCCTCTACAATGCGAACAAGGGGAAGAACGAACGGGCCAGCCGGCTGGTCAAGATGCACGCCGACAAGCGCGAGGAGATCGATGCGATCTACGCCGGTGAGATCGCTGCCGTCGTCGGATTGAAGCTGGCCACCACCGGCGACACGCTCTGCGAGGAAAAGCATCCGATCCGGCTTGAGCTCATGAAGTTCCCCGAGCCCGTCATCTCGATGGCGATCGAGCCCAAGACCAAACAGGACCAGGAGAAGATGGGCTACGCCTTGAGCCGGTTGGCCCAGGAAGACCCCACCTTCAAGGTCAAGATGGACGAGGAGACGGGCGAAACGGTCATCTCCGGCATGGGGGAACTGCATCTCGAAATCCTGGTGGACCGCCTCAAACGGGAGTTCAGGGTGGAGGCCAACACGGGCGCGCCGGAAGTGGCCTATCGCGAAGCGATCACGGCCGAGGCGGAAGCCGAAGGAAAGCACATCAAGCAGTCGGGCGGCCGCGGCCAGTACGGGCATGTGATCCTGACGGTCAAGCCGGCGGAACCCGGCAAGGGCTTGGTCTTCGTGAACGACATCCGCGGCGGGGCCATCCCCAGGGAGTACATCTCCGCGGTCCAGAAGGGCGTGGAGGAGGGGATGACCATGGGCCCTCTGGCTGGATTCCCCCTGCTGGATGTGGAAGTGCACGTCATCGACGGATCCTACCACGAGGTGGATTCCAGCGAGATGGCGTTTAAGATCGCCAGCAATATGGCCTTCAAGTCGGCGGTCCTGAAAGCCAAGCCCGTCCTGCTCGAGCCGATCATGCGCGTCGAAGTGGTCACGCCGAACGAGTACACCGGCGACGTGATCGGCGATCTGAACTCCCGGCGCGGGCACATCGTCGGCATGAACACGCGCGCCACCGCCTCGGTCGTGGAGGCGTTGGTGCCGCTCGCGACGATGTTCGGATATGCGACCGTAGTCCGGTCGAAGACCCAGGGGCGCGCCACGTTCACGATGGACTTCAAGGAGTACCAGCCCTGCCCCAAGCCGGTGCAGGACGCGATCATCGCCAAGTACACCGGCAAGGCCTGACAATCCGTCCAACCTCTTCGCCCCGAAATTTCTGCTACAATGCCAGTGTGGAACGAGCGCACCTGCTCCATCTCTACACGCAGATGCTCCTAATCCGGCGCTTCGAGGAGCGGACCGCGGAGATGTACGCGCTCGGCAAGATCGGCGGGTTCTGTCACCTCTACATCGGGGAAGAGGCCGTGGCCGTGGGCGCTGTGGACGCGCTGTGGCCGGACGATTACATCTTCTCTGCCTACCGCGATCACGGCCATTGCCTCGCCCGGGGCGCTGACCCCAAGCGCGTCATGGCCGAGCTCTTTGGCCGATCCACCGGATTGTGCAAGGGGAAGGGCGGCTCCATGCACCTCGTGGATGTGGAGCGCCGATTCCTGGGTGGCTACGCCATCGTCGGGGGGCACCTGCCGTTGGCCGCCGGCGTGGCCTTCGCCGTGAAATATCGCGGCGGCGACCAAGTGGTCCTATGCTTCTTCGGCGAGGGCGCGATACCCAGCGGCGCGTGCCACGAAACGCTGAACCTGGCCGCCCTTTGGGGCCTGCCGGTCTTGTTTCTCTGCGAGAACAACCGCTACGGCATGGGCACGCCAGTCGAGCGCGCGGTCGCGCTCTACTCGGACGTCGCCCAGAACGCCGCTGCTTATGGCATCGAAGCCAGCCAGGTCGATGGCATGGATGTGCTAGCCGTCCGCGACGCGGTCGGCAAAGCGGTGGAGCAGGTCCGTACGCGCCACCGCCCGTATTTCCTGGAAGCGGTGACGTACCGGTTTCTCGGCCATTCGATGGCCGATCCCGCCCACGGCCATTACCGGACGAAGGCCGAGGTGGATGAGGCCAAGAAGCGGGATCCGCTCCTGCTTCTGCGCACCCGTATGCTGGCCGAGCGTCAGGCGGCCGAGGCGGACTTCAAGCGCATTGAACAGGAAGTCGCGCAGATCGTCCGCGAGGCGGTGGAGTTCGCCGATGCCAGTCCGGTGCCACCCGGTACTGCGCTCGAGGACGACGTCTACGTCTAAAGACGACATACCCCCGGGAAGAGGGCGCGTCCTACGGGAAAGGAACTGGGCCCGGCAGGTTCGGGGTGGGCGGGTGCGAACGGGAAGGGGCGCGACTTAGCGCGCCTGGGGTGGGCGGGTGCAATGAAGGCGACATACCGGGAAGCGTTGAATCAGGCTTTAAAGGAGGAGATGCGGCGGGACGACCGGGTCTTCCTGATCGGGGAGGACGTGGCCTATTACCAGGGTGCGTTCAAGGTCAGCAAGGGGTTCCTGGAAGAATTCGGTTCGCGTCGCGTTGTGGATACGCCGATCACCGAGTTGGGCTTCACCGGCCTGGCGATCGGCGCGGCCATGGCGGGGCTCCGCCCGGTCGTCGAGGTGATGACGTTCAACTTTGCCATTCTGGCGATGGATCAGATCGTCAACAATGCGGCGAAGATCCGGTACATGTCCGGAGGGCAGCTCAGCGTGCCGGTCGTGATCCGGGGCCCGGGATCAGCGGCGCACCAACTGGGGGCCCAGCATTCGCAAAGCCTGGAAGCGTGGTTCTGCCACGTGCCCGGCTTGAAGGTGGTGGCACCCGCGACGCCGTATGATGCCAAGGGGCTCATCAAGAGCGCGATCCGTGACGAGAACCCCGTGATTTTCATCGAGGCTCAACTGCTGTATCCCATGCAGGGCGAAATCGGAGACGGCGACTACACGATCCCGCTCGGCGTCGCGGACGTGAAGCGACCGGGGACCGACGTGACGCTCATCGCCTATTCCAAAATGTTGCTGGTGGCGCTGGAAGCGGCAGAGAAACTGGCGCTGGAAGGCATTCAAGCGGAAGTGGTCGATCCTCGCACGCTGCGCCCGCTGGACATGACCACGCTCGCCGCGTCGGCGAAGAAGACCGGCAAGGTCGTCATCGTCGAAGAGGGCTGGCCCTTTGCCGGGCTCGGTGCGCAGATTGCCGAGAGCCTGTATCGCAAGGTGTTCGATTATCTCGACGGCCCAATCGTCCGCGTCACCGGCCGGGACGCCCCGATGCCGTACGCGCGCAACCTCGAGGACGCCGCGGTCCCGGACGCGGACCAGGTGGTGGCCGCGGTGCATCAGGTGCTGTACAGGACATAGCATCATGCCCAGTCGCGTGATCATGCCAAAGCTGACGGACTCCATGGCGGAAGGCGTCGTCGTGAAATGGCGAAAGGCCGAAGGCGAGCGCGTCGAGAGCGGCGACGTGCTCGCGGAAATCGAGACCGACAAGGCAGTGATGGACCTCGAGGCGTTCGCGTCCGGGACGCTCCTCGAGATCCTTGTTCCTGAAGGGACGACCGTGCCGTCCGGCACCCTTATCGGTGTGATCGGGGAGCCTGACGAGGACATTCGGGACATCCTTGCCGGTGCTCAGCCTTCAGCGGCTCGCCCCAGCGCGCCGCGCCCGTCACCTGCTGCTGTCGCATCGCCTGAGGAGGACAAGCCGGCATCCCCACGTGTCCGCACGCTGGCTCGCGAGCGCGGGATCGATCTGAAAACCGTGAAAGGGAGCGGCCCCGGTGGGCGAATCGTCGAGCGGGATCTCGAACCCTTCCTGACCAAGAAGGAACAACCCACGGTGCGGGAGATCCCGCTGACGCAAATGCGCAAGGCCATTGTCCGGATGACCACGCAAAGCAAGGCGCCGGTGCCGCACTTCTATGTGACCATCGAGGCGGACATGGCCGAGGGGCTCCGGGTGATTGAGGAGTCGAAGAAGGCCGCGGTGTCGTCCCCGATCTCGATCAACCATCTGCTCGTCGCCGCCTCGGCGCGGGCCCTAAGGCAGCACCCGGGCCTCAATGCGTCCTTCGCGGGCGAGACCATTCGGATCTTCTCCAGCATCGACATCGGGATCGCCGTGGCGCTGGAGGACGGCCTGATCGTGCCAGTTCTGCGCGACTGTGGCGGCAAGACCATCGCGCAGATCGCCGAGGCGGAGCGGACGCTTGTGGCTCGGGCACGGGGCCGCGATCTGTCGCCGGAGGAGTACACGGGCGCGACGTTCCTGATCTCCAATTTGGGCAAGTTCGATGTGGAGAGTTTCATCGCGGTGATCCTACCGCCCGCTGCTGCGGCGCTCGCGGTGGGCTCCGTGCGGGAGGTGCCCGTCGTCCGGGATGGCCGCGTCGAGGTGGGCCATCGGATGATGCTCACGTTATCGTGTGATCACCGCGTGATTGACGGGGCGGCGGCCGCGCAGTTCCTCCAGACATTCAAACAGGCGCTGGAGCGGGCGAGGGACCTATGAGCCGACACCTTCCCATGCTTCAAGAGCCGAGGCCGCACCTGCCGGCATGGTTCAAGGTAGAATTGCGCCAGGGGCCGGACTATCAGGAGATCCGGCGGCTCACCCAGGAACTGAACCTCCACACGATCTGCGAAGAGGCGCGGTGCCCGAACGTCTGGGAGTGCTGGAACAACCGGACGGCCACGTTCCTGATCCTCGGCGACATCTGCACGCGCCGGTGCCACTACTGTGCAGTGACCACCGGACGGCCCCTGCCGCTGGATGAAGCGGAGCCCGCACGGGTGGCGGCGGCGGTGAAGAGGCTCGGACTCCGCCATGCCGTGATCACGTCGGTCAACCGCGATGAGCTGCCAGACGGCGGCGCGCGGATCTTCGCCGAGACGATCCGGGCCATCCGGCGGGAACTGCCGACCTGCACGATCGAGGTCCTCATTCCGGATTTTCTCGGCGACCTCGCCGCATTGGAGACAGTCCTGGCGGCAAAGCCCGACATCCTCAACCACAACATCGAGACTGTCCCAAGCCTGTTCCCGTCGGTCCGGCCTCAGGGGAAGTACCTGCGGTCGATCGCGGTGCTCGAGGCGGCGTCCACCCGCGGGGCCGTCACCAAGTCCGGGCTCATGGTCGGTCTGGGCGAAACGGTGGAAGAGGTGCGCGTGGTTATGCGGGAGCTCCACGCGGCAGGGTGCGTGATCCTCTCGCTTGGACAGTACTTGCAACCGACGAAGGCCCACTGGCCGGTCATGCGCTTCTACCCGCCGGAGGAGTTCCGGCTGCTCAAGGCGGAAGGGCTGGCGCTGGGCTTCCGCCATGTGGAGTCCGGGCCCTTGGTGCGTAGCTCTTATCATGCCGAGCAACAGGCCACTGGCGTGAATTGACTCTCTCTCTGCCCCCTCCCTATAATGCGCAGGTTTCCGCAGCCCCCGTCTGCGAGTGGCTATGGCACCGTTCTCCAAGGGGTTTCTGGCGCAACGGCTGAGCGGGCTGACAGCCCGGATGCGGCATGCCTTTGCGCTGGAACCGGAAGGCCAGCCGCTCTCCCCTGAAGACGTGGCCCTGCTCGAGTTGGTCGCGACGACCGTCGTGGAGCGCGGGATGGCGACGCCGGCCATCCTGTTTCTCGAGTCGGTCGGACCCATGAATTTCCTCGGCAGCCAAGCCCTGCACTTCTTTACTCCGATCCTCGAGGTGGTCTTCCCCCAGCGTGACGTGGAGCGCGTGGCCCAGCTGCTCGAGCGGCGCGATACGCTCTCGCGACTGACGGTCCTGATCGAGCGACGCACGGCGACACGCCCATGACCGCAGACCCGCGCCGCCCGCTCCGCACGATCGTCGCGACGGACTGCGGCAGCACGACGACCAAGGCCATTCTGATCGAGAAGCTGGGGGACGAGTACCGGCAGACCTACCGGGGGGAGGCGCCCACCACCGTGGAAGCGCCCTTCGAGGACGTCACCCGCGGGGTCCTCAACGCGATCGCGGAGATCGAGGAACTCTCCGGCCGCAAGATACTCGACGGCGAAAAGATCATCACCCCAAGCGGGGCGAGCGGTGATCCGAAGGTCGGCGTGGACATCTACATCTCCACGAGCAGCGCCGGTGGCGGGCTCCAGATGATGGTGGCCGGGGTCGTACAGAGCATGACGGCCGAGAGCGCCCAGCGGTGCGCCCTCGGGGCCGGGGCGATCGTGATGGACGTGCTGGCCTCGAACGACGGGCGCCTGCCGCACGAGAAGATCGAACGCATCCGCTCGCTGCGCCCGGATATGATCCTGCTCTCCGGCGGGACGGACGGCGGCACCGTGACGCACGTGGTGGAGATGGCGGAATACATCGCGGCCGCCGAGCCCCGGCCGCGGCTCGGCATGAGCTACAACCTGCCGCTGATCTACGCCGGCAACAAGGACGCCCGCGCGCGCATCAGCGAGATCCTCGGCAAGAAGACCGCACTGACCCTCACCGAGAACGTACGGCCCGTGCTGGAGAAGGAGAACCTCGGGCCCGCCCGCGCGAAGATCCACGACCTGTTCCTGGAGCACGTCATGGCGCAGGCTCCGGGGTACAAGAAGCTCATCTCCTGGGCCGGCGCGCCGATCATGCCGACCCCGGCGGCGGTGGGGCTCATCATGGAGACCATCGCCAAAAAGCAGGGAATCAACCTGATCGGCGTGGACATCGGCGGCGCCACCACCGACGTGTTCTCGGTGTTTCACGGCATCTTCAACCGGACCGTCTCGGCCAATCTGGGCATGAGCTACAGCATCTCGAACGTGCTGACCGAGGCGACGCTCGACAACATCATGCGCTGGGTGCCGTTCTCGATCGATGAGCAGGGCATGCGCAACCGGATCAAAAACAAGATGATCCGCCCGACGACGGTCCCGCAGACCCTGGACGAGCTCCAGATCGAGCAGGCCATCGCGCGCGAGGCCCTGCGCCTGGCCCTCATTCACCACAAGTCCCTGGCGACCGGCCTGAAGGGGGTCCAGCAGGAGCGGTCCATCTCCGATGTGTTCGAGCAGAAGGCGTCGGGGGAGACGCTCGTGGACATGCTGCAGCTCGATCTGATCGTCGGCAGCGGGGGCATCCTCTCGCATGCCCCGCGCCGGGTGCAGTCTTTTCTAATGATGGTCGACGCGTACGAGCCGTTCGGGTTCACCGAGCTGGCCGTGGACAGCATTTTCATGATGCCGCATCTGGGGGTACTCTCCACCGTCAACGAGCAGGCTGCGACCGACGTGTTCGTTCGGGATTGCCTGATCCCCCTGGGCACGTGCGTGGCGCCGATCGGGCAAGGCGCCTGGGGGGAGCGCTGCGCGGACTATACCATCACGTTTCCGAGCGGACGAGAGTTGGTGAAAGGAACCCTGGCCTTCGGGGAGGTCCGGCTGTTTCCCCTCACGGTCGGGGAAGCGGCAACGGTCGCGATGACCCCGGCCCGGTCCGTGGACCTGGGGGCTGGCAAGGGCGTGCCGGTCGAGCGGCGCGCCCGGGGGGGCGTCGTCGGTGTAGTGCTGGACGGGCGCGGGCGGCCGCTGCAGTTGCCCACGCAGGCGGAGGAGCGGGTGCGTGCCTTGAAGCACTGGCACGCCGCGTTGAACTTATACCCGGAGCAACGTTAATCGTTAAACGTTAAACCGAAACTTCAGGATTAATCGCTCCGACTTTCCGATTAACGAATAACGTTTAACGTATAACGACTCGCGAAGCGAAAATGGCACACACTTATACACCGGGTCTCACCGTCACGCCGCGAACCGTCGTCTCCAAGAAGCGGATCCTGCCGCTGTCTGGCACAGTCCTCGTCGAGGCCGGCGAGGCCGTCACCTCGGCGATGGTCGTGGCTCGCGCGGAGTTGCCCGGCAAGGCCCATGTGGTGAATCTCGTCAATCAGCTCGGCATCCTGCCTGAAGACCTGCCCGATTACATGGTCAAGCGGGATGGAGACCGTATCCAGCAAGGCGACGTCCTGGCGGAGACCAAACCCTTCCTCAAGTGGTTCAAGGCGCAGGTGCGTTCCCCCATCACCGGGACCGTGGAGACCATTTCAACGGCGACGGGGCAGGTCATCCTGCGGGAACCGCCGCGGCCGGTGGAGCTCTTTGCCTATCTCGACGGCACGGTTGCGGAGGTGCTGCCGGGCCAGGGGGTACGGGTGGAGACGACATGCGCCTTCATCCAAGGAATCTTCGGGATCGGCGGTGAGACCTGGGGGGCCTTGGCCATGGGGGTCGCTTCGCCGGAAGAGGATGTGACGGCCGCGCACTTCACGACCACCCATGCGGGGAAGATCGTGGTGGGCGGCGCCTTTGTCGGGGCCGAGGCCCTCGCTCGGGCCAAGGCCGTCGGCGTCAAGGGAATCGTCGTCGGCGGGATGCACGACAAGGACCTGCGGGCGCTCCTGGGTTACGACCTCGGCGTGGCCATCACCGGAACGGAAACCGTCGGCTTTACCTTGGTCCTGACCGAAGGGTTCGGGCGCATCCCGATGGCCCGCCGGACCTTCGAGTTGCTGCAGAAGCTGGACGGACGCAAGGCGTCCATTTCCGGCGCGACGCAGATCCGTGCAGGGGTCATCCGTCCGGAAATCATCGTGCCGCTGGCGCCCGGCGAACAGATCCAAGGTATCGAAGCCGGTCAATGGGGAGAGGCGAGGGGTGGAGTCAAGGTCGGCGACCCGGTGCGCGTCATCCGGGCCCCCTTCTTCGGGCGGATCGGCCAGGTCGTGGGCTTGCCGTCTGACTTGCAGATGATTCCCACGGAAAGCCGCGTCCGCGTGATGGAGGTTCAGTTCACCGACGGCTCCCGGGCGGTGATCCCGCGGGCAAACATCGAAGTGATCGAGGGCTGAGGAGGAAGGGGGATAGCATTTTCCTCGGTGCTGTGTTCTGATATGCGCCCACGACAGCGCGAGAGAGGCCTTCTCGTCAGGCTTGTGTGACGTTCGTGTAAAGGGGGTGGCGATGAAACAAACGAGTGTTCTGATGCCTTTCGTGGTCGTTCTTGTTGTCATGGGGCTCTTCCCTTCGTCGGTAGACGCCAACCCAGAGCTCGTTGAGACCGGACGGTTGCTGGCGATCCTGCTCGATTCAGGCCGCGTGACGGTCGGATCGGTCCAGGCCCAGATCAACGATCCCGATAAGGGGGACAAGGGCTTCACGCCGGAGGTCTTCAGGCAGAAGCTCTTAGGAAAATTCAAGGAACGGTCCGGTGTCGATCTGCAGCATCTCCAGAATGAGAAGGTGCCGCCGATGGCGAGGAAGCTCCTGCCGGTACTCGTCGAGGCAAGCAAGAAGACCGTCGCCACGTACCAGCCTATCATCAACAAGCAGGGGATGGGATTCAAGAATTTCATCCCCGCCACCTTCGGCACCCATGCGGCGGCGATCTTCACCGCCAGGACCGGTTTCTATTTGAAGCAGACCACCTTCGACGAGTTACTGAGGAATCCGAAGAACAAAGCTGATGAGTTCGAAGCGGCCACCTTGAAAAAGTTTGCCGATCCGGCCTATCCGCGCGTAGGCGAGAAGGTCATCAGCGCGACCGTGGAGGGCGGGAAGGCTGTCAGAATAATGCTGCCGCTGTTTTACGGCAAGGGATGTCTCGCATGTCATGGAGAGCCGAGGGGGGAGCGGGACATCTCCGGCTATATCAGGGAGGGGGGTAAGGAAGGGGACCTGGGTGGGGCGATCAGCGTCAAGCTGGCGTTGAGATGAACCCAAGGAGGCGGCTATGAGCAGAGCGAGAGCGATCGTTATAGCCTTGTTGACGGTGTTCCTGGGGGAC
The DNA here is from genome assembly GCA_964610095.1 of uncultured Nitrospirales bacterium. Taxonomy (GTDB): domain Bacteria; phylum Nitrospirota; class Nitrospiria; order Nitrospirales; family NS-4; genus NS-12. Next base: position 9,368 of record CAZSUT010000041.1, on the reverse strand, counting down.
GACCTTCTCCTGCCACCGAAAGCTCGCGCCAACCCTGAGGCTGTCGAAACAGGACGGCTGCTTGCGGTCCTGTTGGATGCGGGACGGGTCACGGTCGGGGCGAACCAGTCCTTGATCAACGACCCCGAAAAAGGAAATAAGGGTTTTACCCCTGAAGTCTTCGAAAAACAGGTCATCGAAAAGTTCAAGGACCGAGCGAAGGTGGACCTCACCGATCTCAAGAACGAGAGGGTGCCGGAGATGGCCAGGAAACTCCTGCCCGCGCTCGTCGATGCGGAAAAGCAGGTGGTGACGGATTACCAGATCGTGATCAACAAGCAGGGTGTGGGCTTCAAAGGCTTCATTCCCGCCACCTTCGGCACCCAGGCGGCGGCCAAGTTCCGTGCTAAGACCGGAGTGTACCTCAAGCAGACTATGAATCCTCCGCGGAACCCCAAGAATACGCCGGATGAGTTCGAGGCGAGGGTCCTCAAGGCGTTCGCGGATCCGAACTATCCTCGCCAGGGTGAAAAGATTGTCAGCGAGAACGTGGATGGCGGGAAGGCTGTCCGGGTCCTGCTGCCGCTTTTCATGCTCAAAGGTTGTCTTCCGTGCCACGGTGAGCCGAAAGGTGAAAAGGACATCTCTGGCTACATGAAGGAGGGGGCGAAGGAAGGAGACCTGGCGGGGGCCATCAGCGTGAAGGTACCCCTCGCCAAGTGATCATTGCCGCGGCTCTGCTATTACTGCTATTCCTGGGAGCACCGGCGCTGGCGGCTACCCCTGCGCCGGAAGGCTTTCGGGTCCTGGATACCCCGAACGACGCCGGCAAGAGCCTGAGTCTTATCTGGAAAGCCTCTCACGCCGACCGCGCGGGCCGTACCGTCCAGGTCTGGATGGCGGAGAGCCCGACCGCCACGTTTAAGAAAGTCGCGGAGTTCCCTTCCAACACGCGCTACGTGAAACCGAAGGACTTCCCATGGTGGGCCCAGCCTGCCGGTAAGGGCGACCACTATGTGAAGCTCGTCTCCTCCCAGGCCTTTGCGATCGAAGACGGCAAGCCCTATTTCGTGAAGCTCCTCGTGCGGGAGGGCGATCAGGAAGTCTGGTCGGAGGTGGCCGGGGCGACGGCCGCTCCCAACTTGTTCAACACGGCCCAGGCAAACAACCTCGTGTTCGTCGTGGCGTTCACGGGCGTCCTGTTGGCGAGCATCGCGGCGGCGCGACGGAACCCACACGTCCACTTGCGTCGCATCGCCGGCCTGGACGCAGTCGAGGAGGCGATCGGCCGCTCGACGGAAATGGGCCGCCCGATTCTGTACCTCACCGGTTCCGGCGGAATGGACGAAGTCTCCACCATCGCGGCCACCGTCATCCTCGGTGAGGTGGCCAAGAAGGTGGCGCACTACGATACGAGCTTGAAGGTCCCGCACCGCGATCCGATCGTCATGGCGGTCTGCCAGGAGATCGTCAAGGAGGCATATGTCGCGGCCGGCCGGCCTGACGCCTACAAGGAAGATGCGAACTTCTTCATCACGAGCGACCAGTTCAGCTACACGGCGGCCGTGGACGGGATCATGCTGCGGGAGAAGCCGGCCGCGAACTTTTTCATGGGCTCCTACTTCGCCGAGTCCCTGCTGTTGACCGAAACCGGCGCCAGCACCGGGGCGATCCAGATTGCCGGCACCGATTCGGATCACCAACTCCCGTTCTTCGTGACCACCTGCGACTACACGTTGATCGGGGAGGAGCTCTACGCGGCCAGCGCCTACCTCTCGCGCGAGCCGGTCCTGGTCGGGACGCTTCGCGGCCAGGACATCGGCAAGGCCTTGATCATGAGCGTGCTCATCCTCGGCACCTTCCTGGCGACGTTCGGTGTGCTCTTGAATACGGACGGGTTCAACTACCTGCTGGACCTATTCAAAGACTTCAAGTGATCTTCCTCAAGCGCCAACTCCCGCTGGCCATCACCTTCGTGATGGGCGTGACGTTCGCCTTCCAGTACTACATCCCCCATCCTGTTTCCGAAGAGGCCATCACCAACGTCTCCAAATGGATGCAGATCATTTCGGGGTTTGCGCTGGCGCTGGGGCTGGCCAGCCTCTTCCACGTCCATGCCGTCAAGATCAAGCGCCAGGTGCCCGGATGGGGCTATAGCTTGGTGCTCTACATCGCCATGGTTGTGACCATCGTGGTCGGCTTCTGGAGCAGGGGCGAAACCACCGTGGATGGCGCGAGGACGGGCCTTGGATGGCTCTACGACAACATGATGGTCCCCCTCCAGGGAACGATGTTTTCGGTCTTGGCCTTCTTCATCGCGTCGGCGGCCTATCGTGCGTTCCGAGCCCGCTCCCCCGAAGCCGGCGTGCTCTTGGCATCGGCCGTCGTGGTCATGATGGGCCGTGTCCCGCTGGGCCAGTTCCTGTTGCCCTGGACCTGGGATGTCACACAATGGCTCCTGAACGTGGTGAACAGCGCGGTCCGGCGCGCCATTCTCATCGGCGTGAGCATGGGGTCGGTTGCGCTCTCTTTGAAGATCATCCTGGGCATCGAGCGCGCGTACCTCGGCGGCGGGAGGGACCAGTGAAGGACTTTGCCCGCCGCATGATCGGGATCGACCGGCGGATCATCTTCCTGCTGATCGCCGCGGCGGTCCTGCTGCCGCTGCTCCGGCCCTTCGGACTCCCGATCAAGGTCTCCCCAGAAGTGCGGGCCGTCTATGATTACATCGAGGCGATGCCCGAGCGCTCGGTCTTCCTACTCTCCTTGGATTTCGACCCGTCCTCCAAGCCGGAACTGGAGCCGCAGGCGGTCGCGCTGCTCCGGCACGCCTTCCGCAAGAACTTTCGTGTCATCGCCATGACGCACTGGCTCACTGGCACCGGGATGGCGGACGGCATCATCTCAAAAGTGGCGGGGGAGATGGGCAGGGAACGGGGGACAGACTATGTGTTCCTGGGCTGGAGCCCCGGGGCCGGCGCGCTGGTTATCGCGATGGGCCAGGACCTCTACAAGGCGTTCCCCTCTGATTATCAGAAGACCCCGACGCAGGGGATGCCTGTGCTGGCCGGCGTGCGCAATCTTCGCGACGTGAATTACATGGTCAGCTTAGCGGCGGGCAACCCGGGCATCGAGATGTGGTACGTCTTCGGCAAGGACAAGTACCGCTTCGAGATGGCGGGGGGCTCCACCGGCGTGATTGCGCCGGGCCTCTACCCCTTCCTGCGCAGCGGCCAGATCAACGGCCTGATCGGCGGGCTCCAGGGCGCGGCGGAGTACGAGACGCTGATCAAACAGAAGGGCACGGCGATGGCCGGCATGGACGCCCAGTCCGCCACCCACTTCGTGATCATCACCCTGGTGCTCCTGTGCAACGCGTTCTATTTCGTGTTGCGAGGGGAGAAAGGCAAGGCGAACTGATGCCCGGCCCCGTCCTGCCCACCGAGACGCTGCTGGGAGCCTGGGTGGCCGCCGGCCTGACCCTGTTCATCTATAGCTTTCTCTATAAGGATAACCCGCTGTTCAAGCTGGGAGAGCATCTGTACGTCGGCATCTCGGTTGGGTACTCGGTCGTCCTCGCCTGGCACACGGTCTTCATCCGACTCTTGTGGGAGCCCTTCAAGCATGAGGTCACCGAGAATCCCGCGGCGCTCGGCAGTTACGTGCTGCTGATCCCCGCGGTGCTCGGCCTGCTCATGTGGGCGCGGTTCATTCCCAAGATCGCCTGGCTCTCCCGCCTCGCCTTTGCCTTCGTGGTTGGCTTCGGGTCCGGCGTCGCCATCCCGCGGACCGTGTCGTCCTATATCCTGAAGCAGATCGAGGACACGGTGAACCCACTGGTGAGCAGGGGCGCCGACGGGTTGTCCATGGGATTCAACCTGGCCTCCCCGCAGAGCGGCGTCAACACGATCGTGCTGGTCATCGGCGTGGTGTCGGTGCTGTTCTATTTCTTCTTTTCGGTCGAGCATGCCGGCCCCGGCAGGGTGACTGCGCGCACTGGCATCTATTTCCTGATGATCGCCTTCGGCGCGGCCTTCGGCTATACGGTGATGTCCCGCATGTCGCTCCTGATCGGCCGGTTCTCGGACCTCATCAAATATGCGGGCGCCGAGTACGGCTATGCGGCGCTGGTGCTCCTGGCGCTTACCGTGCTGGCCCTGGCCGCCTGGGAGATGGCCAGTCGCGGAAGACACGAAGTATAATCTTGCCCACCATGGAGTATCCCAAGCTGCGGAACCTCGAGTTCTTCCCCGTGCGCGAGGGCGAGACGCAGTCCGTCGGGCTGCGCGATCCCGAGGGGATTTCGGACGGGATCCTGTTTCTGCCCCCCAACATCTTCTATCTGGTGCAGTTCCTCGACGGGAAGCACACGCGGAACCAGATCGCGGGCGAGTACCTCAAGCGCTTCGGCGAAATCCTCATGCCGCAGTGGGTGGACAAGTTCATCGCGGACCTGGATGAGAAGCTGTTTCTGGAAGGCGAGCGGTTCGACGCGGCGAAACGGGCGCTGCTGGAGAGCTTCCGGGCGCAACCCACGCGGCCGGCGATGTTCGCCGGAAAGAGCTACGAGGCTGACCCCGAGAAACTGAAGCAGCAGCTCGACGGGGTTTTCCGGTCGAAGGAGGGGCCCGGCAGCGCTCCGTCGGAGAATGACGGCAAGGCTCTCAAGGCGATTGTCTCCCCGCACGTGGAGATCAACGTGGCGGGGCCGATCTACGCCTGGGCCTACAAGGAGGTGCGGGAAGCCAAGACGCCCGGCGTATTCGTGATCCTGGGGGTCGCACGCGGGATCATCGAGACCCTCTTCGCGTGCACCGACAAGGACTTCGAGACCCCGCTTGGGCTCGTCAAGACCGACCGGGAGTTCCTGCGGCTGTTCCGCGAGCACGGCGGCGGCGTGTTCTTCCAGGAAGAGCTCGCCCATCGCAAGGACCACGCCATCGAGTTCCAGGCGGTGTTCCTCCAGCATATCCTCGGCCACACGAAGCCGTTCACGATCGTGCCGGTGCTCTGCTCGTTCTCACACCTGCATCTCAATCATCCTGAGCTGCTTGCCCAGGGGCAGCGCATCGGGCAGTTCATCGAGGCGTTCCGCAAGACCCTGGCGGCCTTCGGCAAGGAGGTCTGCTTCGTGGTCAGCGGGGACCTGGCCCACATCGGCATGCGCTACGGCGATCTCAAGCCGCCGACGGACTTCTCGTTCCACAAGACGATGCAGGCGGACCTGGCGATGCTCAAGCACGCGGAGAACGGTGATCCGGAGGCTCTCTTGCAGTTTATCCAGCAGGAAGACGACGCGCGGCGCATCGGCCTCCTGCCGCCGCTCTACACGATGCTGAAGCTCCTGAGCGATCCAACTGGCCCCGCGCCGAAAGGGAGCGTGCTGCGCTACGACCGCGCCACCGTGGACCAGTACAACTCCACCGTCACCTACGCCGCCATGGCATTTTATTGAAAGACAATTGCGGATCCTGTCACCGCATCACCCGTATGTGCGATGGTGACATGACCCGTTGGCATTTTGCGCGCCGTCGGGTAATATCGGCCCTGTGTGGAACCTGCGTCGCACGGTCGCGTGGCTGGTCCTCCTCCCCCTCGCCATCCTGGCCGCTCTCATCCTCTCACTCCCTCTCATCCTGAACAGCGCCGACTACCAGGCGTTATTGATCTCGCAAGCCCAGGACCAGCTTGGCCGAAAAGTGGAGATGAAACGCGCCCACGTGGAGGTGTTCCCGTACGTCCGGATGGCGCTCGATGACGTCGTCATCCGGGAAGCGGACGGCCAGGACGAGTTTCTCTCCACCGAACACCTTTTCATCGACTTGCGGATCTTTCCGCTCTTGAAACGCAAGGTCCTGGCCAAGCGGATCGCGCTGGACATGCCCAAGGTCAAGATCAAGCGCGGTCCAGACGGCAAGCTGAACATCTCCGATCTCTTTACCGCGACTGCAGACACGACCAGCTTCACAACCCCGCTGCTGGGCGAAGAGCTGTCCATCGCCGACGGGGAGATCGCGTTTGAGGACACCTACGGCTCGGCCCTTCCCCGCACCGTTGCGTTCCGGCATGTGAACACCACTGTGAAGCGGACCGGCATGCGCCTGGAGTACAGGTTCTTCGCCGCGATGCCGCAGGAGACCGGCGACGCGACGATCACGGTGACGGGTGCGGTCGCCCGACAGGCGATCGAGCAGGCTGGTGCGGGAGGCAGGGCGACCGGACGGGTGGAGGCCAAGCGAGTGAGCCTGGCGCGGCTCGCCTCGTTCCTGAACGACAACGTGTTCCTGCGCGGAGTCCAGCCGCCGGTTGATCTGTCGGCCTCCTACGAGTACCGCTGGGCGAAAGGCGAACGCGCGCTGGACATCAAGGACCTGACTGCGACGGGCGGCGAGACGACGATCACGGGCAGCATCGGCCTGGTCAAATTGTTCACCCCCCGGATGTCGTTCACGGCCGCATTGACGACGACGCCGTTCAAGCTGGAGTCCCTGGTCGCCAGCCTACCCGAGGAGGTGATCCAATCGCATTCGCTGGGGTTTTTGAAAGAGGCCCAGCTGGCCGGTTCAGTGCAACTGGTCTCGTTGCAAGTGGGGTGGGTGCCTGAGCAGGAGCACCGGCTGACCGTCCAGGGGGAAGTGAATCTGTTGGGAGGAAGCGCAGTGGTCGGTGCCAATCGCGTCCCCCTTTCTGATGTCAAGGGCAAGCTGCGAGTCACGGCTGACCGGATCGCCATCGAGCAGCTGACGGGCCGGTACGGTCTGGCGGAGGTCACGGAGGGGCGTGGCGAGGTGACGTCCCTCGCGCAGAATCCCACTCTCTCTCTGGACATCAAGGGCAAGATCTCAGCCCAGGAGCTGGCCGTGATCGTGGCCCGGTTCGCGCCGAAGGCGCTGTTGCCAGCCGGACCGGCCAGCCTCACGGGGTTGAAAGGCGAGGCCGACGCTGTCGTCAAGCTGGCGGGCCCGCTGGCCAAGCTTGACCATCTGGAGGTGAAGTGGGGCCTTGCGGTGAAGGACCTCGGCTTCACGGACCGGCGGCTGTCCCTGCCATTCGCCGATCTGCGTGGCGGGGCGCATTCTGTCCGTCGCGGGGTGGAGTTTGAGCGGCTGAGCGGCCATATCGGCAACTCTTCCGTGGCGCTGAACGGGGAGATCGCGGTCAAGTCCGATGAAAAGACCCATTACGCCCTGACGGTGTCCGGCCAGGCTGATGCGAAGGAGGCGCTAGGGGTCTTCCTGCGGGATGCGGAGAAGGCACTCGTGGCGGATGGCGTGGCGGGATTCGGATTCAGCGTCTCGGGACGGACCGGCGAGCTCCATGGCATCGGACGAGTGGATATTCAACAAGCAGGGATCACCCACGCCGACTGGGTCCGCAAGCCCATCGGAGTGCCGGGCGCAGTCGAGTTCGATCTCCTCTGGGATCCCGGTCGGAGCCTGAAAGTCCGGAGGCTCACGGCTGAGATTCCCCCGCTCAGAGTCCACACGAAAGGGCTGCTGACCTTTTCGAAGCCGGGGCGCTTTGAGCTTGACGTGAAGGTTCCCCCGTTTTCCTTCAAGGCCCTGCCGAAAGGACTCCTGGCCTCCAAGACCGCGCCAGCCACGGGGCAGTTCCAGACCAGTTTTGTCGCAACCGGACCGCTCGACAACTGGCGGGCCGCGAAGCTGAATGGGCAGGTGGAAGTCACGCGGCTCGGGCTCAAGCTCGAGGGGCTGCGCGCGCCGATCGAAGATTTCAACCTGCATGTCTTTTTTGAAGACGACCGCATTGCGATCGATCGCGGCACTCTGAAGATCGCGGACAGCCGGATTAACGCCACCGGGGATATCCGGGGATGGCGGGGCGTGCCGCGCATCCAGACCACCCTGGATTCGCCCAGCCTCGATCTGGCCTTACTGATCCCCGAAGGCGGGCGCTCGCCGGTGCGCGTGGCGATGGAGGCGATCAGCGGGGACGCCAAGCTGGCGGCTACCGTCTCAGTAAAAAACGGCCGCTACCACGGCGTCCTCTTCGACGAGATCCAGGCGACGGTGACCGGCGCAGACGGCGTGCTGGTGGTGGATCCCATCACCGGGCGGATGGGGGCGGGCACGATTGCCGGACAGGCCCGCATCGCGTTGCCCAAAGGCAAACCGGCGTCGGTGGAGACGAGCCTGCACCTGCAACGTATTGCAGTGGAGCCGGTGTTCCAATCACTTGGCGTTAAAGAGCTGCCGTTTACTGGTGTTCTCAACCTGGATGGCGCGATCAGTGGGAACGGCAACGATCCTCGCGGGACTGCGCCGACTCTGAACGGGGATGTCCGGGTGATGGTCGAGAAGGGGCATTTCCAGAAACTCTCAGCGACTGCGAAGGTTGTCAGATTGCTGGACCTCCCCAGGCTGTTGGCGGGCAAGGCGGAAGTTTCCGAGAAAGGCATGCCGTTCGATTGCATGTCGGCCCAGATCGGCATCAAAAACGGCATCGCAGAGACTAAGGATTATCGGCTGGACAGCGAGATCATGAAGATCACCGCCGCGGGCACCTATGACATTCCCAATGACCGCTACGATATAGTTATGGTCGTCACGCCCTTCGGCTCCTACGAAGGCGTCTTGCAATCCATTCCTCTCTTCGGGAAGCTGTTCGTCGGCGAGCGCGAAGGGTTCACCACCGCCTTCTTCGAGGTCAAGGGTCCGGTGACCGATCCTCAAGTCACGTGGCGGCCGATCAAGTCAGTCGGGTCGGGATTGACCGGTCTTGCACAGCTTGCTTTCGATTTCATGAAAAACGTCGTCATGTTTCCGAAGGAGGTGATTTCCCCCTCGGACAAGGCGCCGCGGTCGCCTTGCTCCGCTCAGTAAGGCCATGGTAGCATCACCGATGATGTCCACCGATCCCGACATTCTGATCATCGCCGCGAGCGAAACCAATTCCAACCTCTATTACGCCACCCGGTTTTTGGCTCCCGATCCGTTCATTTTCCTCCGCATCAAGGGCGAGAGGATCCTCATCATGAGCGATCTGGAAGTGGACCGGGCGCGCGCCACAGCCACGGTAGACGCCGTCCTGTCATACTCAGAATACGAGGAGCGGCTGAAGCGCCGTGGCGTGACGTCGCCCGGTGCGGTTGACGTCATAGACGAATTCTTGATGGAGCGGGGCGTCACGCACCTGCTCGTGTCGGAGAACTTCGGGTTCGAGCACGCCCGGCGGTTGCAGGAGCGCGGGTACGAGGTGAGCACCAAGCGGGAGCCCTTCTTCGAAGAGCGCGTCGTCAAGACCGATGAGGAGGTCCGGGCCATCGAGGCCACGCAACGCGCGGTGGGGCTCGCCTGGCAGCGGGCCATCGATCTGCCCCGGGCGGCCTCCGTGGAGAACGGCCTGAACGCCCATGAAGGCCGGCCCAG
>CAZSUT010000040.1:0-20981 GCA_964610095.1 uncultured Nitrospirales bacterium | reverse complement strand
GAACAGCGCATCCTTTGCGCCGAACAGGACCGGCAGCACCGGAACCATGGCCCCGGCGATATATCAGTTAGGGCAAATTTTGTCGATGTTCCTGAAGCAATCGCTCTTCGAGGCGCTTGATTCGTTCTTCCATCTGTTGGCGTGTTCGACGCATTCCCTCCAAGTTGTCCAGTAAAGACTGTCTTTCTCCTTGGTGCTGGGCCAGCTGCTCCAGCGTCTGAGCGTGCTCTTGACTCTCACGCTCCAGCTGGTGCAGCAGGTACTGCTTTTCTTCCTGGATCTTGGCCAGATCGTCCAGCATCTGGGCCCGCTCTTGTCGCAGCGCTTCGATCTGTTCTGAGTAGGTCTGTTGTTGCCGATGCTCCTGAGATAATTGCTCTTCAAGGCGTTGGATTTGTTCCTGTGCCGGGGTATGTCCTTGACGCATTTGCTCCAATTGGGTGAAGAGTGACTGCTTTCCCGTCTGAATCTGCGACAGCCGCTCCTGCAGCTGGTCGCGCTCCTGGCTGATCTTCTCGAGCTGTTCCCTGTCAGTCGGAGTTTCGATCCGCTCTTGGCGGAGCCTCTCGATCTGCTCCCTATACGTCTGGTGTTCTCTGCGTTCCTGAGCCAACTGCCATGTAACCTGCTGGAGTTCTTCCTCCACCTTCGTGTGCGTTTGGCGGATTCTCTCCCATTGGTCCAGGAGCAACTGCTTCTTCTCCTTTGTCTGCGCTAACTCCACTTCTTGGGCTTGAAGTCGTCCCTGCAACTGTGTGCGCTGTTGGCGTACTTGGTCGAGTTGCTCCACTAAGGACTGCTGTTCCGTCTGCGTCCGTGACGCTTGCTCCTCCAGACGCTGAACTCGATCGTTCACTGCATTCAACTGCGCATTCAGATCTTGATTCTTTAACAATGTTCGCACAACAAAGGGCAATTCAGTCAAGAATGCAGGAGATTTTTTCGAAATATAAAAATCTGCGCCAAAGCGCAGAACCTGCATTCCAAGAGTCATATCGTTGCAATCGGCTTGAATAATAATGGTTGCCATTGGGGCTTGCCGTTTGAGCTCGCCCAGCGTGGCAAGCCCACTCTGACGGAATATGTCCACATCAGCAAGGATAGTATGCCATTCATTCTTGGCTGCCCATTGCACCACTTCGTCGGCTGAGTACACCACCTCAATTCGGCTGTCAGGAAAGAATGCACGCAGGCTCGAAGTCACTTCCTTGGCTTCTTGGGCCTGCTCGTTTGCGATGAGGATATTGATAGGAGGTATTTCGAACATACCAAACGGATTAAAAGTGGTGATGTTTTCTTTTCTGGAGTTTCCGATGTCTCTGTTCGTAATTTTCTATGACAAAACCGAGCCTTCGTAGGAATTCATGGGCTTCGGATCCTGAGAATTTTTCGCTCGACAGCCCTGTTACTACGCTGATGGCCTGCTTAATGGGGAAATCTTTCCCATCGATACTGATCGTGAAATCATGTGTTGGCTGAGGATGAACCCCCTTTAATACTTTCAAAATGTCCTCTTTCTCCAGATGGTAGTCCTTTCCGCGGAGCTTAACGTGCGCCATATTTTTCCCCGGCTTTCTTGGCAGAGAACGTTGACCCGGCCTCGGTATCTTGGAGCGAGAACGTCAATTTTGTGAAATTCTATGAAGGATACGCCGAATGCATAAAAAAATCGACTTTTCTGGTTTGGCTTTGCCCCTACCTCCGAGCGTACTTGCCTATCAGCTCAACCTGTTGCAAAAGGTGCCCCTGCATCGCTTTCTCCAGATCCTTCTTGGTCGCGCTCGACGGCAGGTTCAGGCTGGTGTCGAGCGCGTACAACTTGAAGAAGTAGCGGTGCGTGCCAGATGGCGGGCAGGGGCCGCCATAGCCGATGCTGCGAAAGTCCGTCGTGCCCTGCTTCATCCCGTTCGGAAGCAAGTCCTTTTTCGGCACGCCTTCCTCGAGGCCGCGCGCGTTCGGCGGGATGTTCCACGCCACCCAGTGCACCCAGGTGCCCATCGGCGCATCCGGGTCGTCGGCGATGAGCGCCAGGCTCTTGGCCCCTGCTGGAACGTCGGACCAGCTCAAGGGCGGGGATACGTCCGGTCCATCACACGTGTGCTTCTTGGGGATCATCCCCCCAGCCGTAAACGCTGAGCTTTTCAGTTCCATGGTGTAACCTCCTCACGGCGGGCCTCAGGACGACGGATTGTAGACCAGGGGCGACCCTTCGACAAGCTCAGGGTGCACAAGGAGGTTATGGCTTGGGAAGGTAGCGGCTGATATTGGCGACGCGGCCACCGGAGAAGGTCACTTCCACGAGCCACTCGTCGTTGAGATAGACCCACACCCAGGTGCCGAGGGCGATCCGGAAGGTATAGCGCGGTTGGCCGGCGCGGGTGAGAATCTCCGCCTCGGTGGTGCCCGTCGACAGCATCCGGTAGGTCTCGAAGCTGATCTCGCCAGGGAGCCGCCTGGTGGGAGGATCGTGCCGATCGATACCCGGGGAGCCTGGGTACTCATTGACTGCCGGCACTGGCTCGGCGGGGCGGCTGCTGGCTTCCTTGGATTTGACGACGAGCTTGGCCTTCGGCTCGTATCTCTTGCAATCCTGCCCTTCGTTGCGGTTCGTATAGGTTTCCTTGCCGCCTTGCTGCGTGCAGAGCCAGAACTCTTCCGGCTCGGCCTGAAGAGGGGCGGGTGCAATGAGCTCAAGGCCCATCATCAGCATGCCGGCAAGCGCGATCCGCTGTATCATCCCCTCATTACCCCATCTGCATCGCATCATTCACTTCTGCGATGGTCGGTCGAGCGACGGCGCTGGCCTTCTTGGTCCCCGCGTCAATCACCTCGTCAACGAGCTTCGGCTTCTGCACGAGCTCGCGCCGCTTCTCCCAGATCGGCGTGAGGCGGGCGACCAGCGCGTCCGCGAGCAGGCCTTTGCAATCAAGGCACCCGATCTCGGCCGTCCGGCACTCCTTGTTCACCCGGTCGATGACACCCTGCTTGGATGCCGACTTGTGGAGCGTGAAGACTGGGCAGACGTCCGGGTTGCCCTTGTCCGTCCGCCGGACGCGGGCGGGATCGGTCACCATCGTCTTGAGCTTGGCGCGAACCGTCGCCTCGGAGTCCGAGAGGTTGATCGTGTTGTTGTAACTCTTGCTCATCTTCCGGCCGTCCGTGCCGGGGACCTTCGGGATTTCTGTCAGGAGGGCCTGTGGCTCGGGGAAAACCGGCTTGTAGAGGGCGTTGAAGCGCCGGGTGATTTCACGCGTCAGCTCGAGGTGGGGAAGCTGGTCCACACCCACCGGCACGTAGTCGCCCTTGTATAACAGGATATCCGCGGCCTGCAGGACAGGGTAGCCGAGGAAACCGAAGGTGGACAGGTCGCGCCCCTCAAGGTTCTCCTGTTTTTCCTTGTACGTGGGGTTCCGCTCCAGCCACGGCACCGGCGTGATCATGGAGAGAAGCAAATGTAAGATTGCATGCTCCGGGACGTGGGACTGAATGAAGAGCGTCGAGCGCTCGGGGTCGAGGCCCGCGGCCAGCCAGTCGATGAGGACCTCGCGGGTGTACTCCCGGATGCGGGCGGTGTCCGCGTAGTTAGTCGAGAGCGCGTGCCAGTCGGCGACGAAGTAGAAGCACTCGTGCTCGGCCTGGAGGCGCAGGAAGTTGTCGAGCGCGCCGAACAGGTTCCCCAGGTGCAACAAACCGCTCGGCTGCATTCCGCTCAGGACACGTTTGGCCATGGTGCGTTTCTATCCGATTTACGAAGTAAAAGTCGAGATGATCGTAGTCGTCAGTGCGTTGACTAGCGGTCCCATCACCATGCCGAAAAGGTGAATCTGGGGATCGGCGACGACCAGGAAGAAGATGATCAGCATCCCGTAGGGCTCCAGGCGGCTGAGCGCTTCGGCCTGGCGCGGGGGGAGGAGGCTGACCATGATCCGGCCGCCATCCAGCGGCGGGATGGGGATCAGGTTGAAGACCAGGAGTACGACGTTGATGAGGACCGAGTAAGTGCACATCCAGGCCAGGGGCACCAGGATCATGCCCAGCAGGTCTCTCCGGACGCCGGGCCCGCTGGTGGAGATGGAATCGGCGACGGACGGGTCAATGGCCAGGACGGCGCTTAGCGCGAGGGCGCTCGCGATGGCCAGGAGCAGGTTCATGCCAGGCCCCGCGGCGGCCACCAACGCCATGTCGCGGCGCGGATTGCGCAGGTTCCAGGCGTTTATCGGCACCGGCTTGGCATAACCGAGCAGGATGCCGGAGGGGAAGATCAGACACAGCAACGGCAGCAGGATCGTTCCGAACGGATCGATGTGCGCGACGGGGTTGAGCGTCAGCCGTCCTTCCAGGCGAGCCGTGGAATCTCCATAGCGGTCGGCGACCCAGCCGTGGGCGTACTCGTGGAACACCATGGCCAGGAGCAGCGGGAGCGCCATGTACGAGATCGTATGGATGATCTGGCCGATGTGGTTCATCGAATGTCCGTCAGCGGCACGAGCCTGCCATTCTTGACCTGAATGAGCACGTAGCGCCGCTCCAGATATCCCGCCGGGTTCATGGTCAACGGCCCAATGAGTCCGGGCGCGTTCTTGACGTCCTTGACGCTTTCCCGGAGGGCGCGGCCCGTCGTCGCTCCTTTCAGTATACCATCCAAAACCAGCCTGGTGGCCTCATAGGCCTGCGCGGCAAAGGCTGTCGGGGGCTGCTGAAAGCGCTTCCGGTACTGCTCGACGAAGTTTCGCACGGCGGGGTCGGGGCTGTCCACGAAAAAACTGTCCGCGAAAATAGCTTCTTCGACAGCGCGGGCGTCGAACTGGAGCAACTCCGGCGTGTCCATCCCATTGGTCCCCAGGAGGCCCACCTTGGCGGCATAGAACCGGATCTGGCCGGCGATCAAGCTCACTTTCTGGGCCTCGCCCGGGAGGAAGATCGCGTCGAACCCTGGGACGTAGATCTTGGTCTCCTTGGCGCCTCTCTTCTGAGGCGGGGCTGAGGGAGACTTCTGCGGCGGAGTTGAGGGAGACTCCATCTTGCCGTACCGCTTGAGGTCGGCCTCCTTGATGCGTTTGAGAGGAGGGCCGAAATCGTTATCATCGGGCCTGTACGTGTCGACGGCGATGATCTCCCCGCCGAGGCGGTGGATTTCTTCCGCGAAGGCCTGTGTCATCTCCGCGCCGTACTGGTCCCGCGGGGCCAGGATGCAGAAGCGTTTCCAGCCCAGCGGGCCAGTCGCATAGGTGGCAAGGTCCCGCACGAGCGCGCGGCTGTTGACGGCGGTGTTGAACAGGTACTGGCCGAGGAGCTGCACGTCGGCGAGAGTGGCCGTCGGCGTGATGAAGACCACTTCATAGGCATCCGCGGCGGCCGCCACGGCCTTCACCTCGCGGCTCAGCAACGGGCCGATGACGGCGATCGGCTGGTACTCGTTCAGCAGGTCGTCGCGCTCGGACACCAGGACCTGCGCATCGCCTTCTGTATCCTTGACAACGAGGCCCACCGCCAGTTGCGGGATGGCATCGGTGACCTGGTCGAAGGCGATCCGGATGCCGTTCAGCACGTCGGTGCCATACGGGCTCAACGCGCCCGAGAGGGGCAGCAGGGCGCCGATGCGGTACGCCATGCTCTTGAGCTTCGTCCGTTGTGCGGCTAGGTTGGCATTGACGGAGACGGCCTGCTCGTGCAGAGGGAATTGGGTCAAAAAATCGCGGGCGGCGCGGGCCAGCTTGTAATCTTCGCCGGCCGACTCGTAGATCTCGATCAGCCGAAGCAGCGCGATATCGGACGGGAACGTGCGGGGATACTTGTCCGCGAAATGGCGGAGGTCCTTCTCGCCGACTCTAGATTTGAGGATCTCGGCGATGCGCTGCTCGATCGGGCGCCGTTCCTCCTCGGAGGCGAGCGCGCGGGTTTCGACGGCGGTCTCCACCATCCGGACGTAGTCCTGGTTTGCGAGGTAGACCTCTTCCAGTTGCCGGAGCACGATCCGCTTCACGGCCGGGTCCGTCGTCTGGCCCTTGGCTTCGAGCAGTAGGGGCAGCGCGGCGTTCAGTTGCCCGGTCGTGAGCAGAGACGCGATCAATCCCAGGCGGGCCTGGGGACGCAGGTCGGAGGCTGGATACTCCTCCAACAGGCGCCGGTAGTACGCGCCGGCCTCCTCGTAGTTCTTCTGGCCGCTCAGGACCTTGCCGAGCAGGAGATAGGCCTCAGGGATGTGCCCGCTCTGCGGCGAGGCCGCGATGACCTTTTGTAGAATTTCGACGGCCGCGTCAGCCCTGCCTTCCTCGGCCAAGCCGCTGGCTTTGTCGATCTGGGCCTTGACCTCCTCCTCGGCCTTGGACGGGGCAGGCCGCGGCTGGGCATTGAGAGGCGCGCCGCCTGTCAGGAGCAGGCCGGCCGCCAGCATGGCAATAGCGCAGACGCGCCCGGCTCTTCTCACGGATTGGGAAGGGGACCGCGCCAAGGGTTATGGAGTGAGGTGTTCGGAGCGCACGTGCATGAGAAGTGGAGTCACTATATGAGCGGGGCGAAATGAAGTCAAGCGAAGCGTGTGGTAGACTGACCGCTGAATGCAAACTTGTACGCTGACAGGGACAGGCGCGTTCCTGCTTGTGGCTGGCCTATCGTTGGCGATGGCCGCAGAGGGCGACCTGCCGAAGAAAATCATCGCCAAGGACGGCTCGCCCACGGTCTTGGTACCGGCTGGCGAATTCTGGATGGGGCTGCCGGAAGGCGTAGGGCTGGACGACGAGCAGCCCCGTCACAAGGTATATGTGGATGCGTACCACATCGATCAATACGAGGTCACGACGGAGCGGTACGCCAAGTTTCTAGAATTCACGAAGTGGCAGAGGCCTTTGAACTGGGACATGGTCAAGTTCCCGGACCACGCTACTCGTCCCGTCATCGGAGTGGCCTGGAGCGACGCCGACGCCTACTGCCGGATCAGCGGGCGGCGGCTTCCTACCGAGGCTGAATGGGAGAAGGCCGCCCGCGGGACGAACGAGCGGCCGTTTCCCTGGGGGACGAAACCACCAAGCCCGACGCTCGCCCTGTTCGGCCAGATGACCAAATTTTCCTACGATCTCCTCAAACCCGTCGGCAGTTATCCGGGAGGCGAAGGGCCGTACGGCGCCTTCGATCTGGCGGGCAACGTCGCGGAATGGGTCCAGGACTGGTATGACGGCGAGTACTACAGAGAGAGCCCCGAGAAGAACCCGCAGGGGCCGCGGACGGGTCAGTACAAGATGGTGCGAGGTGGCTCGTGGTCCGACATGCCGGTGTACCTCTTATCCGGCAGCCGCACCTCCAAACTCCCGCCGGAGACCCGCAACGCTTTCATCGGCTTCCGCTGCGCCCAAAGCGCGAAGTAATGGGTTGGGTGTCTGGCTCATTTTCTTCCGAGAAAATGTGCCTGACCCGATTTTCGCCGATTGTGGTTGTTAGGGGGAGGGTGAAAATGCGTGGGACATTCTTGTGGTCACTGATTGTCTCCCTGATGTCGTCTTGCTACTCAACTGCACTGGTGGACGCACAGAAGACAAAGCCAGATGTTGAGCAGGATGTACTGGCGACAATTAAAAAGGACTATCCGGGGGCAATTATTCCCAAGTATCTGAATGCAAAGTTATGTGGTTCTGAGAAGAAAGAACATCCGGGGTGGGTAACGGCTGATTTCAACGGAGATGGCCTCTCTGATCATGCTGTTCTTTTTGAAGTGCCGAGCAAAGAGGAACCAACTGGAATGGGGAAAGGATACGATTTCAACTTGGTCGTGCTGTGGCAAGAGAAACCTGGAGTGTATAAAACGCAGCTGTTAAGAAGGATCTTTGAAAATTCCATTTATGGTTCTCCGCCAGACTTCGCGACGCCAACTCTCAAGGAACTAATGACGACATGGATCTATATAGAAAAGCAGTCTCCTGGAAAGCTCCGAGAGTCGCCGGTAGTTGGGAATCGGACAGTGATACTTCAGAATCCAGGCATTGAACTCGTGTATTGTGAAAAATCCTCCAGCGTCTTTTACTGGGACAAAAAGGCGAACCGATTTGAGGAACTTGTGACTTCGGACTGAGGTAAGAAAGCTCCACTTTCGGAGAAGCAAGAAGGGGTCTAGCTCAGGCGACTTTCTTTCGGGTATATCAGTTGAGATCCTTTGCGGGTGGCGACGAGCGGGCGCCCAGGCCTTCTTGTCATCGCGTGGGGCATAGCCCCGTGGCGATCTCGACGAGATTGCTTCGCTCCGCTCGCAATGACAGATTAAGGGTCGGTGACAGGACCCGCTACAAGATTTATTTCAACGACACCGCGTTCCCGCCACAGTCCATGTCTTCTCCGCTGTGGGGTGCGTCGTCGCCGAGCTTCCAATGCTTGGGGGTCACCTCGAAGTGGCGGCCTTTGATTGAATTGAGTTTCGCCTTGTGGATCTGGACGTGGTCCTTGTCAAGGAACTTTACCGCCAGCAGAACCTCCTCGGTTTCGCGGCGTAGCAGCTTTACGACCGAGGGCTCCGTCCGCATCTCGAATTCGCCTTGGATGTTCATGCCCAGGCTGCTCTCGGCAATCTTGCCCACCAGGTTCCCGCGCTGGTCGTAGACGAACCCACGAAATGTCATCTCGTTGTAGCGACGGTTGTGCTCGAACGTGAATTGTCCCAACCCGTCGATCTCGATGCTGTTCGAGGCGTTCCGGTAGTTATTGGAGCCGATGTCGAAGTCCATTCCTTACGCCTTTCCTTCGACGGCTTGAGCCTGCTGGAAGCTCATGATCTTGATCGTCGCCTCCCGCACCTCGGTAAAAATCACCTTGATAGTCTCGCGGAAGTTGTCGCCGTCGTGAGAGTCCGTGATCGGGTTCCCCAGTATCTGCAGCGCGGCTGCCTCTCCGAGCAGCCGATAGGGTGTCTTATAGGGTTTGTTCGTGTCCTCGCCTTCGATCGCCGGCCCATACAGTCGGTACCGGGCAGGCAGGTTTTTCTTGTGTTCGTCGGCGACCTCCTGTCCGGCCTGCTCCGCGATGTGAGAGAGGAACGTCGAGTGGAACGCCTTGAGGATGGCTGTGGTGCGCGCGGAGTCCGCGGCGGAAAACGTGCCGCACCCGCTGGTGATGGCGAACAGGATGAAATAGGTGAGCTCCCACTCCGCGACGTTGAGCTGGAGATGGTCAAGGGCCTTTAGATTTACCACCTTGCCGATGTGCTGCTCCAGCCAGTTCTGTTCGACGATGCCGAAGGCTAGGTCGGAGAGCTCCCGGCCGACCTCCTCCGGCGACGCTTGCGGCATGGATCAGAATGCCTCCATCTTGCCGAGGCGGCAGTGATCCATCCTGATGAGGTGGAAGCGGCCCTGGTCGTCAGCCACCAGGAACCCAGGCAGGTTTCCATTGCCCGGCAAGAGGACTTCCAGCACTGGATAGGTCGCGGTATGGGTAAAGGCCGGGTGGGGCTGGCCGTTGCCCTCGATGATATCAGTGATGGTAAAACGCCTCATGCCGTTCTCTCCGTTGCTCCGCGGTGAAACTATCTTGAATATACCGAGTATACCATGACGCACCTCCGAATCAAGACTAAGCACACGCGTTTGACGATCTCCACCAGACATGCTATCAGAGTCGGGCCTTTCCATGGTTCCTACACAGAGAGACACTCCTGTCATGAGCACACGTCAGAAGCTCGTCTGGGTTGCCGCGCTGTACTTCGCCGAAGGCTTTCCGTTCGGCATGGTCATGGATGCAATCCCTGTCTACCTGCGTCTGCAAGGCGTGAGCCTTGCGGATATCGGTTTGTTGGGCCTGGTTGGGCTCCCATGGACGCTCAAGTTCCTCTGGGCGCCCGCCGTGGACGTCTGGGGCCACCGGCGCACGTGGGTCTGGGCCTGCCAAGTGCTGATGTGTCTGCCGCTCGTCGTCCTCGCCGGCTCACACGCCCAGGAAGACATCTGGATCCTCTGGAGCGTCCTGATTCTGTTCGCCGTCCTGTCGGCGACCCAGGATATTGCGATCGACGCGTACACGATCGAGATGCTGGAAAAGCACGAGATGGGCGTCGCCAACGGTGTGCGGGTGACCGCCTATCGCATCGCCCTGATCGCAGCCGGCGGGCTCGTGGTGGCGGCGGCCGGGCTAGCGGGTTGGGGCATGGTGTTCATCGGGGCGGCCGTGCTGATGGGCCTCCTTTCCATGATCTCTTCTCGGGCTCCGCTGGCGGATGCCACGACTTCCACGGCGCAACCGCGTCAGCCTCGCTCCGCGTCTGACGCCATCCGCGCTCCGCTGGAGCAGTTTTTCGCGCGGCCAGGATTTCTGGCCGTGGCGGCCTTCGTCCTGACCTTCAAACTGGGCGATATGGCCATCGGCCCCATGATCAAGCCCTTCTGGGTGGACCGGCAGTTCACGCCGGTCCAGATCGGATTGGTACCGGGCACGCTGGGTGTTGTGGCGACGATCGGGGGCGCGTTGATCGGGGGAACCCTGACCAGTCGGTGGGGGATCTTCCGGGCGCTTTGGGTGCTGGGCATTTTCCAGGCGGTGTCCAACCTGGTCTATGCCGCGGCTGCGGCGCTGCCGCCGAACACGGCTCTGATGTACGTCGCATCGCTGGTGGAGTCGTTCTGCGGTGGACTGGGCACGGCCCCCTTTCTGGCGTTTCTCATGAGCATTTGCTCAAAGGTCCACGCGGCCACACAGTACGCTCTCCTGAGCGCGTTGTTCGGTCTGACCCGCGCCCTCTCCGGGGCATTTTCGGGAGTGGCGACCGAGGGGATGGGCTACGCCGCCTACTTTACCGCGACGTTCTTCCTCGCGTGGCCGGCGTTCCTGTTGCTGCCGTGGGTGAAGGACTGGGCAGGGGATGGACGGGGAAAGGGGGAGGGCCCGTAACGGATCCTCCCCTCGTACAGCAACGACCTAAGCGGTGTGCTTACTTAGGATTGGCGTTGACCTTGGTGGCGTCTTTAATCTGGTTCTCAGTGACGCCCTTAGTAGTAACATGATGCGGAGCGACGACTTCAGGGAGACGGGAGTTCTCACTATGTTTAATCTGGTCTTGGTCCCGGATGTCTCCTTCGGCCGCCTTGTTCTGACCCTTCAGCTCCTTGGGAGCATCTGCAGCAGACTTTTCCGCCGCCGTGGCGCCGGTGGCCGTGGTACCTCCATCCGGATTGGGATAGCCTTCATGTCGTTTCTTCAGCAGAGCAGGATTGGCGAACACCGACGAGGCCATGAAGATGAATCCTGTCACGAGTGCGATCGCAAGCAGCGCGCGTTTCATGGGTTCCCTCCTTAACTTAATAGAAATGGATAAAACCGTTTCGTCGAAAAGGACCTCTTACAAAGGCTGAGAAGCTCATCCGACGATAACTTGATTCAATAGGCCCTGTCAAGGGGCTAGGACCGGTGATGGCGCCGCGGGCCACGGCCTCTGGGGCGAGCGGCGGCATAGGCCGGCAGGCGGATGATGACCGCCGTGCCCTGGTCCGGGCCGCTGGCGATGGAGATCTGCCCCCGGTGCTCTTCGATGATCTTCTTGACGGACGCCAGTCCGAGTCCGGTGCCGGCGGCTTTGGTGGTGAAGAAGGGCTCGAAGATCTTGCCGATGTGCTCGGTGGGAATCGGGGCGCCGTCGTTCTGGATCGTGATGGCCACCTCGTGCCGCCCGCGTGCGCCCTTGTGGGGCACCGCCTGGAGATGAATGTGCCCGTGGGTCGTCATGGCTTCGAGGGCATTTTTCAGGATGCTCAGGAAGACCTGCTGGAGCTTGCCCTCGTCCACTTTGATGGCCGGGAGCGAAGGCGAGAAGTCCCGGGTGACCGTGATGGCATTTTTTCCCAGGTCCTCGGTGATGACCGCTAGCGCGCTTTCGAGAACCTCGGGGATCCTGACCACGCGCGGGTGCAGGTCCAGCGGCTTGGCGAAGTCGAGGACCTCATTGAGAATGGCCTCGATGCGGGTCAGTTCCAAATAGGCCTTCTCGACCCGCTGCAGCATCCCCGCGCTCGCCGGATTCTCAGCGGCTGTGTCCCGTCGGACGGTCTCTTCCATTTCGAGGCGGGTTTTGGTGAGGGGGCGCTGGATTTCCTGTTCGAGGAAGGCCGTCACTTCTCGGATGGCCTGTTGCCGCTCGTGCCGGAGCATCAGTTCGTGGACTTCCTGAGGGTCGTGAGCGAGCATGGAGCCGGCGGCCGGCCCGGCCAACTCGACGCTGCTTGCGGCGTTAGTTCGTTCCGGGGGGGGAGTGGCGGCTGAACTGGGCCCTACCGTGGGGAGAAGCGCGGCCAAGTGCTCCAACTGGGGAGCGGCGGCCCTTGCCATGTCCGCGTTGTAGACGTCCGGCGTCTTCGATCCCAAGAGAATGGTCCCGATGAGGTCCTGTCCTTTTTTGAGCGGCAGGACCATCGCCGTCTTGAATTTGTCCTTGTACAGCTCTTTATAGTCCAGGAATCGTCCTTGAGTGGAGGCCAGATCCCGGTCCACCCGCGGCTTTTTATGCCGGATGACCCACCCGGCGGCGGACCCTTCCAGCGTCAGCGTCTGGCCTTCTCGCCACTCGCAGTGTCCAGGTGTGTGGGCCAGCAGGGTTGTGAGGGTCTTCGAACGTGGCTCGTGCCGGGTCAAAAGCGCGCGGTCGTACGGGATCAGGGACCGGAGCTGGGCCATGAGGGGTTCGAGGCCCCCGACTCCGGTCTCTGCACTGGGTGCCGCGGCTGGAACCGCGCCGAGGGCCGGCACGCCGGCCTTCACTAGCGCCGCCTCGAGCTCCTCAGCTGCTTCCGTCAGATTTCTCCGATCCTTGTCCGAGAACGTGACGATGTCCTTGCGCCCGATCACGAGGGCCCCGCAGACCCGTTTGGAGACCTGCAGGGGAATGGTGAGGAGCGAGCGGTGGGAGGGGGCCGTCATCCGGATACGGACCGTCCGCTGACGCGCGCCGCCGTTGCCAGCAGCGCCGTCGAACCCGACCTCCGGATGCGACAGCGCCCTCACGACGGCCTGGATCTCTCGAGGGGCGAAGCCCCGGTGCGCGTGAGACACAAAAGGGCCGAACCCGTCCTCCTTGAGCGCAATCAGGGCCATGTCGGCGCCCAGCTCGTTCAGGGTGGCGTTGAACGCTTTCTGCAGGGGTGACGGTAGTGGCACCGTTCAATGGTCCTCGATACGTGATGCTCGCTTCACGGCATTGTAGCAGCGTCTGGTGGGGCTCGCAATCATTCGAGCACTCGTGTTGCAAGGGCTGGGGGAAAGTAGGATACTACCGCCGCGCGTCCGTCGGCTTCGCTTTAGGAGAGGTCACCGGTGATTTGTCGCGCCGGCATCATCGTGGTTCTCATTGCGGTGGGCGTCGCGGTGTTGTTCAGCGATGCAGCCGGTCAGCGGCTCAAACAGAAACCCGATCTTGACGCAGGCGAGCGGATGTACAAGCAGAACTGCATCAACTGCCATGGGCCCTCCGGCAAGGGCGACGGCGCGGCGGCGGAGAAGCTGAATCCCAAGCCGACGGATTTGACGTCACCCGCCACGCAAGCCAAAAAAGACGCCGAGCTGTTAGAGGTCATCAAGTTCGGCCGGCCCGGTACGGCCATGCCCGGCTGGATGAGCGAGATAGACGAGCGCGAGATGCGAGACGTGCTGGCCTACATCCGCACGCTGGCCACCAAGTAGGAATGGACTTTACCGGATCAGTCGTGGCGATCCCGGGAGGGACAGGCGGCCTCGGCCGGGCGGTGACCCTCAGCTTCCTCCGGGCGGGCGCGACGGTCGTGACCAGCTGTGTGATGCCGCCAGAGCAGGATCGGCTCGCAAAGGAGGCCGGGGCTTTATCGGCCCGCTTGAGCTTTCTCAAGGTCGATGTGACGGATGAGGGCGCGGTCAAACGGTTCGCCGAGGAGATCGTTGCCCGCCACGGCCGTGTGGATGTCCTCGTCAACATCGTGGGCGGGTTTGCCGGCGGGAAGCCCGTCTGGGAGACCGATCAGGCGACCTGGGATCGCATGCTGAACCTGAACCTCAAATCGGCCTATCTCTGCTCCAAGGCCATCGTTCCGCAGATGATCAAGCAGAACCGCGGGTGGATCGTGAATGTGGCGTCCCGTTCGAGCCTGAAAGGCGATGCGGGGCTGTCCGCCTACGCCGCTTCCAAGGCGGCCGAATTGGTCCTGACCCAGAGCCTGGCGGAAGAGCTCAAGCCGTACCGTATCAACGTCAACGCGGTCCTGCCCAGCATCATTGATACGGAGGCCAACCGCCAGGCGATGCCCAACGCAGATCACAGTCTGTGGCCCAAGCCGGAGGCCATCGCCAAGGTCATTCTCTTTCTCTGCTCCCCGGATGCCGAGGTGATCCACGGCGCGGCGATTCCAGTATACGGACGCGCATGAGTACCCTCATTGACTTCGGACGGGACGTCTGCGGGAACCTCAGCCAGGCCGAGGCCCGCGAGTGGCTGGTCACCAACGGACTCGGCGGGTACGCGTCCGGCACGGTCGCCGGCCTGCTGACGCGCCGGTATCACGGCCTCCTCGTGGCGGCGCTGAAACCGCCGGTCGGCCGCACGCTCCTGTTCGCTAAGCTCGATGAGAACGCCGAGCATGACAGGCGCAGTTACCCGCTCTTCACGAACCGCTGGCACAACGGTTCGGTTGACCCTGATGGCTACCGCTATCTCGAACGGTTCCGGTTGGAAGACACGGTGCCGGTCTGGACTTATGCCCTCGCCGACGCTCTGCTGGAGAAGCGGGTCTGGATGGAGCCGGGCGCGAATACCACCTACCTGCGCTACGAGCTGGCGCGCGGCTCCGGTCCCGTTGCCTTGCGCATCAAAACCCTGGTGAATTACCGCGACCACCACGGCAGCACGCGGGGGAACGGTTGGCAGATGCGCGTCACGGACGAGGATCGCGGGCTCACCGTGGTGGCGTACGACGGCGCCGTCCCGTTCCATCTGCGGTCGGACCGAGGACTGTGCGAGACAGCGCATGACTGGCACTGGGGGTTCGACCTCGCCATGGAACGCGCCCGAGGCTTGGAAGACCACGAAGATCACCTGCACGTCGGGACGATTTACGGGACGGTCGAGGAGGGGAAGCCGCTCACGATCGTCCTCAGCACCGACCTCAGCGCCTCCTTAGATGGCGCGAAAGCCCTTGAGCGGCGCACGCGTCAGCAGCGCACGGTCCTTGGCGCCTTTGCGAAGGCGCAACCGGCTCTCGCGAAAAACGCGCCGTCGTGGGTGGAGCAGGCGATCTTCGCCGCCGACCAGTTTATCGTGGCTCGGCGTTCCCCGGCTGACTCCGACGGCCAATCCGTCATCGCGGGATACCATTGGTTCGCAGACTGGGGCCGCGATACGATGATCGCGCTGCCCGGGCTCACGCTGACGACGGGACGTCCCGCGATCGCCTGCCGGATCCTGAAAACGTATGCGGCCTTCGTGGACCGAGGCATGGTGCCCAACCGGTTCCCCGACGCCGGCGAGACGCCCGAGTACAACACCGTGGATGCCTCGCTCTGGTACGTGGAGGCGATCCGCGCCTATCATGCGACGACGGGCGATGACCGGTTGGTGCGGGAGCTGTTTCCCGTGCTGGCCGAAATCGTGGACTGGCACCGGCGCGGCACCCGCTACGGCATCCACTTGGACCATGCGGACGGGCTGCTCTGGGCCGGCGAAGAGGGCGTGCAGCTCACATGGATGGACGCCAAGGTCGGAGGCCAGGTCGTCACGCCGCGCATGGGGAAGACGGTGGAGGTGAATGCCCTCTGGTACAATGCGCTGCGGACCCTAGTGGCGTTCGCCAGCATCGTCAAAAAGCCGGCTGGTGAGTACGACGAACTGGCCGTTCGCGCGAAGGCTGGGTTCGACCGGTTCTGGAACGACTCCCTGGGCTACTGCTATGACGTGCTGGACGGGCCGGACGGGGACGATCCGTCCTTGCGGCCGAATCAAATTTTCGCGGTGTCGCTGCCGGCCAGCCCCTTTGGGTGGGACCGGCAGAGGGCCATCGTGGACGTCTGCGGCCGTCACCTCTTGACGTCGCACGGGCTGCGGAGTTTGGCACCAGACCACCCGGCGTATGTGGGTCAATACGGCGGGGACCAGCACAGCCGCGCTGCGGCCTATCACCAAGGCACGGTCTGGGGCTGGCTACTGGGCCCGTTTGTCACGGCATATCTCAAGGTGTATCGCGATCTGGTCCGCGCACAGTCGTTTCTGGAGCCGATGATCCGGCAACTCCAGTCGCACGGTCTCGAGACCCTCAGCGAGGTCTTCGACGGCGATCCCCCTTTCACGCCGCGTGGGTGCATCGCGCAGGCCTGGACCGTGGCCGAGTTGCTGCGGGCGTGGGAGACGCTGGTGACATTCAAGAAGGGCACGCCGGCATCCACCCGCAAAAGGAAGCGGTGAGATGGACCAGGGCGCGCTCAAAAAAATGGCAGCCGACGCTGCGGTGGAATACGTCAAGGATGGCCACATCGTGGGGTTGGGGACCGGCTCCACGTTCCGCTACGTCGTGGCCAAGCTGGCCGAGCTGATCAGGAAGGGACTTCGTATCCGTGGCGTTGCAACGTCCCTCGAGACGGCGCGTCTTGCGAAGGAGGCCGGGATCCCGTTGCTGGCCGATGACGCCGAGTGGGTGGTCGACCTGGCTCTGGACGGGGCGGACCAGGTGGACCCCTGGTTGAATCTGATCAAGGGCGGCGGCGGCTCGCTTCTGAAAGAGAAGATCGTGGCGGCGGCAGCGACCCGCTTCGTCGTCGTGGTGGATGAGACCAAGCGGGTACCGGTCCTGGGCGGGTCTTTTCCCCTGCCGGTGGAAGTCGTCCCGTTCGGGTGGCGGACCCTCGCGAAGCGCTTGGAGCGGTTCGACTGTCGCGTCGCGCCACGGATGAAAGACGGCGCGCTCTTCGTCACCGAGGCGGGCCACTACATCCTGGATCTGTGGTTCCCGAAGATCGACGATCCGGCGAGGCTGGAGTCCGAACTGGAGAAGACCCCGGGCGTCATCTGCACGGGCCTTTTCGTCGGGCGCGCCGACCTGGCCGTGGTCGCCACGCAGCAGGGTATTGTCACGCTGACGCGTCCGTGAAGGTCACGAAGCTCTCCCCCAACGCGAAGGTGCCGGTGAAGGCCACGGACGGCGCGGCCGGCTATGACCTGTTCGCGAGCGAGGCGACCGTCATCCCAGCGTCCATGGTCAGGGAGGGGCGAGTGGAGATCGGACATGCTCTCGTGGCGACCGGCATCGCCATCAACCTGCCGCCCGGCCACGTCGGCCGGATCGGGTCGAGGTCCGGCCTCTCGACGCGCCACAACATCGAGGTCGGCGCCGGCTGGATTGACCCGGATTACCGTGGGGAGATCAAGATCGAGCTCAAGAACTTCTCCAACCAGGACTTCGTCGTCGAAGTGGGCATGCGGATCGCGCAACTGCTCGTCCTGCCGTTCGCGTCGCCGGAGGTGGAGGTGACCGACGAGCTGCCCCGTTCGGTGCGCGGTGCGGGTGGGTTCGGGTCCACCGGCCTGCGATGAGGGGCATGACGCTCGATGCTCTCGCCAAACGGATCGCCGTGCGGCTCAAGCTCAAGGCCGGAGATGTGCGCACTGTCCTGGCGTCGCGCAAATCGGACCTTCCGTGGGCCGTGGTCTCCCAGATCACCGAGATGGCCCGGACGCTGATCCACGAAGAGCTGGTGCGCCTCGACGCCAAGCGTCATCCAGAACATTAATCCACCATGGCCCTGGGGAAAAAGATCGCCCTCATCGGCGCCGGCAACATGGGCGAGGCCCTGATTGCCGGGATGCTGGCTGCCAAGGCAGCCGCGCCAGACGAAATCCACGCGACCGACATCCTGCCCCAGCTTCTGGATCACCTCAAAGCCCGGCATCAGATCCGGGTCGGGATGGACAACAAGGCCGCCGCGGCCTGGGGGGAGATCGTGATCCTTGCCGTCGAGCCTCAGGTGCTCGATGAGGTGCTGGACAGCCTCCGCGCCGAACTGACCGATACGAAACTTATTCTCTCGGTGGCCGCCGGCTATCCGATCCGCCGGATCGTCGCGCACCTGTCACCGAGTGTCCGGGTCATCCGCTGCATGCCGAACACGCCGTCCGAAGTCCAGGCCGGGGTCTCGGCTATTGCCCTCGGCGGGAACGTCTCGCACGAGGATGTGCGGCTTGCCCGCGCGGTCTTCGAGTCGGTCGGCAAGGTCGTGCTGGTTGACGAGCGCCTCATGGACGCCGTGACCGGGCTCAGCGGGAGCGGGCCGGCTTACATCTTTCTGATCATCGAAGCGCTCGCCGATGGGGGTGTGAAGATGGGGTTGCCGCGCGAAGCGGCCCTGGCCCTGGCCGCGCAGACCGTGCTGGGCGCGGCGCGGATGGTCCAGGAGACCGGGGAGCACCCCGGGAAGCTGAAGGACCATGTGGCCTCTCCGGGAGGCACGACCATCGCCGGCCTGCACGCGCTCGAGCACGGCCGCCTGCGGGCTTCGCTGATCGAGGCCGTCGAAGCGGCCACGAAGCGCTCTCAGGAACTCGGTTCAGACTGAGGCTTGCGGGCCCGGCGCCCACTCAGGTAGAGTACGTGTGCTATGGCGACCGAAATTCCCGTCATCCCCACAGATGCCAGGCTGATCTACGAGCGCCCGTCCAATCCCCGCGACGTCCTCGTCAAGGAGATGGAGAAGCGGAAGATTCCGATCAGCATCGGCAAGACCTGTCCGGTGAAGTGTTCGTTCTGCTACGAGATCGACCATAGCTACCGCAAGACCGAAGAGCCCGGCAAGACGACCCAGGAGGACTGGGACTTCATCCTGGACTACATCAGCAAGAAGCCGACACGCCCGGGGGAACTGTGGGTCTGGGGCGGGAACGAGTACATGGAGTGGACCGACCTCTTCCTCCACCCCAAGGCGATGGAGTGGCTGGAGGACTTCCTCAAATACACCGACAAGCGCCTGCACATGTTCACGGTCGGCTACGTCCATGTGCCCAAGATCCACCAGCTCGCCGCCCAGTATCCGAACCGGATCTTTTTTGATCTGTCGGTGATCACCCTGCACAAGGATTACCGTAAGGCGCTCATGCCGCATGCCCCGTCGGTCAATCACTTGATGAAGGTCTTGGACGGGCCGGCGGTCACCTCCGCCAACTTCTATTCGTTCGGCATGCACACGATGTCCGAGGATGCGAAGACGATTTCCCGGATCAACACGAACGTCCTTCTGTGGATGGGCTGCCTCACTCCGCTGAAGGGCATGGAGGAACAAACCGTGCAGATCCTCCGCCAGGGCAAGCAACACCTGCCCGAGGAGGCGCTGCGGGTCTATGAGGCCGGCCTGCCCAACATCCAGACCATCCACACCGAGCCCGCTATCACGGCCTTCCTCAATCGCCACAAGATCATCACGCTCTTCGACTTGCTGGGGCTGGAGAAGCGCGACACGGTCGTGATGGCCAAAAGCGTGTACCGGATTCTGACTATGTACAGGAAGAACCGCGCGCGGTTCCTCTGCGTGCCCAACGCGACCCTGGGTGGGGATTCCGACTGCACGATCCTCCTGACTTTCGACGACATCCTGAAGCGACTCAATGGCGAGAAAGTCATCCACCTGCCCAAGGTTGTCGTCGAGAGCCCACGGGGCAACGACTGCGACATCAGCGGGGTGCCCCTGGAAGAGTTCGAGGCCAAGGCGCGGTGCAAGGTGCGGATTCTCCACAAGGTGAACACGAAGCTCGCCGACACGAAACTCTGGCAACATGGCTACCTGAGCCAGTACATCCGCGACTACCTGTCCAATCCGGCCTCGAGAGAGTTCGAGCAGGTCCCCATCGCGGCGTGACTAACCAAAGGAGCCTCCCGTGGAATATTGGGTAAAAGTCGTCCTGACGGACAACGAGGAGCTGCGCTACAACAACGTCGTCCGGCACACCATCAGTGACGACATGGAGATCCTCGAGATCGATACCCCCAAGGAAGTCATCATCATCCCGATGCGGCAGGTGAAGTACATGATGTGCGACGCCGGCATCTTCCAGCAGAAGAAGGGGTAAGGATGCGCCTCCGTGCTGTCCTGATCGGTGTCCTCCTCCTGACCGGCTGCGTGACCCAGGAGACTTACAACGCGCAGGTCATCAGGACGAACAACTTCCAGCGGCAACTGGCGGAGGAAGAGAAGCGTAGAACCGATCTGACGGCCGAAATCACCCACCTCAAAAATCAGGTCGCTGAACTGGAAGCCCAGAATCGGACGCTGACCACCCAGCTCAAGGAGGCCAAAGCCCAGGTGGTGCGGTCGTTGGAGGAGGTGGGTCGGCTCCAAGGCGAAATCAAACAAGCCCGAGCCGCCGCCGTGGCGTCATCAGGCGTCGCTGCTCCCATGCCGAAGGTGCGGGGCGTCCCGCCGTCATCGACGGAGCCGCCCGATCGCCTCGACGAGCTGAAGGATGACGCTGCCTCTCCTCTCATGAAGTCGAACGCAGGGACACCCTCGCCAGCCTCGCCATAAGCGCTTCTTCATGAAACATTCTTCATCGTCCCTTCACGCCTCCTTCACAGTGGCCCGGTATCCTGACCATTGGGAGATAACGGGTCGGGATGAACCACGTGAAGAAGGAGGCGCACCATGTTTAATCCAGCGCTGGCTCTTGGCGCATGGACGGTCATGATCCTGGGCATTGCCATGTGGGCGATGGCGACCCAGGAGGGTGAAGATATGGAAATCGAGGATTTTAATTACTTCGCTCCCAAGCAGCAGGACAAAGCTGGGGAGTACAAGCACGCAGCCTAGAGGACTGGTGCGAGCAATTCCTTCAAGCGTGCGACGACGCCAGCGGGGGCAAGTTTCGTGACGGTGCCGGTGCGGCGCTCCTTGAGTTCCATCAGGCCTTGGGAAAGATTCTTCTCGCCGATCACCACCTGGTAAGTGCAGCCGATCAGATCGGCATCGTTGAACTTCACGCCGGGACGCTCGTCCCTGTCATCTACCAGCACCTCGATTCC
>CAZSUT010000039.1:0-21595 GCA_964610095.1 uncultured Nitrospirales bacterium | reverse complement strand
CCAGGTCGAGGAGCCCATCTACATCCGTCCGGCGGAACGCGTGCAGTGGCTCTAATGTAAGGGTCGTGCCATCGGGTCAGCGGAGGGCGAGGTTCTCGGAAGGGGGCCTCGCCCTTTGTCTTTCGGCGAGTCAGCCTGGCGGTTTTTCAGGTTGTGCAAGTGTATTGGACATGGTTATGATAATGAAGCCAAGTTTCTTCACCCTTCTGGAGTCAACATGCGACAGAGTCTGCAACTTCATCTAGCAGTGTTCCTGCTTGCGTCTGTCTTTACGGGCTTGGCATCGTCTGCATCAGCTGCCGTCCAGCGCTTCACTGATGAGGCCGGGGTGGTCATCTTCACGATTGACGACGAGGGAATCGTCTCGATGTTTGAAAGCCGGCCCGGTACGGATATCACCCTTTCTGTGACCCGCGGGACCCGTGAACAGATGCAGCCTCAGATCACCGAGATCACTCCGCAGGAGGTGTCGGCGGGCACATCCACAACGCTGAAGATCCAAGGCAAGAACCTGATCGGCGGGACCGTGAAATTCAGCGTTCCAAGTATTGATGTGAGCCCTTATTTGACAAAGCCCCAATCGGTGGATCTGCCCGTTAGGGTAGGGGCCAATGTGCCCCCTGGGGAGGTCGTGCTGGAGCTTACCACCCCCATCGGCAAGACGCGGGGAACCTTCAAAGTGACCGAGTTGAAGATCGGCAGTGGCTCGCCGGTGCGCCGGGACGGGATAGGCAAACACCAGACCATCGCCACGACCGCACCGACCTCCTGTCCGGAGGGGATGGTCGGTGTGGCTGCGGAAACCGGGGGGTTCTGCATCGAGATAGACCGGAGCTACAGCGGGGACGTTCGCAAGGCGGAGAAAACCTGCGCCATGGCCGGGAAGCGTCTGTGCCAGGCTATTGAATGGCAGCACGCGTGCGAGCAGGCGAAGTCCAACGGCCTTAGCGTGAAGAATATAACTGGCGAGTGGGAGTGGACAGGCTCGTACGCCAAATATGATGTGCAGGTGCAGACCGGGGATCGGGATCTGTCTGACGAGCTGAAGTCGGTCCTGCTAGGCAAGAGCGACTGCCAGACCCAGTACCTCTATCCCTCGTGGCGGTCAGGTCCCTATCCAGGCCGATGCTGTAAGTAAGACGATTCGATTCATGCGCATCAGATTAAATTTGTTGGTTTTCCTGCTCTTTGTTTGCGCCCTCCTGTTCAGCGCGCCGACTGCGGCGATCGCTTCCGACAAACAGGTCTTTAAAGATGAAGCGGGCGAAGTTCTCTATACGATCGATGAGAACGGCATCGTTTCGATGTTCGAGAACAGCCCCGGCACCGACGTCACCCTGTCGGTGACGCGCGGGACCCGCGAGCAGATGCAGCCCCGTATCACCGAGGTCACGCCCAATGCAGTTGCAGCCGGCACCTACACCGTCCTGAAGCTGGAGGGCAAGAACCTGGTCGGTGCGAAGGTGAAGCTCAATCCGCCTACGATCGAGGTCGGTGCCCATGCCGGCAAGCCCAAGCGGCTGGACGTGCCCGTCACGGTGCCTTTGAGCCAGCCTCCGGGCGAGGTCACCATCGAGGTCACGACGCCCATCGGCTCGACGACGGCCAAGTTCACGGTCACGGACGTGCAGATCGGCGGAGGGGGCAGTCCGCCTGTCAAGGATGTGATCACGCATCCGGGCATGGGCTACGGCGCTGACGAGGGGTCAGGGGCTATCTCGACGAAGGCCCCGGTGTCCTGCCCGCCGGGTATGGTGGGAGTAGCGTCGGAGGGAGGAGGCTTCTGCATTGAGGTGGAACGGTCGTTCAGCGGGGATTTTCGCAAGGCCGAGCTGTCCTGCGCGATCTCTGGCAAGCGGCTCTGCATGCTCTACGAATGGAAGCGGGCCTGCGAGCAGGCGGCGGCCGGCAGGCTCCAGTTGAAAAACATGAAGGGCGAATGGGAATGGACCGCCGGATTTGACATCCTGCAAGATGATACCCAGCAGGATACTCGCTATTACCTGCTGGGCAAGTCCGACTGCGAGACCCAACACGGCAGCATGCGCATCAACGCCGAGAAATTCGTGGGCCGCTGCTGTAAAAACCCTTAATCCTCTTATGCAACCGAGTCACCTTGTCAGGGCCTTCGTCAAGGGCGTGCTGGCGCTCAGTGTTCTGCCGAGCATCCTCGCGAGCGACACGGCTCACGCCGTCCGGATCACGAACGAGCCGAACGGGTTCAATGAGTACACCTGGGGCTCGCCCCTGGCAAGCTTTCCTTCCTTGCAGCAGACGCAGGAACTGGGAAAGGCTGAAGGCGGCGAGCGCATCAGCGTCTATGAGAAGTCCGGCGAGGTCCTCACATTGAACGGGGTGGCGTTGAACAGAATCCGTTACCGCTTCGTGGACGGAGAGTTGGAAAGCATCGTGCTCTCCTACGAAGGACGTGAGAGCCGGGACAAGTTGCTGCAGTGGGTCGAGGAACATTATGGAAAGCTGACGCCGCCCGAGCGCCGGATGCAATTCACTCAAGTCGAATGGCTCGGAGAGAAGACCGAGGTCACCCTGAGCTATAACCACAGCAAGAGAGAAGGGACGCTGCTGTTCATCTCTCCGGCCATCCGCTACCGCCTGTTCGACTCCAATCTCGGGGGCGGCGGGATGCCATGAGGCTCGCGATCGCCGCCACAAGCATGCCGGATTGAATGAAGACGCACGGCGCTTCCGTTGCGGGCGCGGCCGCCCTATAATTGCGTGTGTGACTCGTCGCGATAGAGCCCTCCGCCACTTCCGTTCCTCGATCCTGGGGATCATCCAGACCGCCGCGCCTACCTCGCTGCACCCCCTCGCCTCGCTCATCACAGACGAAGTGGAGGAGGCATCCGAGGCGTCCGACCTCTGGGAGCGCGTGCGTCCACAGTGCGAGCACGAGCTCAGGAAGATCCTGAGCGGCTCCGGCACCCTCGCGCACGTCGTGGAATGGGAATTGATCAAGCTCCAGGCCCGGATCAAGACCGAGCCACAGACCGGCTGGCCGCCGTTGTTCCGCGACAAGCACGTCCACATCGGTAGCCTGATCCATCTGTGGCGCGACGTGGCGCGCGCCACCGAGGACCACCTGGCGGAGCAGGGCCTCGTGACTTTCTTCGACGTGGGACCCTGGGGCGGCTTCAATTTCGTCGTCCGCCCTGATGGGTACACCCGGATGCCGTTCGCGCGGCTGACGCTGGGCATCGGCAGCCTGGCCTCCACGCCGCTCGAGGAGAAGGGTGGGCCCTTCTTCGACGCCTTCATGCCGCTGTACAAGGCCCGCCTCGCCGCCGAGGGGCTCGTTGTCCCAGAGGAGTGGCAGTACCGCAATCCCAAGTGGGACGCGGCCGGCCGTCTGCTGGAGATCTCCCACACCTACTATTTCCCCCACCATACGTACGACCGCCGGACGTTCGTGAAGGTCCGGCTCTCGCGCGAGTTCGAGACCTACGAGGAGATCATGGTCTGGGATTTTCTGGATCTGCTGGCGCGGCTCTATCAGACGACCGACTGGGCAGCCTACAGGCAGGACACGAAAGACGTGGACATCCGCTTCGACCTCCAGGACTTCGTGTCACTGAACCACATCATGGAAGGGGTTTACCAGCGGACTGAGAAGGAGGAACGGTTGCTCCAGGAGCTCAAGGAGGCGTTCCGCGGGACGATCCGGGAGCGCCCCGCCCTCTACGAGTTCCTGGATCGGGTGGTCAAGACCAAGTGGATCGAGAACCTGTACTGGGCCATCGCGTGCGCGGTTTTAGGCATCCGGAAATTCGAGCGGCCGGTTAATTACGGGCTTGAGATCCTCACCTCGCCCTTGCCGCCTCAGTTGTTGATCCCCGTGAAGCGGCACGTGCAGGCCTACCACGAGCGTGTCGGGGCCTTGCGGCCGGAAAACTCATAAGAGAGAATCAGAGCCCAGGACGACAATTCACGACATGGCAACATCCAACTACCTCAAGGCGGTTCGAGACCAGTACGAAGCCTTTCCCTATCCGCCGCGCAACCCGGCAGACGAGAAGGTCCGGCTGGAGAACAGCTGGCACGACTTTCTGGAACTCATCAACTTCTACTGCTTCAAAGGAAGTAACAATTTTTCTCAAGAATTTCGAGTACTTGTAGCAGGCGGTGGGACCGGTGACCAGACCATCTTCCTGGCCGAGCAATTGCGCTACAACCGGCGCGCCGAGGTCGTGCATCTCGACATCAGCGAGAAGTGCAATGAGATCGCCAAGCGCCGTGCGGAGGTCCGCAAGCTCGTCAACATGACTTGGATACACGGCTCCGTTCTAGACCTGCCGTCCTTGAAGCTCGGGCCCTTCGACTACATCAACTGCGTCGGGGTCCTGCATCACATGGACGATCCCAAGGCTGGCCTACAGGCGCTCCATTCCGTGCTCAAGGACGACGGCGCCATGTCCCTTATGCTCTACGGCAAGTACGGGCGTACGGGCGTGTATCAATTGCAGGAGCTGTTGCGCCGCATCAACCTCGATGCAACCGATCTGCAGGCCAAGCTTGCGAACACCAAAATCGTGTTGGACAGCTTGCCTAAGACAAATTGGTTCAAGCGCAGCGAGGACATCATCGGAGACCATAAGGAATTCGGCGACGCCGGCATCGTAGACTTACTGATGCATGCGCAGGACCAGCCCTTCACCGTTGACGAGTTGTACGACCTGGTCGAGAGCTGCGGCCTGCACGTCATCGAGCTGATCGAGCGAGGGCGGGACAAGTACAAGGTCGAGTCGTACATCCGCGACAAGCAAATCCTGGACAGAGTCAGCGCGCTGCCCAGGAGGCAGCAGCAGGCCATCGCCGAACTGATCGCCGGCGACATGATCGTCCACAACTTCTACGTGGCCAGGCAGGCCGACACGGTCGCCTCTCTCGATGACTTGAGGAACGTTCCGTTTTACTTCCTGGACCCGCCCCGGAACGTGCTGGAGTTGATCGAGCGGAGCTCCGGACCCAGCGTCAAGGTGGCAAGCACGTTGTACGCCGCGCCCGTCGAGTTCGTGCCGGGCCCCTACACCCGGGATCTCTTCAAGTACCTTGATGGCGAGCACAGCCTGAAGGAGATCTTCGAGCAGATCAGGCGGGACCACGGGAAGACCGAGCAGCAACTTCCCAACGACGTGCTGCTCAACGAGTTCCGGCCGATTTACCAGCAGTTCAATGACCTGGGCTGGATGCTGCTGCGGCACCGGTCGGTCGGGAAGTTCAGGTCCCTCGCAGAGATGCAGACGCCCGTAAGTTGACGGGTGGCGGCGAGTGGGACCCTGGCGGAGCAGAAGGCGGTGCACCTGAGTCTGCGGGGCTGCGACAGGGAAGCCGCCTGAGCACGTCAGGGTAACTCGCCGACAGGACCCGTCGGCTACGGGTCAGAGCTTGGTGGCTTCCAGCATGCCGATATCGGGCGTGACCCTGCGGCGCGTGAAGCGTCCGAACCCCAGTTCCTTGAGCCAGCCTTCCGCCTCCCGCCAGCCATAGCATCGTCCGCTCGCGGTGAATTTGTACATCATCACCGAGAAAACGGAGGCCTTGGCCGGTCTGCTCAGGCTGTCATCCAGGAAGAACTCCACGATGAAGACCTTCCCGCCCGGACACAGCGCGTCCCGCACCCGTTTCAGCACGGTGCGGTTCTCCTTCTCGTTGAAGTCGTGGATCACGTTCGCCACGAGCACGGCGTCGTAGCCGGAACCGAAGTCGGCCGAGAAGAGAGAGCCTTGCCGAGCTTGCAGCTGATGCTGCAGGCGGTGCTTCCGGATCAACTGCCGCGCCACCGTGACAGTCTGGTCCAGCACGACGCCTTGTGCGCGAGGGTAGCGCTTTGCCAGGGCGATCGCGTAGGAGCCTGGCCCGCCTCCCAGATCAAGGAACCGCTTGGTCTTGGGCGGGAGACGGAACGTGGCCACGGTGGGTTCGGCGAGCATGAAGCTCCGCTCGTGCATGGCGAGTGAGAACCGCTGGCGGAACTCCGGGGTCTCGGTGATGGGGGCCCAGCCCGGGCGGCCGTGCCGGAGGGCGTGCGGGATGTCCGTCCAATCCTTCCAGTGGTGCCCGAGAAGCCAGAGGAGATTGGAAATCGCCTCGGGGCTGCGG
Source organism: uncultured Nitrospirales bacterium (assembly GCA_964610095.1). Classification (GTDB taxonomy): domain Bacteria; phylum Nitrospirota; class Nitrospiria; order Nitrospirales; family NS-4; genus NS-12. The sequence goes on along the minus strand of CAZSUT010000039.1, from coordinate 15,478 downwards.
CGATCCAAATGGCGACGGGCCAGTAGCGTGTTGTAATAGCGCTCTTTTCGGAGCGTCAGCAGTCCCAGGCCGACGAGGGCGTTGAGGAGCAGGAACATGCCCTCCGGGTCGGCCTTGCAGCGTCGGGCCACTGCGTCAGTGGTGCGTCCGGCCGAGCCGATCACCGTGAATACGTCCAGGTCGTTGGCCGCCAGCAGGGTCTGGGACTCGCTGAAGGCGTTGGCGAGCCGCATCAGCTCGGCATAGGTGATTGCCATAGTGCGCCACCATACCGAGGCGTAATGAGGAGATCAAGCTTCGGGCTTTGAATCGCCGTGGCGGCTCTGCTAGAGTGCGGCCCATGAACCGCACTCCCCTGTTCGAGCGGCACCGTCGGGCGGGCGGCAAGTTGGTGGACTTCGCAGGCTGGGAGATGCCGATCCAGTACGGCGGCGTGATCGAAGAGTACCAGACCGTCCGGACGGCCGTCGGGCTCTTCGACGTGAGCCACATGGGCCGGGTGACAGTCGCGGGCCGGGACTCGCTGGTCTTTCTCCAGCAGGTCACGACCAACAACGTCGCCAAGCTGGCCGTGGGCGACGCCCACTATTCAATGGTCTGCAATCCCGCCGGCGGGATCAAGGATGACATCTTCGTGTACCGCCTGGGAGACGCTCGGTTCCTCCTGTGCGTCAACGCCTCGAACCGCGACAAGATCGTCTCCTGGCTGTTCCAGAAGGCGCCGCAGGGGGACGTGCGCCTCAGCGACGAGAGCGACGAGCTGGGCCAAATGGCGCTGCAAGGACCGCTCTCGACGGAAGTCCTGCGGGCCGTCGCGCCCCATGCTGCGGAGACCCTCCAACCCCGGCAGTGTATGCAAACGGACGTGTGTGACATGCTGGGCATCGTCTCACGTACCGGCTATACCGGCGAGGTCGGCTACGAGCTCTTCGTCCCTTCCCACAAGGCGGCGACGGTCTGGGAAGCCCTGTTGAAAGCTGGGGAGCAGGCCGGCATCAAGCCCTGCGGGCTTGGGGCGCGCGATCTTCTGCGCCTGGAGGTTGGCTATCTTCTTTACGGCAACGACATTGATGAGCAGACCACGCCGCTTGAGGCGGGCGCGGCCTTCGCCGTGGACTTCACGAAGGGCGATTTCATCGGCCGTGCGCCTCTGCTCGAGCAGAAAGAGAAAGGGCCGGCGAAGCACCTGATGGCGTTTGAACTGCTCCAGAAGGGCGTCCCCCGCCATGGGATGAAGATCGTCGCCGACGGGCAAGAGATCGGCGTCGTCACCAGCGGCAATCTCTCTCCGCTTCTACAAAAGGGCATCGGACTGGGCTACGTGCCGACGAAGTTCAGCGCGCCTGGCACACGGTTCGAGATTGACATCCGTGGCCGCCTGTACCAGGCTGTGGTGGTGAAGCTGCCATTCTACAAGCGAAAGCCGTCATGACCAAGAACATCTACAAGGGCCGCATCGTCAACCTCAATCTAGAGAGCGTGACGCTTCCGAACGGCGCCACGGTCGAGCTGGAGGTCATCCACCATCCTGGCGCGGCGGCGGTCGTGCCGCTGAAGGAGCCACGGACCGTGATCCTGATCCGACAGTACCGGCACGCGGTCGGCGGTTATATCTACGAGATTCCCGCTGGCAAGCTACACCCCGGCGAGGACCCGCGCGAGTGCGCCCTTCGCGAGATGGAAGAGGAGATCGGCTACAAGGCTGGAGCGCTCGAGCACGTTGTGAGCACCTACACGACCCCGGGCTTCACCGACGAGGTGATCCACATTTACAAGGCGACACAGCTTGGCCGGGGCAAGCAGAATCTTGGAAGGGACGAAGTGCTGGACATCGCGGAATTCCCGTTGGAGAAGACCATCGCGATGATCCGGGAAGGGGTCATCAAGGACGCCAAAACGATCGTGGGCCTCCAGTGCGTGTACCTGCAGATCCTTGGCGAGAACATAGGCGAGGAGGGGTGATGCTATGAAGACTCTTCTCAAAATTGGCGTGATCGTCGTTCTTCTCATTGTCGTTGCCGTGGTCGTGATCAGTTCCTCCTTGAGTTCGATCATCAAAGCTGGCGTGGAAACCGTGGGGCCGAAAATCACCGGGACTACTATGAAACTCGACGGCATGGACCTGTCTCTGTTTTCCGGGAAGGGGCGGCTCAAGGGTCTGGTGGTCGGCAATCCTCAGGGTTTTCAGGCCGCGAGCGCGTTCAAGCTGGCTGATGCCAAGGTCAAAGTGGATCTGAAGACTGCTCTGTCGGACAAGCTCGTCATCGAGGAAATCCTGATTGACGGCCCGGAGATCACCTATGAAGCCGGCCAGTCCGGCAGCAACATTGGCAAGATACAGCAAAACGTTGCGGCGTTCGGCAAAGCCGTCGCGCCGAAAGACGCCGCCGAGTCGAAATCGCAAAAGAAGGATCCGGCTCAGATGAAGGTCCAGGTCAATGATTTCATCTTGAAGAACGGCAAGGTCACTATGAGCGCTACCATGTTCAAGGGACAAGCCCTCACGATCCCGCTGCCGGACATCCATCTTCGGGACATCGGGAAGGAATCAGGCGGCGTGACGGTGCAGAAGGCCGCGGCAGAGGTGTTCGCGGCCATTAACAAGTCTGTGGTTCAAGCGGTCGCAAGCTCCGGCAAGCTCTTGGAGAAGGGCGTTGAGGCGGCCGGGGAAGCGGCCAAGGGCCTCGGCAGCGAGGCGGGAAAGGCTGGCTCGAAAGCGGTCGAGGGCGTCAAAGGACTGTTCGGCAAGTAACGCGGCGACGCAGGAGATGGGGTAGGGATACCTGTATTTTTGGCTCTTAGGTTTTCCGATCGTAACCTTTAACTCTTACAAGACTCTTTCCTACATGAAGCGGCATCACATCAAGCAGTATTTTGGCTTCTCTCCATCTGAACTTTAAGGAAGGTTTAGCTAGGCCGCTGTCGACTTTCTATCCAGACGGCTTCCTCGAGATTCTTCGCTGCGCTCAGAATGACAGAGTAGAAACTTAGCGCGTCGTTCCGCCTTCGCCACGGTATTCGCGCTCTTCCTGTTTCATCTTCTCGAAAGCCCGGTCCGCGTCGCGCTTGATTTCGCTAGTAGACCGTTCGGGAGGGGGCGTAGTGGACGCGCATCCGAAGAAAGAGGCGCTACCAATCGCCATACCGACGACGATAATTCCTTGCGACAACACCCATATCAGCTTTGCCATACCAGCCTCCTTTTCCAAGATGCCGACAGGACGAGTCATAGAATGGTCAGACAGATTTAAGCCGCGTAACTTTCAGCGTCGCCGGCCGTGGGACCTGGAAGGCCTGGAGAAGAAGACCCTCGGCCGTGGCCCTGGACTGAAGAAGCGTGGAATGAGAGGAGCGCTGTAGATGACAGGTGGCGAGAGTGGCGCATAGCTATAGCTGTAGTAAGGAACGATAATCTGAGGGGTTGGATAAGTCGGATACGTCGGGTACTGCGGCGGTGCGTACGAAGCGACCGGTGGCGGAGAAGGAACAATGTTGAACGTTCCGGGCCCCTGGATTTCTGTGGTGCGCCCCTCTGAATTTTGTTCTAAGAAGGGACGCTCCCTTTTGGCTTGGAGCGGCATGCGCTCGGCGCTAGGAATATTCGGGATGAGATTCGTGGCGATGGTCGTGGAACCGGCTCCCACGATCTCGCCGGTCTCCACGGAAACGGCTCTAGCCATGACTTCGGTCAGGCCGTTGGTCAGCCTGATATAGCTCCCCACGATCAAGGTATCCGCATTCAGCAGGCGCCCGACTTTCTTGAGTGACCCTTCATCAAACCGCCCGGAGTACCCCCGCGCGATCTCATCCACCACTTTATCCAGGAACGTGCGTTCGACGACCGTGGCCGGACGGTTGGCGACCAGCAAATGCGTGATCTTCTCGGCCAGATAGGTTCCCAAGGAGTCGGGCTTCTGCCCGGTCGTGTTCTCGAACGGCAGCACGGCGACGCGGTTGACCTGATGAGTGCTGAACTCGGAGGTGAGTTGAATGGCGAGGGCAGCTAATTGCTGCTCAAGCTGGGAATGGGCGGTCAGTGAGGTCCCGTTCCCGACGACTTGTCTCTGAGGATCGCCGCGGGGCGGGCTGCTGGCGCAGCCCCAACTTGCGACCAAGACCGCCAAGGGAACGGCCAGCACCAGTAGGGATTGGCGAAGCATGACCCCCACCAGGAGAATGTAAGCCAATCGAATCGACTTAACTTTAGTATAACTCGGGGAGGCTGGGCAAGGCCACTCCCCCTATCAGGCGGAGTAGTTCTCCATCGGAGGGCAGGTGCAGACGAGGTGGCGGTCGCCGTAGGCGTCGTCAATGCGTCCGACTGCTGGCCAGAACTTGCGCTCGCGCACCCACGGCGCGGGGAAGGCCGCCTGCTCGCGGCTGTAGGGATGCGGCCACTGCGTGGCTGTCACGGCTTCGGCAGTGTGCGGGGCGTTCTTGAGAACGTTGTTGTCGCGCGGCACGCGCCCCTCGACGATCTCCTGAATCTCCCCGCGGATCGCGATCATCGCCTCGCAAAACCGGTCCAACTCCGCCTTCGACTCGCTCTCCGTCGGCTCGATCATCAGAGTGCCCGGCACCGGCCAGGACACCGTCGGCGCGTGGAACCCGTAGTCCATCAGCCGCTTGGCGACGTCCATCGCCTCGACGCCGGCGCTCTCCTTGAAGTGTCTAAGGTCTAGGATGAACTCGTGCGCCACGAACCCGTTCTTGCCGGTGTAGACGATCGGGAAATGCTTCTCCAGCCGCTTGGCCATGTAGTTGGCGTTCAGGATCGCTACCTTGGTCGCCTTGGTCAGCCCGTCGCCGCCCATCAGCGCGATGTAGATCCACGAAACCGTCAGGATGCTCGGGCTCCCGTAGGGCGCGGCGGCGATCGGTCCGATCGACTCCTTCCCGCCCAAGTTCGTGACCGGGTGCCCCGGCAGGAACGGCGCCAGATGCGCGACCACGCCAATAGGCCCCATGCCAGGCCCGCCGCCCCCGTGCGGGATGCAGAAGGTCTTATGAAGATTCAGATGGCACACGTCGGCGCCGATTTCTCCCGGCCGGCAGAGCCCAACCTGGGCGTTCATGTTCGCGCCGTCCATATACACCTGCCCGCCGTAGTCGTGGACGGTCCGGCAGACTCGGCGCACGCTCTCCTCGAACACCCCGTGGGTTGATGGGTAGGTGATCATCAGCGCGGCCAGTTTGTCGCGGTGTTGCTGGGCCTTGGCTTCCAGATCGCCAAGATCAATGTTGCCGCGCTCGTCGCAGGCCACCGGCACCACTTTGAGCCCGGCCATGACCGCGCTGGCCGGATTGGTGCCGTGCGCCGAGACCGGAATCAGGCAGACGTCGCGCTGGCTCTCGCCCCGGTGGCGGTGATAGGCCCGAATCACCATCAGCCCGGCGTACTCGCCCTGCGAGCCGGCGTTCGGCTGCAGCGAGATCGATGAGAAGCCGGTGATCTCCGCCAGCCAGCTTTCTAACTGCTGGAAGAGCTCCTGGTACCCGCGTGTCTGGTCGGGCGGGGCGAAGGGATGGATGCGGCTGAACCCTTTCCAGGTGACGGGGATCATCTCCACGGTGGCGTTGAGCTTCATCGTGCAGGAGCCGAGCGGGATCATGGAATGCACCAGCGAGAGGTCCCGCGACTCCAGGCGGTGCATGTACCGGAGCATCTCGTGCTCGGAGTGATACCGGTTGAAGACTTCGTGCGTGAGGTACTTGCTCGACCGCGCCAGCGCGGGCGGGAAGGAGTAGTCGGCCTTGGCGGCGAGGTCCACCACGGTGAAGGGCACCGGCCGGCCTCCACCGAAGATCTCGAAGAGCGTCTGCACCTCCGCCGTTGTGGTGACTTCGTCCAGCGCAATGCCGAGGGAGCTGTCCTCGAACTGCCGCAGATTGATGCGGTGCTCCTGCGCCAATGATAGGACGCGTTTCCCAGAATGCTCGTCCGGCCAGACGCGGATGGTGTCGAAGAAGGGCTCGCTGCCGAGATTGTAGCTCATGCGACGTAGGCCTTCGGCGAGCACCCCCGCGAAGCCGTGCACGCGCTCGGCGATCCGCCGCAGCCCCTCCGGTCCGTGATAGACCGCATACATGCTGGCCATCACGGCCAGCAATACCTGGGCCGTGCAGATGTTGCTCGTCGCCTTGTCGCGGCGGATGTGCTGCTCGCGCGTCTGCAGGGCCAGTCGGTAGGCCGGCTTCCCGTGTGCGTCGCGTGACAGGCCCACGATGCGGCCGGGCAGCTGGCGCTTGTACTCGTCTTTCGTGGAGAGGAACGCGGCGTGCGGGCCGCCGAAACCGAGCGGCACGCCGAAGCGCTGGCTCGAGCCGACGGCGATGTCGGCGCCGAACTCGCCCGGCGGGCGCAACAGCGTGAGGGCCAGCAGGTCGGTGGCGACCACCACCATCGCGCCGGCCGCGTGGGCCTGCGCCACCAGGGCGCTGTAGTCGCGGACGGAGCCGTCCGTCGCCGGGTACTGCAGCAGGACGCCGAAGAGGTCCTGCTTCTGGAAGTCAATCGACTCGGGCGGGCCGATGTGCAGGGTGATCCCGAAGGGCTGGGCCCGCGTTTGCAGCACCGCGATGGTCTGCGGGTGGCAGTCCTGCGCGACGAAGAACCCTTTCTTCCCGTCGCCCTTGATGCGCAGGCACATCATCATGGCTTCGGCCCCTGCCGTTGCCTCTTCCAGCAGTGACGCGTTGGCGAGCGGCAGGCCGGTCAGGTCGGCCACCATCGTCTGAAAGGTGAGAAGCGCCTCCAGGCGTCCCTGCGCGATCTCCGCCTGGTACGGCGTGTACTGGGTGTACCAACCGGGATTTTCTAAGATATTGCGCTGGATCACCGGCGGGGTGATGCAGTCGTAGTAGCCCATCCCGATGTAGGAGCGGAATACCTGGTTCCGGTCGTGCAGGACTCGCAGTTTCGCCAGCGCCTCGAACTCGCCCATGTTCGGGTCAAGCGCCAGGGGCTTGCGCATCCGGATGTCTTCCGGGACAGTCGCCTCGACCAGCGCCTCCAGCGACTGCAGCCCCAGCGTTGCGAGCATCTCCTGAATGTCAGCGTCCGTCGGGCCGAGGTGGCGATGGACGAACCGGTCGGCCGAGAGATTGATCACCTACAAGCCTCCAAGGTCACACATCGAGTAGTATAGACCAAGGCGCGGGGGACCAACACGTTGGGGATAGGTCCGTGGCAAGGATAGACACCTTGGAAGGTTAGCATGGTCGCGGTGGTTTGCCAAGGGGGTGCGCGATAGGGTATTCATGACCCGCGCGTTATGGGGTGCCTGGAAAAAGTCCATGACATTCTGATCGTCGGGGCCGGTCTGGCCGGCATGCGGGCGGCCGTGGCCGTCGCGCCGGGCCTCGACGTGGCCATCGTCTCAAAGGTCCATCCCGTCCGCAGCCATTCCGTCGCAGCACAGGGCGGCATCAACGCGGCCTTGGGCGAGAACGACTCTTGGGAGAAGCACGCCTATGACACCGCCAAGGGCGGCCTGTGGCTCGGCGATCAGGACGCCATCGAGGCGATGTGCCGCGAGGCCCCGGATGACATCCATGCGCTGGAGCGCATGGGGGTGATCTTCAGCCGGGACGAGCAAGGCCGCATCGCCCAGCGTCCGTTCGGCGGCGCCGGCTTTCCGCGTACCTGCTACGCTGCGGACCGCACCGGCCACGCGCTCCTGCACGCCATGTACGAGCAGCTCCTGAAGCGCCAGGTGTTCGTCTACGAAGAGTGGCACGTCACGTCGCTCATCGTCGAGGACGGCGTCTGCCGGGGCGTCATCGCTTGGGACGTCCTGAATGGCTGCCTGCACGCCATCGGAGCCAAGGCCGTCATTTTGGCGACCGGCGGCTGCAGCCGGATCTATCTCACCAGCACCAACGCCGTCATCAACACGGGAGACGGCATGAGCATGGCCTACCGGGCCGGCGCGCCGCTGATGGACATGGAGTTCATCCAGTTCCACCCGACCACCTTGAAGGACACCGGCATCCTAATCACCGAGGGCGCGCGCGGCGAAGGCGGCTATCTGTTAAATACGCTGGGCGAGCGGTTCATGAAGAAGTACGCGCCAGAGCAGCTGGAACTCGCCACGCGGTCCACCGTCTCGCTGGCGATCGGCACGGAGATCGCCGAGGGGCGCGGCGTGGACGGCTGCGTGCTGCTGGACCTGCGGCACCTGGGCCGCGGGCGGATTCTGGAGCGGCTGCCGCAGATCCGCCAACTCGCGCTGGACTTCGCCGGCGTGGACCCGATCGAATCGCCGATCCCGGTGCGGCCGGGAGCTCACTATGTAATGGGCGGCATCAAGACCAACGCGTGTGGCGAGGCTGCCATCGCCGGCCTCTACGCCGCAGGGGAATGCGCCTGCGTCAGCATCCACGGGGCTAACCGCCTGGGCGGGAACTCCTTGCTGGAGACGATCGTCTTCGGGCGGCGAGCCGGTCTGCGGGCTTCAGAGTACGTGGCGACCGCGAGCCCGCCGCGGGACGACGCCGGTGCGCTTCAGCGGGAGGACGCGCGGATCGCCAAGCTCATGAAGAATGAAGGAGGGGAGCGGCCCTGGCAGGTGCGCGAGGAATTGGGCAAGGTGCTGGCCAGCCAGCTCGGGCTCGTGCGCACGCAGGACAGGATGACCGAGGCATTGGCCGCTGTGCGGACCTTGAAAGCCCGCGCCGCGCGCGTCCGGTTGGACGATCGCGGCCAGGTCTTCAACACCGATCTCATCACTGCCCTGGAGCTCGGATCGTTGGTAGATCTGGCCGAGACCGTGGTGGCCGGCGCGCTCGCCCGCAGTGAGTCCCGCGGCGCGCATTACCGGGCCGACTTTCCCAAGCGCGACGACGTAAACTGGCTTAAGCACACGCTGTGCTATTACACCGCCGGCGGGCCACGGCTAGATTACACTCCGGTTAGCATCACCCGGTTCCCGCCGGTCTAACCCTATGCTGGACAGGTCCCTCTGCGCAAAATCCGTGTTGCGAGTAGATACAGCCTGTATCTACCTCGATGCGATCTCGCTCGAGCCGTATTTCCTACCGTTGTGATTTTCGACTGATATCCTAAAAACGGAACTTGGCACATCTTCTGCTTCTCTCAAAGAAGAGACTCCGGTGGGTAGCGCTCAACTACGGCTACAACATCTGTGCTTGAGAATCCCTATTGCGCTGCTTGGTTATGGGATCTTATTGATTTACACTAGGTGAATATGATAACCTCACGTTCCTACGGTGGAGCCTCACGTGACCGAACCCGCTGAGAAGCTGCAGACAATCCTAATAGTTGATGATGAACCTTCAGTCCGGTCATTGTTCCGCTCAGCGCTGAAAGCTTTACCGGTCCGGATCCTCGACTCGGACAACGGTCTCGATGCGATGAACCTGATCGAGCAGGAGAAGCCGGCCCTCGTCATCACGGATTACGCGATGCCCAATTGGGACGGACTCGAAGTCTGCCACCAGATCCGCAAGCGTTCCGACCTGCAGCACATCAAGATCGTGCTAATCACGGGCCAGGGCACGCCGCCCTTCCTGCTGGAAGCCGTGAATCATGGGATCGTGAACGCGGCGCTCCCCAAGCCGGTCAATATCAATGAACTCCAGCAACTGGCTAAGCGCCTCCTGGCCCTCGATCGCGCATAGACCGCAGGCTGAGCGAGGCGGAGGAGGACGGCCATGGCAATGACGATGGGATTGTTCCTGGCGGGGTGGCTACTCGCGTGGGCAAGTCCCGCCGCGGCACAGCTTGACGAGCGGAAGCTGCTGGATCTGACGTACCCCTTCGATGAGCGGACCGTCTACTGGCCAACCAACAAGTCATTTCAGTGGGAGAAGACTGACTGGGGCATGACCGCGGGCGGGTACTGGTACGCTTCAGCGAACTTCGCGACCTCCGAGCACGGCGGGACCCACATCGACGCGCCAATCCATTTCGGCAAGGGTCGGAGCACGGTGGACGAGATTCCGGTCCAGCGGCTGGTAAGGCCAGCGGTGGTGGTGGACGTCTCTCAGGCGGTCGACCGGGATCGGGACTACCGGCTCACAGTCGAGGATCTCAAGGCTTGGGAGACCAGGCATGGCCGCATACCAAATGGGGCGATCGTGCTGATGTATACGGGCTGGGGGCGGTACTGGCCTGACAAGGTGCGGTACCTTGGCAGCGAGACTCCCGACGATCCGAAGACGCTGCACTTCCCCGGCTTCTCGAAGGAGGCGGCTGAGTTCCTAGTCAAGGAGCGGACCATCGACGGGGTGGGCATCGATACGCCCAGCATCGACCACGGGCCGTCGCGGAACTTCATCGTCCACCAAATTCTGAATGGCGCCGACCTCTATGGGCTGGAGAACGTCGCCAATCTGGACAAGCTCCCTCCGAAAGGGGCGACCCTCATCGCGTTGCCGATGAAGATCAAGGGCGGCACCGGCGGCCCGGTGAGGATCATCGCGCTCCTGCCGTAGCCGTCACCGCATCCCGCCCCACCGAAAGCCCTTGACGTCGCGGACTTGCGGTTTAGGCCCAGGCGCGGCGGCCGGTTTCTCCAGCAACAGCACCTTGAAATCCCACAGCCCGAACCAGGCCGGGTCGGAGATGTCGTGGAAGTGATGGCCGGAGAGCTTCGGCAGCATATCCCCCAATGCGTGGCGGAATTCGGATTCCGTGTAGGCGCGGATGGCGAACGACCTGCCCGCCGCCTCGCAGAACCGGCGGATCGCGTAGGCGGCGCCGGTGCACAGCACCCGTGTGTCGGGGCGCATGTTCAGGAAGAGCGGCAGGGCGCCGAATTTCTCCTGGAAGCCCAGAAACCGGGCCACCTGCCGCAGATGTGAGTATTGCACTTCGTACTCCGTGTGCCCCGGGAGCTTGACCGGCGCGGAGAACCCTTCTTCGATGCCGAACTCAACCAGGATCGCACGGCCGCCTGGCTTCAGAACCCGCCAGAGCTCCGCCACGAAACGGACGGGTCCTAGATTGAAGATGAAGTCCTCCGGGACCTCCGCGCCCAGCGGGAGCTTGGCGCGGCGGATCCAATCCAGAGCCTCCTGGTGCAGCGGCGAAGCGCCTTTGCCGGACTCCGCTTCCCACCTGGTTATCTTCACGGGCGTCATGTCCGCGAGGTTTTCATTGTCCACGACCAGGTCGACGCTGGCGTCCCGCAAGGGGAGCTGTTCCGCGCTGGCCTGGAGGCCAGCCGCGGCCCATCCGCCTTCACATCCCATGGCGAGTTGGGATTTCACAAACGGCCGGGTGATGTCCACGAAGACGTAGCGCACGCCCTGACGTTCCTCGGGCGAGAGGCCGTCACCCAGGTCGCGCGCGACGTAGCCGAGCCCGCCGCCGACTTCCAGGATGAGCTGGGGCTTCTGGTCCCACCAGCCGAGCTTCTTCAACTGCTTCGCCAGCAGGCGCCCGTAGGTGAGCCCTGCCATCGCCTCGCTGGGCTCCCGGAACAAGTGCGACACGGTGGTCTCGATAGTTTCGAAGTGGCCCTCTGGGGAGGCGATCTCGTGCGTGTGGAAGTCGGAGAGATGGGTCTCGCCCTCGAACTCCGAGGCGCCCTGCCAGCCCTCCCGGATCTTCAGCAGGAGGAGATGCCAGCGCGCGTCGCCGCGATCGCCGGTTGGCGGCTCGGCCCCGAAGTAGCACAGGGAATACTTCGGCACGGGCCAGTGCTCCAGGCACTGCCGGCCGGTCTCGCCGTTCGGCCCGCACACCCGGGGCCCGAACTTCTCGAGCAGCGCCGCCACGGTCACCTTGCCGTTCATGGCGTTCAAGAGGTTCAGGCCCGCGCGATTGATCTTGACCAGGGGGACCTTGTCTTCGAGAGGCGCCAGCCACCATTCTTCATAGGCGTGCTGGTAGAGCACCATGTCCGGCATCCGCCAGGCGTGCAGCGTGAGGACTTTGTCGGTCAGTTCGAGCGAGTCCTGTTCGGGGGAGACGACGGGTTTCATCAGACGGCTCCGACTGGGGTCTTTTCAAACACCTCGCGGTGCAGGCCTTGCCAAAACGTCAGCCAGGCGTCGGCCGTGGTCCGCGCGCCAGCCGCCACGCGCTCAAGGTCCGCCTGCGTGTGGGCCGTCTTCTCCGCGGCCTCGATCAGCCAGGCGCTGTGGCACTCTTCAGCTTCGAGATGCATCTCGAAGAACACCAGGTCGTGGACGGAGAAGGTCTGGTATTTCGTCAACCCTGGGTAGAAGTAACGAAATTCCGACGCCGCGGTGATCTCGACCGCCATCTCGGAGCCGAGCGCTGTGAGGTAATCCGACTCGATGAACAGGCGCTGCAGCACGGAGAGATATGCCGCCACTTCCAGGATGGGCACGGTCTTATCCAGCGCGTCGGGGCTCAGGCCCACGGCTGCGGCGAAGCGTTCCAGCAACCGGCTGTGGGCCTGCTCGGCGCATCCGTTGCCCAGTTCGGAATGGAGCGTCTTGGCCAGCTCAACGCGCATCTCGAGGGCGTCCACTGGCGTCTTGTACAGGAGGCCTTCCAGGACCTTGACGAAGTGCTTGCAAAAATAATGGTACTGGCGAAGGAAAGTCTGCAGCTGGCTGTGGCTCAGATACTGGTCCTTGAAGGCCCGGAAGAACACGTTCGTGTTAACGGGATGGTCTTTCAGTTCTTGGACCAGCGCATCCAGGAAGCGGGACGGGGCGCGTTCCATTGCTAGGTCTCCCACAGGGCCGTGGTGACCGCATAGGCCGGGTCGGCGAGGTCTTCGAAGTAGGGCTGTTCAGCCATCCCCTCGAAATAGTACTTGGAGGAGAGGCGCGTGAGGAACTGCTCTGGGGTGAGCCGCCCCGTGAGGACGCTATGCTCGTTCGGGCGCAGCGCCAGGAGGACGTACCGAATGAAATGCGGCAGGCAGAACGCGAAGGTGCCTTCCCTTTCCGTGAAGATCAGATCCGCCGGGTCCACGCAGAGGGCGCAGACGGCAGGCTGCCAGGCGGCGCCGGCCGGCTGTTTTTTCTGAAGCAACAGGACCCGCTCTGCATCGGCCAGGCGGCGGGCGGCGAACTTGGTCACGTGGTCCGGACAGAGGGTGAAGCGCCAGGCCGGCGTGGTCACCGTCTCCACCGGATCGCCTTCGCAAATCACGCAGTTCTGCTTGTGCTTCCGGCCTTCGATCGAGATCAACGCCATAGGGCACAGGATAGGAACCGGTCGCAGTGGCTGTCAAGGCTCGCCCTCCAAATAGTTATGGGCGCGTGATCCGTCCTGTGCTATTCTTGTAGCTCTTAAGGAGTGACGTGCGGGGTGGGCTTATGACTGAAGAATTCGGCTGGAACGTGTTTGGAGTGGCGGTGGCTGTCCTTGGGATTGTGATCGCCTATGCGTTTCATCAGAAGAAGAAAGCCTCCGAGCCTCCCAAGGAGTGACCGGGCGTTAAAAGTCCACTTGCAGGTTGCCGACTTCCTCCAGGGTTTTTCCGATCCCGTGCTCCCGCAACGTCTGATATAGCCGTTTCAGGAATGCAGTGTCCTCGCTGCAGACCACGCTTCTGAAGTCCACGTTGTCCCAGTGGACGATGAGCTTCACGAACGGCTGCTCGCCCTTGCGGTTGGGCTCGACCCATTTCACTTGAACGAGGTCGCCCCACTCCTCCCCCGGATGCTCCTGGTCCCAAAAGCCGTGAGGCCCTTCGAACTTGGGGGGCCAAAGTCCTTTCATCTTCTCGTGGTCGCGTAGTTTCACCATGGCGAACGCATTATACCCGACACATGCGCTTAGTCTCTAGGTCACATCAGGCAGAGGTCAAGCCTCGGTGAGCGACGTGATGGCCACCTCAGCCGCGCCTGTGGAGCGAGCCGGCGCGGGCGCGCTTGTCCGCAGCCTGGGCTTGCTCGACGCGACCATGATCGTCGTCGGCTCAATGGTGGGCTCGGGCATCTTCATCGTCTCAGCTGACATCGCGCGGCAGGTCCACAGCCCCGGCCTCCTCCTGATCGTGTGGCTCGTCACGGGGGCCATGACCGTGATCGGTGCCTTGTGCTACGGCGAACTGGCCGCGGCGATGCCGGCGGCGGGAGGGCAGTACGTCTACCTGCGCGAGGCGTTCGGGCCGCTCTGGGGCTTCCTGTACGGCTGGACGATGCTGCTGATCATCCAGACCGCCACCATCGCCGCCGTGGCGATCGCCTTCGCCAAGTTCACGGGCGTCCTGATCCCCTGGTTCTCGTCCGCTGCCTGGCTGTGGCAGATCGGCACGTTCGGGCCGTACCGCATGTGGTTCGGCGAGCTGGGCCCCTACACGGTCGGGCTGAACACCCAAAATCTCTTAGCGATTCTCTCCATCATCGTCCTTACATGGGTGAATCTGCGGGGAATCCGGACCGGCGCGCTGGTGCAGAACGTCCTGACGCTTACCAAGACTGGCGCGCTGGTGGGGGTGATCGTGCTGGGCGTTGCCTTCGCGACGGATACCACGCTCACCGCAAACTTCGGGCGCCTCTGGGAGCCCGTCCAGCCGGGCACCGGCGGTGCAGACTGGCTTGGCCTGCTGACGGTGATCGGCGTGGCCATGGTGGGCTCGCTCTTCGCCGCCGATGCGTGGAACAACGTGACGTTCGTGGCGGGCGAAGTGAGAGACCCCGAGCGGAACCTCCCGCGCTCGCTGGCGCTGGGCACCGGCTTGGTCATTGCGATCTATCTCCTGGCCAATGTGGCCTACCTGTGCGTGCTGCCCCTCCGGGGCGCGCCCGACGGGGCCACCGTGCTGGACCGTGGCATCCAGTTCGCCGCGGAAGATCGCGTCGCGACTGCCGTGGCCGAGGTCGCCTTCGGCCACAGCGGCGGGGTGCTCATGGCCCTCGCGGTCATGATCTCCACGTTCGGCTGCAACAACGGCCTGATCCTGGCCGGGGCGCGCATCTACTACGCCATGGCGAGGGACCGCATGTTCTTTGCGACCGTGGGGGCGCTGAATCGACATCTCTCGCCCGCGCTGGCGTTGCTGGTGCAGGGCGCGTGGGCCTCGGTGCTGTGCCTGTCCGGCACCTACGGGCAGCTGCTGGACTTCCTGATCTTCTCGGTCCTGTTGTTCTACATCCTGACGATCGGCGGGCTATTCGTGCTGCGCCGGACCAGGCCCAGGATGGCGCGTCCCTATAGGACCTGGGGCTATCCGGTGCTGCCCGCGATCTACATCTCGATGGCGTTGTTCATCGAGATCCAGCTGCTCCGCTACAAGCCGCAATACACCTGGCCTGGCTTGATCCTTGTGCTGCTGGGCGTGCCGGTTTACTGGGCCTGGAAGAAGGTGACGAGGCAGTGCTTGACAAGGTCACCAAACTGAGATAAGCCAAGGCACGCTAATGTCACAGGTGGGGGTGGCCGTGAACCTTGCCGTGCCGTTGAGAATCCTTTCTGCGCTCACCCTCGGTTTTCTCTGTCAATCCTGCGCTCAGCCTTCCCCTGTCGTCTCGAAGTCGCCTCAGGAAGAGCCGCCTCGCTTTGTCCGGGTGGAGGCCCGCTATG
>CAZSUT010000038.1:0-21681 GCA_964610095.1 uncultured Nitrospirales bacterium | reverse complement strand
GGATTTCGAGCGACGACTGTTCTACGTCGCCGGCTCCATCGACGATCCCCACGCCTACAAAGACATCAAAGCACGGCTCGAGCAGATCGAGGCCGATCTGAAGCTCCCGGGCAACCGGATTTTCTACCTCGCCATCCCACCCACTTCGATCGCCGACGTGGTGGAAGGGCTTCGAGACGCCGGTCTGGTCCAACCACCAAGCAGCGAGGGACCCTTCTCGCGGGTCATCGTGGAGAAGCCAATCGGGCACGACCTGGATTCCGCCCGGAAAATCAACGAGGCCGTGTCGCGAGTCTTCGATGAATCCCAGATCTTCCGCATCGACCATTATCTCGGCAAAGAAACCGTCCAAAATCTATTAGTCCTGCGCTTCGCCAACAGCATCTTCGAACCGATCTGGAACCACAAGTACATCGATCACGTCCAGATCACGGTCGCCGAGGCAGAAGGTGTGGGAACCAGGGCAACCTATTATGAAGAGGCCGGGGCCTTGCGGGATATGGTGCAGAACCACATTCTCCAGCTCCTGTGCCTGGTAGCGATGGAGCCTCCTCACTCGCTCGACCCGGATGTGGTCCGCAACGCCCGCATGGAAGTCCTGCGGTGCCTTCGGCCGATCACGGGCAAGGACGTCGAGAAATACACCGTGCGGGCGCAATACGGACCCGGCAAGGTGAAGGGCGAAGATGTGCCCGGCTTTCGCCGAGAGCCCGGCGTGAAGCCCGACTCAACGATCGAGACCTACGTGGCGATCAAGCTGTTCGTCGAGAACTGGCGGTGGTCCGGCGTGCCGTTCTACCTGAGAACCGGCAAGGGTATGGCCAAGCGGGCCAGCGAGATCGCGGTCTTCTTCAAGCCGATCCCCCAGATCTTGTTCAACGCCAACCCTGACGCTCCGCTCGACCCGAATATTCTGACTATGAAGATTCAGCCAGAGGAGGGGCTCGGGCTTCGCATCATCTGTAAGGTTCCCGGCACGAAGGCCAAGACCAATCCCGTGGAGCTGCATTTCCAATACGGAGAGGCTTTCGCCGTACCGTCACCTGAAGCCTATGAGCGGCTGCTCCTGGACGTGATGGCCGGCGACGCGTCGCTGTTCATGCGGCGCGACGCGGTGGAAGCATCCTGGGACTGGATCACGGGCATCCTCGAGGGCTGGAAGGCATACGGGACCAAATGGCTGCCGGAGTATCCGGTGGGAAGCTGGGGGCCGGTCGAAGCCAACCGGCTCATTGAAAGCGACGGATGGGCCTGGAGAACGCTCTGATGGAGCCTGCTGTTCAGGCGCTGGCAAAACCGAGGCCCCATGCCCTACGAACCCTGGCAATAGACATCGGCGGAACGGGAATCAAGGCCGTGGTACTGAGCGCAACCGGCAAGCCCCTCACAGAACGGAGCCGGGTGAAGACTCCCAGGCCGGCCACACCGGGGGCCGTGATCAACACCATCGTCGAGTTGGCAAAACAGCAGGGCGAGTTTGACCGCGTATCAGTCGGCTTCCCCGGCGTGGTCCGCCGTGGAATCACTTTGAACGCACCGAACCTCAACGGCAAATGGGGAGGCTTCCACCTGGCAGTCGCGCTGTCGAAAAAACTCGGCAAGCCTGTGCGCGTCGCCAATGATGCAGACGTGCAGGGCTTCGGCGTAATCGCAGGGCACGGTGTTGAACTCGTGGTCACGCTGGGAACGGGGTTCGGCTCCGGGTTGTTCGTGGATGGGAAATTAGTCCCGAACCTGGAAACCGGCCACCATCCACTTCAAAAGGGCAAAACGTACGAAGATCTGCTGGGCGATGCCGCGCTTAAAAAAGTTGGGAAGAAAAAATGGAACAGGCGCCTGGTGAGGGCCATCCAGACCCTCGATCGCACGTTCAACTATGATCGCCTCTATGTCGGCGGGGGCAACGCCGCACGCATCATCGTGAAACTGCCCAGCAACGTCAAGATCGTCTCCAACGTCGCCGGCCTCCTCGGCGGCCTCGCCCTGTGGAGGGATTAGGGGACGGGCAGCTTTTCTAAGAAGAAAACCAGCCAGTCCACTACAGTGCTTTCTCAATTGCTGCTTGCAGCTTCTTGAGCCCTGCGTTCACATCCGCCCCAAGGTGCACGCGGAGCGCGCGGCGGTTGCGCTTGCTGAGGCTGAGGAAGTCACCGAGCGCCTGCGACGCCTTGAGCACGCCGAACGTGTAGGGCTCGCCGGGGATCGGCAGGTCCTCCGCATCGTCGGACGTGATTTGAATGAAGACTCCCGTGTTCGGCCCGCCTTTGTGCAGTTGCCCCGTCGAGTGGAGAAAGCGCGGTCCATAGCCGAGCGTCGTCGCCATCTTCTTTTTGTCGCGCACCCGCAGCCGGATCGCCTGCAGCACGTGGTGTGACGCATGCGTGCGCTCTACATAGGCGTTGACCGCAAAATAGTCTCCCTCCTGCACCCGCGCGAAGTGAGCTTTCAACGCATCTTCCAGTGTCGCCGCGCCCTTGAGCGCCTGGCGATTGGCGGCGTCCCCGTACACTTTGATGCCGTCGGCGGTCAGGATCGGCTGCTCCTCCGGCAAGCGGCCGTTCTTCTTGTATTCATCCAGGAAGTTCTTCGTGTAGTCCTTGCTCTCCTGGACATTGGGTTGATCGAACGCATTGATGCCCAGCAGCGAGCCGGCGACCGCTGTGGCGATCTCCCACAGGAAGAACTGCTCGCCGAGGTTGATCAGGTCCGCCAGCTCGATGCGGAACACCGGATGACCCGCCTTCTCCAGCGTCGCCACCTTGGCGTCCTGCGCCACGTCTGCACCGGCCGTGTACCTGATATACGCGAAGAGCCGGTCCTTCCCGTACAACTCCGGCGGCCCAAGCGGCTCGTCGTCAATAGGCACAATGCCCTTCCCTTCCTTGCCGGTGCTCTCGGCGATGAGCTGCTCGATCCATGCTCCGAGGCCCCAGATCGCCGGCGAGGTGACGAACGTGATCTTGTCCCGGCTCTGCTTGGCCAGCTCGCCCATGACGACGCCGAGCACCACGCCGGGGTTGTCCTCCGGCGGCACGCAGGAGTCGCAACTTTGGCGCATGCGCTCGGCGCAATAGAGCAGGTGCTCGACGTTGACGCCCATGATCGCGGCGGGGACGATGCCGAAGTTGGACAGCGCCGAATAGCGCCCGCCGATGTCCGGTACGCCCGGAAGGATGTCGCGGAACTGGCTCTCCTGCGCCAGCTTCTCCAGCAGTGAGCCGGGGTCGGTGATCGCGATGAAGTTCTCGCCGGCTCGGTCGCCCTTGATTTGCCGCATGCGCTCAAAGAAATAGCGGTGGAAGACCAGCGGCTCGGTGGTTGTGCCGGACTTGCTCGCGACGATGCAGAGGGTCTTCGCCAAGTCCATCCGCTTCTCAAAACTGCGCACCTGGGCTGGCACGGTGCTGTCCAGCACGTGCAGCTCCGGATAGCCGGGCACCACGCCGAAGGTCATGCGGAAGACTTCGGGGCAGAGGCTGCTCCCGCCCATGCCAAGGACCAGTGCATGCTTGAAGCCCTCCGCGCGCACCGAGTCGGCGAGGCCTTTGATGCGTGGCAGGTGGTGCACCTGCTGCTCCGTGATATGCAACCAGCCCAGCGCGTTGCGAATGATCTTCTGGTGGATCGGGTCCGAGTGCCACAGCGTGGGGTCCTTGGCCCACAGCCGGCGGACGAAGCCGTTCTGTCGCAGCTCCTTGAGCTTGGCCTGCACGCCTGTGTTCTGCACGAGCGGATTCATCGTCGTCCCTGCATGCGTTTCCTATCGGGAGTGAAAGGATATGCCAACGAACGTGTCTTGTCCATTAGCTAGCTACCCTTGCTGTTGCGGAATCAGTCTGATAAGCTCAGTCCGTTCGCTCGGAGGTTCTTTCACGGAAGGAGGCAAATCCGATGGGTGAAGTGGATGAAGCCGCGGCTCCGGCGAGAAAGATCGTAGATCCGTCTGCGCTGAATGTCGATCCCGACAAGGGTGAGCGTCTCTACAAGTCGGCCATCATCCACACCAAACAAGGGACGACCTACCGCATGGTTGCCATGATGCTGCCCATCGGCAAGCTGGACATCGTCCACTACGCCTGCGATCTTCTTCCCGACGGCACGCCGGAGGGCAAGCGGCGGGTCAATCGCATCCTTGCCGTTCTCCCCCAACGGTTCGACAGCGAGATCGCCTACATCCAGAAAGTCGCCAAGGGGAACGGTGAAGAGGTGCAGGCGGTCTGGGTGCACGACATGACAGGCCTGCCGGACCTGGCCTCCCAAGCCAACAGCCTCGAAGAGTGGACCAAGAAAATGGCGGCGGAAATAAACAAGAAGCCGTCGTAGCTTCGCGGGTCCTGTCCCCTTTTTGCTGTCAGAAGCTCATTACCCTGGATCGGTGGGTCTCCGCCGGTACGGGACTGATGACGAACTCGAGCCGGCGATGGGCGTCGCGCAGCGCGGTTTCGACCGTTGCCGGTGTCTCCCCGCGCGCGATGAGGAAGCCGAGATAGCGCGTCCCTTCAGGGAGCGGCACCAGCTCATCCCCCGGCTGCGCAGTGATCTGCAGATCATCGATTCCCGGCACACCCAGCGCCTTCTCCCGCCCGCGGACTTCCTCCAGCACCCCAGCGCGAGGGATCGGCAGCATCATGACGCCGGCGGCACTGCCTTCGCGATCGAGCGAGGGGATGTCCATGCGCAGGGCATGGCGGAGAATCACTTCTTCCAGGGACAGGCCGGCGGCGAAGCGGAGGACCTGTGAGCACCGACCGCCGATCGAGCGCGCGGCGATCTCGATGACCCACACGCCTCGATCGCTCACGCGCAGTTCGCCATGCACCGGTCCCTCTGCTAGCCCAAGCGCTCGCGCCGCCCGCGCCGCGCAGGAAGCGACCTCCCGCTGAACGGCCGCCGGCAGCCGCGACGGCGTGACGTAGATCGTCTCTTCGAAGAACGGCCCATCCAGCGCGTCCGGCTTGTCAAACAGGGCCAGTACCCGCAGCTCGCCGTTGGTGAGTAGACCTTCCAGCGCCACTTCACGTCCCGGCACGAAGTCTTCCACCAGGATCTTACCAGTGCCCTCTCCCAGCGTCTCCTCCCCCAGCTTTTCAAGCAGGGCCGCCACCCGGTGAAACGCCACTACGAATTCGTCGCGGTCGTTCGCGCGGATCACGCCGCAACTGGCGGACAAGCTGATCGGCTTCACCACGCACGGAAACGCGACCTTCTCGGCGAGGGTCACGGGATCGTCGTCAACGGAAAACAGGGCGAAGCGTGGCACCGGCAGGCCCTGCGTGTGCAGGAGCTGCCGCATGCGGTGTTTGTTGCGCGCCGCGGCCACGGCCGTCACGGGGTTGTGAGACAGCCCCAACGCCGCCGAGATCACGGCAGCGACCACCGTCGTGTGATCATCAACGCCGACCACGAAGTCAATCGGAGTGGTGCGGGCGAACTCGACGACTGAGCGGGCTGCCTCCTCCAAATCATGCAAATTCAGCGGGAGGAAAGCCGTATCACCTGGATCAGCCAGCATGTCGGCCCTCTTCGAGCCGACCACCACCTCCAGCTTGAGCTTGCGAGCAGCATCCAAGAACGCCTCAGCCCGGTAGGTGGTTGTGGGTAATAGAAGCAGTAGTCGTGGCATCTCAGTTTCTTATGCGAGACTGATGAAATGCCTCCAACTGCCGATTTGCCTCCACGATCACGGCGAGTTTACTCGCGACATCCGCAACGTTCGCGCCGGGAATCGCATAGTAACCCTCGTCGTCCCCCAGTCCGGTGTACACGCGGTTGCCGATGCAGCCGAAGCTCGTGGCCGTCCGCCCGGACTGCAACGCTTCCGGCAGCACCGCGCAGGTTGGCCGCCCCATCGTCGCGCCGCCACCGGCGACGCCGGACGCCTGGGCCGCTTCCGCCAGCAGCATGAGCTGCTTGACGGTCCCGCGCACCAGCACGACATCCGGCTCGAACGGCGCGCAGGCCAGTGAGGCGTAGAGCGCGACGCCGAACGGGCTCTGGCGGCGCGGGATGGATGGAATCTCCTCCATCTTGATGTACTGCATCTGGACCATGGTCTGCACGAGACCGTTGAGGCCCTTCGCCACCTCCGGGGGAAGATCCACACCATGCGTGTGCGCGCCCACTGGACAGGTATAGTGGTCCGCCGCCTCGGTGTAGAAGACCTTCCCCTCCGCGGCCAGCCGCCAGTACCCGCATCCCGCCGGTGCCGGCGCATCAATTCGAGCAATTCCCGCTGGAGCAGCGGCGCGGAACGCGATCGCCACCGGCGGTAATGCCAACCCGAGGAGTTCCTGCAACTGCATGCTTTGTGTCTTGCAATCCATAACGCGCCTCCTCAAATCTCTCCATATCCCTTTGTGCGAAGCGGATGCAGTTGGCTTTCCGTGGGCTCCGCGCAGCAAAACCACGGTTCGGTCAGCCGCGGGGGGCGACGCCGGTCACGCGATTCTGCTCGTGATGCCGTGGGCGCAGGAGGCTGGCGGTCTGCGAACCGATACGCAATCGTCCGAAGGCGATCGAATGTGGCCACCGGACCTTCGATGGTGCGAGCATCTGCTTCCACAGCAGCGCTCACCTCCCGGTGGAGCTTATCCATGCGCGGGTCCGGATGGGTCCACTGATACTGGAAGCCTACTTGATCGAGCGGTCCTAAGAACCGGTGGACGTCAGAACGAGTAAGCAAGGCGGAACCGGGCGGAATCAGCAGCCGGATCGTGTACTGCACTGGGTCCGTTGCATCAGTCAGATCGTGGGAATCCACGATGTCGAACAGCTCGAGATAGTTGTCGAGCGTCGCCCACGGAGTGAACGGCACCAACGACGCGCGAAGCGTGATCCCCGCCTGACGGACGATCTCAAGCGCGGCGAACACATCCGCACGCGTATGCCCCTTCTCCAGTTTCGCGAGCACGAAGTCGCTGAAGGATTCCACGGCCGAAATCACGAAGAGGCACCCGAGTGACCCGAGCTCGGAGAAGATCGACTGATGCTTAAGGATGTGCTCGATCTTGGCCGTGAAGTCGAAGGTCATGCGGGGAAATTCGGCGTGCATCGCACGCACGATGCTCAGCGAGTGACCGGGGCCATTCAGAAAATCGGGGTCGCCGAACGTGATGTGGGTCGCGCCGGCCCGGACCTGTCTCCGGATATCTTCCAGGACGACCTCCGCCGGCACGATGAAGAAGCGGCCTTCGTACACCGGCACGATGGGACAGTGCAGGCAGTGATGCAGGCATCCGCGGCTGGCCTCGACGTAGCCGACGACGCGCTGCCCGCCGTCGTGTTCGAGATGCGCGTACTGCTCCAACGCAGGCAGTCCATTCCGGCTTGGGATGGCAAACGGGAGGCGCTTCAGGTGCGGCCCGACAACCTTTCCCCGATGGCTGGCCCCTTCGACAATTTCGAGAGGGTCGCGTCGCGCCAGGGCTTCGATGAGCTGCACGAGCGGCGCTTCGTACTCCCCGCCGATCACGGAATCCGCGAACGGGAAGGGGCGCATCGGGGTACTCGTTGCTCCTGGTTGCAACGGGTCGTCTCGCCTGGGGCGGGCGGGTGTAAACAGTTGGAGTAAATGCTCCACGTTGAGCGAGGCGTAGAGGCCGTAGAAACAAATATGGCAAGACGGATTCGTCTCGCGGACCAGCTCGGCCACGCGGACACCGAGGCGCAGGGCGGTGTGCATCGGCACAGAGATCCCGACGAACCGCGCTTGCTTGATCCGCTCTAGATCAACCTTCTCAACCGCGATGTCCAGACTTGCCGGCGCGTACCCTGCCTGCTCAAGGAACCCCATCGGCAGGGCTATCCCGATCGGCTGGTGCCCAAGTTCGTAGCACGAGACCAGCAGGATCGCACCCGGTTGCCGCAGCGAAAACTTCTCTACGGTTTCCAGCACCTTCAACTCCATAATGTGCTCCCCAACAATGTCACCCTGAACAAAGTGAAGGGTCTAGATTCTTCGCTTCGCTTAGAATGACAAATGCTAACGAGAATTCGTTAGCATTCTACAGTAATACCGGTGGGGTTGTCTTCGTTGACATTGAATAGGGAGGGTGTTACCGTCCCGCCCATGCTGCAGCCTCTCGCCATGACGCTGTCGCTCGCGCTCGCCGTGTCGCTCGTCCACCCGCCGACCGGCCACGCCGCCTCCGTCAAGGTCGTGGCCACCTTGCCGATGCTCAAGGAGTTCGCCGAACAGGTGGGACGGGAACACGTGGAGGTCCAGAGCCTCATTACGGGTCTGGAAAGCGAGCACTCGTATTCGCCCAAGCCCAGCGATCTCAGAAGCCTGGGGCAGGCCCATCTGCTGCTGGAGGTAGGATTGGGGCTGGAAGTCTGGGTGAGCGGGCTTGTCAAGAACGCCGCGAATCCCCAACTTCGGGTCATCACCACATCCCAGGGAGTCGGCCTCATCCGCGACCACACGGCCGCGGCCGGCTCGTCCGCTTCGGGCAACCCGCACATCTGGCTGGACCCGGAAAACGCCAAGGTTATGGTCCGGCACATCGCGGACGGCCTCATCGCGGTGGACCCCGAGCACAAGCAGGACTATCTGAATAATCTAGCCGACTACCTGCGTCGCCTAGACCAGGCGCAAAAGACCCTGCAGGAGCGCGTGGCCGGGCTCCAGGACCGGCGGATCATCACTCATCATCCGGCGTGGCCGTACTTCGCTCGGCGATTCGGGTTTCAGATCGCAGGGAACATCATCCAGCAGGCAGGCATAGAGCCGACCGCCACCCACCTCGCAGAATTGGCCCGGCTGATCAAGGCCAACAAGATCAAGGTCATCGTCTCCGAGCCACAATTGAATCAGAAGATCGTGCAGGCGCTCGCAGGAGAGACCGGCGCCCGGGTCGTGGTCCTCTCCCCGCTCCCCGGGACAATCAAGGGCACCGATTCCTACTTGTCGCTGCTTGAATACAACGTCTCGCAGCTGATCGCCGCCCTGCAATCATAGGCCGAGACCCATGGCGTATCCTCACCCGGCGCATACCCATCCCCATCACGCCGACCACGAGCACGGCAAACCCCTGATCCGGTTCGACCATGCGTCGTTCTGGTACCCGCACGGCCCGGCGCTCGAGGACATCACGCTGGAAATCGCGGACGGCGAGTTCGTCGGCGTCATCGGCCCGAACGGGTCCGGCAAGACCACCATGTTGCGCGCCATCCTGGGATTGATGCCACCGACCGCCGGGTCCCTCCGGATCTTCGACTGCGCCTGCCAGAACCTGCGATGCCATCACCGCGCCCGGATCGGCTACCTCCCGCAGAAGCGCGCCGTAGACCCATTCTTTCCGATCACCGTGCGCGAGGCCGTGGTGATGGGACGCTCCGGGGCGATCGGCCTGTGGAAGCGACCCGGGAAAGCGGACCTCGCGA
Source organism: uncultured Nitrospirales bacterium (assembly GCA_964610095.1). Taxonomy (GTDB): domain Bacteria; phylum Nitrospirota; class Nitrospiria; order Nitrospirales; family NS-4; genus NS-12. The sequence continues at coordinate 12,297 of CAZSUT010000038.1, read as the reverse complement.
TCGTGCGACACGCGCTCGAGGATGTCGGCATGGAGGACTATGAAGACCACCCGCTCGGAACACTCTCGGGCGGCCAGCAGCAGCGCGTCTTCATCGCGCGGGCGCTGGCCCAGCATCCGCAAATCCTATTGTTGGATGAGCCGACCACGGGGATCGACACCACGACCCAACACACCGTCCTGGACCTGATCCGGCGGCTGCACGAGGAACTTCACCTCACCATCGTGCTGGTCTCGCACGACATCAACCTGATCGCGCCGCTGGCGGAACGCCTCGCTCTGCTCAAGACCAGGCTGTATGCCCTGGGGCCGGCCAAGCAGGTCCTTACCAAGGAGATCCTGGCCCAGGTGTACGGGCCGCAGATCCTGACCACCGACACCGGACACGTCATCGTCGCGGACCACCATCACAACTGATGGTCGACTTCCTCACGCTCGGGTTTCTCCAGCGTTCACTGATGGCAGCGGCCCTCACCGGCGGGGTCTGCGCCGCGATCGGCGTCTTCGTGGTGCTGCGGGGGCTGGCCTTCATCGGCGCCGGGACCGCCCACGCGGCGTTCGCCGGTGTGGCGCTGGCCTACCTGCTCGGCGGCCCGCCGATGCCGTTCGCCATCGCCTTCGGCCTGGGGACGGCCTGGATCATCGGGCTGCTGGAAGAACGCGGGCGTATGAAGCTCGACGTGAGCATCGGCATCTCCTACACCGCCACCATGGCGCTCGCGATCCTCTTCATCGGCCTGATGAAGACCTACAACGCGGAGGTGTACGGGTACCTGTTCGGCAGCATCCTCTCGGTGACGGCCGACGAGCTCAAACTGACCGCCGGTCTAGCGACAGTCGTGGTCGGCCTCCTAGCCCTCTTTGCCAAGGAGTTCTTCTTCCTCGCCTTCGACCAGGAGATGGCCGAAGCGTCAGGGGTGCCGGCGCGGCGGTTCTTCTTCCTGCTGCTGACCCTCGTGGCGCTCACGATCGTCGTCTCGCTCAAGACCGTCGGCGCGATCCTAGTCTTCGCACTGCTGCTGATCCCGGCGGCAACCGCGTATCAACTGACGTCCAGCCTGCACCGGATGATGGCTTACTCGGTGGCGATCGGAGTGCTCGTCTCCGTCACCGGCGTCCTGCTGTCGTTCCAGTTCGACCTGCCGACAGGGCCGGCCATCGTGCTGCTCGCCACAGGCGTGTTCTTCCTCGCCGTCGCGCTCTCCCCAAAACGGGCGCCCAAGCCCGCGTTCTCCTGAAACTTCTCGCGCATTGCCTTCAACGAGCGTTTCCTGCCGTCGGACCCGCGCTCGTTCGTTTCCAGACATAGGTGCCGCCCCATTGCCGCGGCGGGATGTCGCTCTTCTCGGCGACGCGTGTGTACCACCAGACACCTCTGGCCTGAGAACCATCCTCGGACAGCACCAGTTCGAAGCCGCCTGCGCGGTCATTGCCGGCCTGCTGCCAGGTGCCCTGCCAATTTTGTCCGGCGAGTACGGTGGTCACGATCCGGCCGCCCTGCCAGGAATACAGACCATTGCCGTGAAGATCGAGCGTGGCCTTGTAGGACTTGTCCTCCTCCTGCACCTCCCATTCGCCGCTGAGGTCCGGTATCCGAACCACGGGGCCGGCTGTCACTGTCGGCTGTCCCAACGCACATGGAAGCGGAACGGAAACTTCCAACGGAGACCCCTCAGCTCGGAAGGACTCATGCCACGCCGTCAGGAGCCATTCGCCGTGTCGGCGCTCGAGCACGCCTGTCTCACGCAACGGAAGCACCGTCTGGCGACGCTCTGCACCGGCCCCGATATAGCGGATGTAGTCGAGTTCCATCGCGAACCAGGCGACCTCTCCGCGGGTCCACACCTTCAACGCGATGATCGGGATCTCGAGCCGCGTCACCGCCCGGAACTCCTCCAGCATCTCCTGCTCGAACTGTGGCCAGCCCACATACTTTCGCCCCCCAATGGTGTAACTTACGATGTCTGCATCATGGGCCATGAGCCGAGCCAGAGTGGACACATCCTTGTCGGCATTTGCCCGCACCAGGGCGCGCAACGTGTCCTCCGGGCTTGTCATTTCCGCCGCAAGTCCGGGTGGTCCCAACAACAGCAGCACCAGCAGCAGTCCGTGCCTCGCCCTTGACATCACCTTTTTCATAACAGTCCTCCTGACATCATCGAATGGCAAATCTTATAACCTATAACATCTAGCAAGCGCCAGCGGTCAACATGGTGGTCTGATCCTGCGAAGCCGAGAGCCAGTAAGCAGCCAGGCGGGCCATGCCGGGCGCCTCGTCAAGGATCACCTCCAAGAGCAGCGCGACCTCCGGCGCACTGATCGCGTGACTTGGGGCCAGATACCACCGCGGGATTCCCCTGCGCTCGGCCTGATTGGCTGGCTCGAAGTACCCGGTCAGCTCTCCGTTCACGTACGCTGCTTCCAGCCGGTCGAGGAACTCCTCGAGTACATCCCAGTCCCACCGCAGGGCGGGGTTGAGCCGGTCCGTCGCCTCCAGCTTATTCCACATCGCCCACCCGATGAACACGCCCCATGTCTCATTCAGCGCGTCCCAACCTTCCCGCTCGCTGATCCGTCGCTTCTCGAACCTCCCCTTCCTGGACGCGCTTTTCTGAATGGCGGTCGGGCTGACCTCGACCACGGAATAGCGACAGGCCACGAACCGCTTCGCTTCCGAGTACAGCCGCGCCCCCTGCGGCGTCATTCTGGGCGCGCCGGAAGCGAACTCCACGTAGTCGAAATAGGCGTGGAACAGCTCGTGATAGATGGTCGCAAGATCGCGGTTTCCGATCTGTCGGAGGGACCGAAGCCGTTTGCCTTGGTTGCCTTCTGACAGATTGAGGTGGAAGACCATGCGGTGGCCATCCGGATGGTATTCCGCCGCCACATTCTTCAGTTCGGCGAACTCCAGCTTCACGAACTCCAGCGGTAGGAGGCGGAGAAACCGGGACGGCAGTCCCATCGCGGCCGCTTCCCTGGAAAGCTGCGCCCACTCCCCTTGCAGATCCGGCACCGGCCCAGCTTGGACGATGGGTGGAAGGAAAAGGAGCATGGCGATGAGAAACAAAGGGGACCGGCTACTTTCAGAAAAGTAGCCGGTCCCCTTGCTAATCGCGGAATTCATCTTCGTCGATCAGGGACCAGGTCTCGAGGCAGTCCCGGCGGACCTCGTCCAGAAAACGCGACGGCTTGGAGAGGACCATGCCCGAGGAGTTGTCGTAGACGTTCACCGGATAGCTCACGTAGAGGTTCTGTTTCGCGCGGGTGATGGCGACGTAGAAAAGGCGGCGCTCCTCCTCAAGCTCGTCGTCGGCGGTCATCGAATAGACGGACGGGAACTTGCCGTCCAGCGCCCAGATGATGAAGACGCTGTGCCATTCGAGCCCCTTGGCGGAATGGATGGTGGACAGGACCAGCCGTTCGTCGTCCCGGTCCTCCGCCGCAACGTCGAACACGCTCTCATCAGGCGGCTCCAGCGCCAGGTCCGCCAGGAAGGACTCCAGCTTGCCGTAGCGCGCGGCGATCGTGTAGAGGTGCTCCACGTCCTTCATGCGTTTGGGATAGTCGTCGTAGTGCTGCTTGAGGATCGGCAGGTAATACCCGCAGACGGCGTTCATCTGCTCGGCCGGGGTCATCCGCCCGCCGCTCACTTCTTCCAGGACGCGGACCAGGTCCTGGAGGCCCTGCGCGCCGGGGCCTGATCCCTTCGCTGCCGCTTCGCGTAACGCGTCCAGCCCGTTCGCCTCCTTCGCTAGGATGGACTCGATGAGCGCCTGGCTCTTCTTGGGCCCGACGCCCTCGATCAGCAGCAACAGCCGGTTCCAGCTGACCGCGTCGTGCGGGTTCTCGACTACACGCAGGTGCGCGAGGATGTCCTTGACGTGGGCCGTCTCGATGAACTTGAACCCGCCTCGCTTCACGAACGGGATGTTCCGCCGCGAGAGCTCGATCTCCAGGTCGAACGAGTGAAAGCTGGAGCGGAACAGGACGGCGATCTCCCCGAGCGGCACCCCTTCCTCCCGCAATTCCAGGACGCGCTGCGCGACGAACCGCGACTGCGTGTTCTCGTCCGCCGCCGTGATCAGCACCGGCGCTGGGCCTTGGTGCTTGCGGGTGAACAGCGTCTTGGCGTACTTCTCCGCCGCCTGGTTGATGACCTCGTTGGCCAGGGTGAGGATCGGCTGCGTGCTGCGGTAGTTCTCCTCCAGCTTGAAGATCTGCGTGCCGGGGAACAGCTTGGGGAAGTCCATGATATTGCGGAACGTGGCCCCGCGGAACGCATAGATACTCTGGGAGTCGTCCCCCACCACCATCACGTTGTCGTGAGCGTATGCGATCTTGCGGACGATCTCAGCCTGCAGGCGGTTCGTGTCCTGGTACTCGTCCACCATGATGTACCGGTAAGCCTCCGAGACGCGCCGCCGGACGCCCTCATCCTTGTCCAGCAACTCGCGGAGCCGGACCAGGAGATCGTCGTAGTCCACCAGCAGGCGGTTCCGTTTGTAGACCTCGAACGCGCGGCAGAGCTTCTGCAAATCTTCGATCTCGTCCGTGAACTGCGGGAACTCCCCCAGGACCACGTCTTCCACCGACAGGAGCTTGTTCACCGCCTTGCTGAAGATCTCGTTGATAGTGTTCTTGCGGGGAAAGCGCTTCGCCTTGTCGTTCAGCCCGTGCTGGGTCCGCAGCAGATTGATGACGTCCTCGGAATCGCTCCGGTCCAGAATGGTGAAGCCGGGCTCCAGCGCGATCGCTCTCCCGTACCGGCGGAGCAGCATGTTGGCGACCGAGTGGAAGGTGCCGCCCGTTACTCGATCGGTGCGAGAGCCGATCAGCGCGCCCACCCGCTCGAGCATCTCCTCGGCGGCTCTTCGGGTGAAGGTCAGGAGGAGGATGCCCTCAGGGGGAATGCCGGATTCGATCAGGCGGGCCACCCGATACACCAGCGTCCGCGTCTTGCCGCTGCCGGCGCCGGCGATCACCAGGATCGGTCCGTCCACGGCCTTCACCGCGGCAAGCTGGCCGGCGTTCAGTTCGTCTTCGTAATTGAGCGAGAACTTGGGTTCGGCGGGGCTGTCGGGACCGCGCTTGAGGATGTAGGGCTTCATCGCGGCGACATTATAACACCGAAACCTCCGGCTTCACCGATGGAATCTCTTCATGTATTCACCGCATGGAGATTCCACTATTCCAGGATTTTCACGGGAACGCACAGGGGTTAGATATCTACGAGAGGCAAGCAACGCACTAAAAACCAGCATGGTTCTTGCATTTTCGCAACGATTACGGTAAATTCCTATGCCAAGTTGTATCGCGCCTTGCACGAGCACTAGCAAAGGAGGTTCGTTGATCGACCCAATACCGCTTCCCCAGAGCCCCGCCCAGCTTCCTCCCTCGCTGAGCCGGCTCTGGGAATTGTCACACAATCTCTGGTGGAGCTGGAACCTGGACGCCAGAGCCCTCTTTGAAACCCTTGACCGCATGCTCTGGAAGCTGACTTCGCACAATCCGGTCAAGCTGCTCCGCCAGCTCAACCCTGAACGCGCCTTCTCCGCGTCCACGGACCCAGCCTTCCTGAGGTGTTACGAGTCAGTCCTCCTGGCGTTCGATACCTACATGTCGGCGGCGGACACGTGGTTCGCGCGCCGGCACCCGGAGATGGCGGAAAGCCTCATCGCGTATTTCTCCGCCGAATTCGGTCTGCACCAATCCCTGCCCATCTACAGCGGCGGCTTGGGCATCCTGTCCGGCGATCACTGCAAGGAAGCCAGCGACCTGGGCGTCCCCCTGGTTGGCGTCGGGTTCCTTTACCCGCAGGGCTACTTCCGTCAGCGCATTTCTCCCGACGGCTGGCAGCAAGCCTGGTCGGTTCCGTTCATCGCCGCCGACGCGCCGATCCGCCCCGCCCTGCTCCCGAACGGCGAGCGCTTGACGATCCAGGTCCACCTGGACGGCCGGACCATCCACGTCGCGGTCTGGCAGGTCCACGTCGGCCGGGTGGCGCTCTATCTGATGGACACCGACGTGGAGGCCAACGCGCCCTGGGATCGCGAGCTATCGGCGCGCCTGTACGGCGGCGACCAGGAGATGCGCATCCTTCAGGAGATCATCCTGGGCATCGGCGGCGTGCGTGTGTTGCGGGCACTGGGCTTCCAGCCGACCGTGTGGCACGCCAATGAAGGACACGCAACGTTCCTGACCCTGGAGCGTTTACGGGAGTGCCGCCAGGCTGCGCTACCCTTCGACGAAGCCGTGGAGGTCGTGAAAGCTTCCACCGTGTTCACGACCCACACGCCGGTGCCGGCCGGCCATGACGCCTTTCCGTTCCACTTGATAGAGAAATACTTCACCCCGTTCTGTGAGCTGTTGCAGATCAGCCGCGAGGACTTCCTCCGGTTGGGTTGCGCACCGGGCACGGTGGACACCGCCTTCAACATGACGGTGCTGGGGCTGCAGATGAGCGGATACCGCAACGGCGTGAGCTGCCGACACGGGGAGGTGGCCCGCCGCATGTGGGGCTACGTCTGGCCGGATGTCCCGGAAGAGCAGGTCCCGATCACGTCTATCACAAACGGGATCCACGTCCCGACCTGGATCGCGCCCGAGATGCGGCAGCTTTACGCCAAGTACCTCGGCCCCGATTGGGTCGCCCGCCATGACGACCCCATCCTGTGGGAGCGTGTCGCAGACATCCCCGATCAGGAGCTGTGGAACGCGCACCTGGCCCTCAAGCGCAAGCTGCTGGGGTATATCAACGAACAGGCGCGGCTCCGCTGGATCCAGGGCGAGATGGATCCTGCGCAGATCCTGGCCTCCGGCACGCTGCTCGACCCTGAAGCCCTGACCATCGGATTCGCGCGACGCTTCGCCACCTACAAGCGCGCGACGCTGCTGTTCCGGGACTTGGAACGCCTCAAGCGGTTGATGCACGATCCTTGGCGGCCGGTCCAGATCATCTTCGCCGGCAAGGCCCATCCCGCCGACGAGCACGGCAAGTACTTCATCCACCAGGTCTATTCCCTCGCTAAGGACCACGGCTTCGGCGGCCACATCGCCTTCGTGGAAGAGTATGACCTACATACCGCGAAATACCTCATCCACGGCGTGGACGTCTGGTTGAACACGCCCCGCCCGCCGCAGGAAGCCTGCGGGACGAGCGGCCAGAAAGCGGCCCTCAACGGTGTACCGCACCTGAGCATCCTGGACGGGTGGTGGGTAGAAGGGTACAACGGCGCCAACGGATGGGCAATCGGCCGTCCGGAGTTCGACCCGGACCTCAACGCGCAGGACGCCGCCGACGCCGAGGCGCTGTACCGCATGCTGGAGCAGGAAGTGGTGCCGCTGTACTACACCCGGGACCGGGACGGGGTGCCAAGGGGGTGGTTGAACATGATGCGAGAGACGATCCGCAGCGTCGTGCCCAGGTTCTGCACCCGCCGGATGGTGCGCGATTACACGGAACTGCTCTACGCGAAGGCCATTGCGCAGAGCCTTCGGTCGGCCGGGCGTCCCTCCTAAGTCTCTTTCTTCTCCCCTTCAGGAAGTTTGGGCTTGACGATCACCTGGGCCTGCGCCTCTTTGTCGCCGTTGCGGACGACAATGATCGTCTCCCCGATGCCCACGGCGGTGACCACGCCGTTGGGGTCCACCTTGACGATTTTCTCGTTCCGGCTCTGGTAGGTCGTGCCGAAGGTGGCTTTCGAGATGAACCGCACGGTGCCATCGGGGAATTCGCCGATCACCTGCAAGTCCCGCTTCTCACCGACAGTTTCCAGCACCAGTTTCCGCTGCTCGGCATGGATACGCAGCGAAATGAGCGGCAGCACCGGCGGCAGGTTGACGTGGACGGTGACTTTGGCGGTGCTGATCACGCCCTTGCTGTTTTTGCTCCAGACTTCGATCTCGATCGGCCCCAGGCTATCGCCGCGCAGCTTGATCCGCTGCTCGAAGTAGCCGGTCTGGGGGTTGTGCTTCATGTGCTCATCGGAATGGGCCAGATACACCCGATCGATGTCGTCGCCCGGGCTGGGCTGGACCTGGATCACCAACTCCACCCCGATGGGAACGACGGCGCCGTCTTTCGGCGCGACGATCTCGACGGCGCCGGTAGGATGGGATAGGCAGAGCGCGGCGAGGAGGACAATAGCCGCAAGGCTGGCTGACTTTCGCGGAGAATGCATTCCTCCCCTCAGCGGAGCCCAGCCATGATCTCCCGATATTCCGCCTCCGTATAGGCCCTGACCGTGGTGGTTCGGACATTCCCGGCAGAGCCTACCTGAAGGAGTAACTTGGCCAGAACAGTATCGTTGGGAATCTCATAAATCAGGAGCGCGTCGTAGGTCCCCTGGGTCATGTAAAAGGCCTTCAGTTCACCCCCCAGTTCCTTGAGCTGTTTTTTGACCGCATCGAGACGCTTCGGGGAGTCTTTCGCGTTCCGGATTCCCTGTTCGGTCCAGTTGATGTGACTGATGTAGGTCGGCATGGGTCACCTCCTTATTGATGGCAAAGACGATCGGCTTTCCCCCGCTTTGGACCTAGGCGAAACCCTAGCACATGACTTTCGGAGTTTCAATTGAGCCACCGCTGATGCGGATCGGCGAATGATTCGTGTATTATACGGTCGTCGTTGATACGCCTCCATCGCGAAGGAGCATGCCATGGCTGAACGAGTCCCCGGATCGCCCCCACCGCCAGGCGCGCAGGATAGCGCCCCCAACAGCATCCAGTTGATCAACGTGCTGGTCATGCGCGAAGGCGAGATGGTCAGTGCCAAGTGGGGGGTCCATCCGCAGCTCAAGAAGGACTTGATCCCGGCGGAGTGGGAGGAGCTGTCCGAGCACATGAACCGGGTCACCGCCATCGTCGGCGCGAAGTTCGTCGAGCAGTTGTCCAAGGACGAAGGGAACACGTCCGGCCGCGGGACCGCGTGATGGAGACCGCCGACTCCTCTGAGATCGTCACCTGCATGAACGCCCAGTGCGGGCAGCAGCTCCGCATTCCCGCCGGCGAGATCCTCCAGGTCACCTGCCCGACATGTGGCACCAGCTTCACCTACAGGCCGATCCGCACCGCGGACGGATCGAAGAAAGGGCTCTCCCCCGATTTCCAGCGCAAAGCCTGGGTCATGAGTGAGCTGATGCTGATGATCGCGCGGGAGTCCATGACGCTACTCAAGCGGAACACCCCCGACATCGCGAGCAAGATGACTCGCAAGCAGGAATGGGAAGCCTTCCTGGAGTTCCTGAAAGTCCTGTTCAACCTCGCAGACCGCGTGGGAGCCTTCTACGTGCCCGTCAGCGAATACCTCCAGTTCCTGGACGCCGTGGAAGATGCGGTGATCGATCAGATGAACAACGCGTTCCGTCAGCAAGCCGGACCCGGGTACGACGAGATCCCGGTGAAGGTATCCCTCGCGGCCGCCTTCGACGACGCCCAGAAGTTCTACCAGCCCTTTCAATTCCTGGTCACGGAAGAGGGTGCGGAGCGTGACCGCTACTTCAAGAAATTTGGCGAAGCCGTGTCCACAGCCACGGGGGCGCGTGGGCACAACTCGATCGTGACCGCCGCCACCATGTGCGCCAGCTCCAGCATCGCTGCGATGAAGGCCTTGATGGAATCTGCCGACGGACGTGCCCCTGCCGGCCACGCCTGACGCGACTCGGTCTTTCCCGATCATGACGCTTCCCGCAATCAAGGGCTCGGCCACGGGAAGGGACGCGTCCCGGAGCGTTTTGGGTGGGTGGGTGTGATTGCTCGCGCCCTTGGTCATCGCAATTTCGCCCTCTTTTTCGCCGGCCAAGGACTCTCGCTGTGCGGCACGTGGATGCAGAGCCTCGCCCAGAGCTGGCTGGTCTACCGCCTCACCGGCTCCCCGTTCCTGCTCGGCCTGGTCGGATTCGTCGGGCAAGTGCCCGTGCTGGCGTTCGGTTTGTTCGGCGGCCTGCTGGCCGACCGCTGGCCCCGCCGCCGGCTCATGGTGACAACTCAGGCGCTCTCGTTGCTACAGGCCTCACTCCTCGCCGCCCTGACCCTCAATGGACGGATCACAGTGGGCTGGATCCTGGCGCTGGCCGCGCTGCTGGGAACCATCAACGCGCTGGACATGCCCGTTCGCCAGTCCCTCGTGGCGGACCTCGTCCCCCGGAGCGATCTTTCTTCGGCGATCGGCCTGAACTCCTCCGCCTTCAACCTCGCGCGCATCCTTGGCCCTTCCATCGCGGGCGTCATCATCGCGGCGTCCGGCGAGGGCTTGTGCTTCCTGCTGAATGCAGCGAGCTTCCTGGTCGTCATCGCCTGCCTGATGGCCATCCGGATCGCACCGACACCACGGACGGCGCATGAGAGCCACGTCAGTCTCCTGGCTGAAGGCCTGCGCTACGCCTGGCACACCCCTCACGTCCGGGCCCTCCTGACCCTGATTGCCGTGCTAAGCCTGACCGCCATGCCCTATGCCATCGTGCTGCCGGTGTACGCCGGGGAGATTCTCAAGACCGGTCCAGGCGGGCTGGGCGCGCTGATGGCCGCCACCGGCGTCGGGGCACTCATGGGCGCCCTGCAGATCGCCCGGCGCGGGAGCATCCGTGGTCTAGGCACACTCATCGCCAAGGCCACCGCGCTATTCGGCCTCAGCCTGCTGGCCCTGGCGGCCAGCGCGTCCTTCTGGCTTTCACTGCTCGCCATCATCGCAGTCGGCTACGGCATGGTCACGAGCATGGCCGGCACCAACACATTGCTGCAGTCATTGGTGCCCGATTCGCTCCGCGGGCGGGTCATGAGCCTCTATACCATCGTCTTCCTCGGCCTTTCGCCATTCGGAAGCCTGCTGGCCGGAACCGTGGCTTCCCACTTTGGCACGCCCCTAACCATCGCGCTGGGAGGAGCCGCAGCCCTCGTCAACGCCGCGTTTTTCTGGAAGGCGCTCCCTGACATCAGGCGACACGTGCGGGAGAGTGGGCTGCTGCCCCCTGAAGAATTCGCCGCGCACTAAGCCGCCCGTTTCCGCCTATGCCTCACCTCATTTCAGGTGTAATCCAACGCACAGGGCCTCTTCCCCAGGCGGCAATTTTGTCAGGATTTCATACAACCCACCTCTCCAACCCTCGGTTTTGCTGACCGTTCCCTCTGCGCACCGCGCTTTTGCTCCCGATGGCATCCAACTTGCTCACTCACTTTTTTACCATTTCTCCCTTCTTGCCGTGGTTAACGGCAGAGGATAGTTAGGTTCGAGGACTACACAACTAAAAAAGGAGGACGCGATGAAGAGACAAATTTGGACAGTAAGCGGGGCTACTCTGTTGTGGTTGGCTCTGCTAGGCATCAGCGGTGTCAGCCAGGCACAGGAAACAACGACCCCTCCGAGCACGACTCCTCCCGCGACTAGCACGACTCCGCCCGCAACTCAGGGAGACGTGCGTAGGGACACGCAAGATATCCGCCAGGACCGGAAGGACATCCGGCAAGACAAAAAGGACCTGCGGGAAGATCGCCGCGATAGGCGGCAGGACCGCCGTGAGCTGAGAGAAGACCGCCGTGAAGGCGCCAGCAAGGCTGAGCTGGCCAAGGACCGCGAGGCACTCAGGAAAGACAATCAGGACATCCGTAAAGACAAACAAGACCTTCGGAAAGACCGGAAGGATATCCGCTCGGATCGCAAAGAGCGGCGCCAGGATCGCCGTCAAACCCACGACAAATAGGCCGTATCTATAAGGCGGGGCAGTTCTGAACTGCCCCGCCTCGTTTCCCTCCTACTTGTTCCGCTGGTAGAACATCTCCAGGGCGGCGCGATAGCCCGCGACTTGCCCCTCTTCCCATGCGTTCTCCAGGCGGCGCTTCAGCTTGTCCACCTCCTGCTCCCGCTTGCGGTCGGCCGCCCCCTGGTTGACCAAGTTGAACAACGCCACGTGGATGATCTTGCTGCGCCGGACGATCATATCCTCGTCGATCCAGCCAGCGAAAGCTTCGCGGGCGTGCTCCTCCACGATCTTCGGCTTGAACGCGTCGTATCCGATCTTCGACTTCGTGATCTTGCGGATGACCTCGATCTCTTCCCGAATCTTGGGAATATTTCTCAGTAGATGACCCTGGATTTCTTCATGCCCGCCTTCGTAGAGCTTCTCCATCGCCTGGCTGACGAAGATCTCGGTTTTGACCGGCCTTGCCTTGATCCCATACGTCGGATGGGCGCCAAAGCGGAGCCGGTCGTACTCCTCCTTGGCTTGCGGGTCCCCTAGGACGCCGTAGGCCGTGCTGACATCCTTTAAGCGAGCCCCCGCCCTTTTTTCGCCGGTGTTGGGATCAG